>NZ_JAKJSI010000032.1:0-101641 GCF_050336695.1 Photobacterium minamisatsumaniensis | reverse complement strand
CCACCTGATCCCATGCCGAACTCAGTAGTGAAACGTAATAGCGCCGATGGTAGTGTGGGGTTTCCCCATGTGAGAGTAGGACATCGCCAGGCTCCCAATTTAGATATTCATATTGAACGATGGATATCGGATAGATACGCGAGTATTTATCACCGTGTGGAGCGGTAGTTCAGTTGGTTAGAATACCGGCCTGTCACGCCGGGGGTCGCGGGTTCGAGTCCCGTCCGCTCCGCCACTTATACTAAACCCGAGTCTAACGACTCGGGTTTTTTTATGCCTGCAGTATGGGAAAAGGACTTTCGAGCCTGCGGCTAGAATTCCGCTTGAATGTAATACCAACCTACATAAGTGCTTGATCAGTCTTACTGGTTAAAACCTCTGTTCTCTACATTAGAGATTTTGTAATTAGAACCACTAGTTACTGCAATATCTGTCTTGATAACAACCATTTTTCCTGCGCAATACTTAGATCAATTACTTATCCAGATTGGTATAAGTAACTAGGTTGAGCCTGCCTATTGTGTCTCTTTAGCGATTGTTAATCGCGGTACTCTATGTATTGGAGCTGAGAGTGCTAATTTCATCACCGTATAAAGTTACCTTCTAAGTTGCTCCGTTTCCGCAGCGATAGGCTTATGCATGTACAACCGAACTTAAAACAATTGAAGTAGTGCGTTTAACAATGGCTCAGCCTGACGACTTTGCTTACAGCAGAGACCTAGTTGAAGTGGCTGAATTGCTTCTTTATCAAGCCGTTTTATCTTATTGCTCATGGGGCTATTATCGATAACAACGTCGGGTGCTATTCCTATTCCACATCCGAGTGCCACCATGCTGACGATAGCTTCATGACCTCCCACTTGTGCATAGATATTGGGTTGTATCTTTTTACTTTTTAGCCAGCGGTCAGCCCGATCTCGTGCCGTTCCAGACTCTGGTAAAATATAGGGTAGCTCTTCCCATGATGGTGGATCAGTTAATTGTTTTTGAAGATTGGCAGGTGGAAGTAATGGTGCAATCACAGACATTGAAACACTATCTAGTTCGATATAGGTAAGCTTTGCTGGCAAACTGTCTGGCCTGGCGGCAATCGCGATGTCAGCTTCATCTTGTTGAACCTTTTCGATGGCTTGAGCGGGATCGCCAGTTATTAATTGAATTTCAACCTGAGGGTACAATTTGCGGAATTTGTTTAAGATATCAGGCAAGTGGCTATAGCTTGCTGTTACAGAACAGAAAAGTTTAAGTTTCCCTCGAAGCTTTATTTTCTGGGTATTTAGCTCTGCTTTTACTTCTTGCCAGTTTGACACTATCAATGCGGCGGTAGGAAGTAGGGTTTTACCTGCCGATGTTAACTCTACACTTCTGTTGTCTCTAATGAATAAGTTTTGTCCCAGCTCATCTTCAAGGCGCTGAATAATGCGGCTTAGTGCTGAGGGGCTAATATGCATAGCTTGGGCGGTTTGGCTAAAGCTATTGGAATCACATAGATGAAGAAATAGTTGCAAGGTTTTTATATTCATATAGCACGTTGCATTTTTTGCAATAAGTTATTGTGAATATATCACTTTGCGCAACAAAGTGAGTGATTTACTATCAGCTTATTCGACAAGTATATGTCGGCCCAAGGAAAAGAATTCACGGAGTTTGTTGTTATGGCTAATTATTTTAATACCCTAAATCTACGCCAGCAGTTAGATCAACTAGGTCGCTGCCGATTCATGGATCGTGCTGAGTTTGCTAATGAAGCCGATTTTCTTAAAGGTAAAAAAGTCGTTATCGTTGGTTGTGGTGCTCAAGGCCTCAATCAAGGTCTAAATATGCGCGACTCGGGATTAAATGTTGCTTATGCCTTACGCCAAGCTGCAATTGATGAACAACGCCAATCTTTTAAAAATGCTAAAGAAAATGGTTTTGAAGTTGGTAGCTACGAACAACTTATTCCTCAGGCAGATCTTGTTGTAAATCTAACACCTGACAAGCAGCACTCTAATGTTGTAGAGACGGTGATGCCATTAATGAAAGAAGGTGCGACACTAGGTTACTCTCATGGATTTAATATCGTTGAAGAGGGTATGCAGATTCGTCCTGATTTGACTGTCGTGATGGTTGCACCAAAATGTCCTGGCACAGAAGTCCGTGAAGAATATAAGCGTGGCTTTGGTGTTCCAACGCTAATCGCTGTGCACCCAGAAAATGATCCACAGGGAGATGGTCTGGAAATTGCGAAAGCATGGGCTGCAGGTACTGGTGGTCACCGTGCTGGCGTACTTGAATCTTCGTTCGTTGCGGAAGTTAAATCTGATTTGATGGGTGAGCAAACGATTTTGTGTGGCATGCTACAAGCGGGTTCTATCGTTTGTTATGAGAAGATGATTGCTGATGGCATTGATGCTTCTTATGCTGGTAAATTGCTGCAATTCGGTTGGGAAACGATCACTGAAGCTCTGAAGTTTGGTGGCGTTACTCACATGATGGATCGTCTATCAAACCCAGCTAAAATCAAAGCGTTTGAGTTATCAGAAGAGCTGAAAGACTTAATGCGTCCGCTATATAATAAGCATATGGATGATATTATTACAGGTCATTTCTCATCTACGATGATGGCTGACTGGGCAAATGATGATACGGATCTTCTAGGTTGGCGTGGTGAAACGGCTGAAACAGCGTTTGAAAACTATCCAGACTCTGATGTTGAAATTTCAGAGCAAGAGTACTTTGATAACGGTATTTTGATGGTTGCAATGGTACGCGCAGGTGTTGAGTTGGCGTTTGAAGCGATGACAGCATCAGGCATCATTGAAGAGTCAGCTTATTATGAGTCGCTACATGAATTACCGTTAATTGCGAATACAGTTGCTCGTAAGCGTTTGTATGAAATGAACGTTGTTATCTCGGATACGGCTGAATATGGTAACTACCTGTTTGCAAATGTTGCAACACCGTTGCTACGTGAGAAGTTTATGCCAAATGTCGCGACTGACGTGATCGGTAAAGGTATAAATGAAGAATCTAATTTTGCTGACAATCAAAAGCTAATTGAAGTAAACGAAGCTATTCGTAATCATCCAGTAGAGTCTATTGGCCAAGAACTTCGTGGCTACATGACTGACATGCAGCGTATTGCTGTTGGTGGTTAGTAACGTCACAAAAAGCTGAATAAAGAAAAGCCCAAATGCCATGCATTTGGGCTTTTTTAATGGACTTAATATAAATAAAGCAGAAGGAGCCCTTTAAGCGTGCTCTTTATTCACTCTTATCTTCACTGCTTAGTTTACTTTCTAGCGCTTCCATCTTTTGCTCAAGAGCGGTTAGCTTTTGACGTGTACGCAATAAAACCTGTGTCTGTACATCAAACTCTTCACGACTCACAACGTCAAGTTTACCAAGCTGTGCTTGGATCACTTGGCGAACTTTTTGTTCAACATCGTTGCCAAGCTCTTTAACGGGCTGTGGCATCGAGTCTTGGATTTGTTTGGCGACTTGCTCAAGTTTCTTTGGATCAAACATAGCGTGGTTCACTCCGTAAGGGGTTTTTAATCTGTTATCGTTATTTTATTCAAATCGATGGAGATTGTCGTTGATGATTGTACAAAATAAAAGAGGCCGCGATAGCGGCCTCTTTAGATTAAGCTTGCAATTAACAATCCCGGGCATCTTTTAATGCATTACGGGCTTCATCTGCTCGCTTTAGTTTCTCTAAGTCCTTATCTTCAAGGAAGACTGGCAAAGGCTTATGAATGCTTGCAAGGTAAGTGTAAATTACCGGTAGCACAAATAAAGTGAAGACCGTACCAATAGCAAGGCCAGAAACAATGACAATACCAATACTGAAGCGCTGTGCGGCACCAGCTCCTGTGGCGTAGAGGAGAGGGATCAAACCAGCAATCATTGCCGCTGTCGTCATTAGAATCGGACGTAGACGGATTTTAGCTGCCTCCATCACTGCAGCCATGCGATCTTTTTGATTGTGCAGTTGCTCCTCTTTTGCTACTTCACAAATCAAAATACCGTGTTTGGTGATCAAGCCAATTAGCGTGATCAAACCTACTTGCGAGTAGATATTCATCGATGCCGCTCCCCATGCCAAGGAGATCAAGGCACCACAAATTGCCAATGGTACAGAAACCATAATAACTAATGGGTCACGTAGCGATTCGAACTGGATCGCCAACACTAAGAAGATGATAGCCAGTGCGAGAGCAAACGTCGTGTACAGAGCATTACCTTCGGTTACAAACTGACGAGCTTCACCCATGAAGTCATACTGGTAACCTGTCGGTAGGGTATTCACCGCTTCATTTTGGAACCAACTAATAGCATCACCCATTGCCACACCTGGCGCAGGTACTGCCCCCACTGTTGCTGAGTTAAGTTGATTGAAGTGAGGCAACGCACGAGGCTCTGCAACAACATCAATATTCACAAGGCTACCTAAGGGGATAGCATTACCGTCAGCAGCTCGTACATAGTAGCCTTTAAGTGACTCTGGGTTCAGGCGGTATTTACGCTCAACCTGTGGAATCACTTCGTATGAGCGACCATTAAGGTCAATACGGTTAACATAACCATCTGCCATCATGGTACTTAAGGTGATGCCGATATCTTGCATGGTCACACCATATGCGCCTGCTTTGTCTTTATCGATCTTGATTTTCATGGTTGCTGAATCGTAGTTCAGATCAAGGTCGGAATAGACAAACATTGGATTACTTTTCACTTTATCCAAAACATCGCTACTTACTTGGAATAAGCTTTCAAAACTGCTTGGTGTGGTAATCACAAACTGAATAGGTAAGCCTGAACCTGCTCCTGGCAACTCAGGCATCTGGAAGGCTGTTACCGCCATTTCAGGAACGTCTTTAACCAAGTCAGTAACGCGCTTAACCACATCTGCCTGACTGGCTTCTCGTTCACTCCACGGTACCATTGAAGCGATACCAAACGCTTGGTTTGAGTTTGGCACCCCTGAGAATACCTGAGCATAGGCGACTTCATCCTGCTCGTTGAGGATGTTGTTGACCTTTTCCATGGTATTTTCGATGTAATCCAAGTTTGACGTTGACGGGGCGGTACCCATCATCATTAACACACCCTTATCTTCAGCAGGGGCAAGTTCACTTGGGATAAACTTAAACAGCAGTGGCAGGGTTCCAAACACGATGAGGGCAAATACAATCACGACTGGACGCATTTTCATAACACCGCCAAGCATTTTCTCGTAGCGGTTTGTCATGCGATCAAGGAAGTGATGAACGGTTAATTCAAACTTGCTTGGCTGCTCATTGGCTTTAAGCATTTTTGAACACATCATCGGTGAGAGCGTAAGGGCGATGATCCCTGACACAAATACCGCACCGGCTAACGTTAAGGCAAATTCCTTAAAGAGTGAACCTGTGATTCCGCCCATCATTGCAATAGGCGCATATACCGCACCAAGCGTCAGTGTCATGGCGATAACGGGAACGGCTATTTCTCGAGTACCAATGATGGCTGCACGAAACGGAGACTCACCTTCTTTTATATGACGGTCGACGTTTTCCAATACAACGATGGCATCATCTACCACGAGGCCGATAGCCAATACCATTGCGAGCAGTGTCATCAAATTCCAAGAGAAGCCAAAAGCTTGCATAACCATTGCCACACCAATTAATGATAGTGGGATGGTAACGATTGGAATGATAACAGCACGGAATGATCCCAAGAACAAGGTGATCACAACAAGTACGATCAGAGCCGCTTCAGCAATCGTTTTGATTACTTCGTTGATGGACTCATTGATTGCAATGGTCGAGTCATACATCACATTCATCTTGATATTATCAGGCATATTGCGCTCAAGCTCAGGCAATAGCTGAAGTACATCGGCTGCAATGTTGATCGGGTTGGCACTTGGTGCTGCGTTAATTGCAGCAACGACGGCCTCTTCCCCATTTGCAGATGCACGGTAAACATCGTGACTTTTCTCTAAGGTTACTTTGGCAATATCGCCTAAGCGGATCACTTGGCCTTCTTTGGTTGAGACAACTAGCTTTTCCAGCTCATCAGTATTGGAGACCTGCGTGTCAGCAGTACCATTGTAAAGAACGAATTCGCCAGTAGCTTGTCCTGTTGCCGATTGATAGTTGTTGGCATTCAGTACGTTCATCACGTCATTAGCCATCAAGTTGTAAGCAGCCATTTTGGCTGGGTCCAACCAGACACGCAGCGCGTATTTCATTCCACCGTATAGATCGACTTTCGACACACCGTTAACCGTAAACAACTGCGGGTTAATCACGCGCTCTAAGTAATCGGTGATTTGGCTCGAGACCAATTCATTACTGGTAAAACCGATATACATTACCGCGGTCGTTGAACCGGTTGACATGGTTACCGTTGGATCTTCTGATTCCTTGGGTAATTGAGAACGCACCGAGTTGGTTTTAGCCAATATATCGGCCAAAGCGGCATTCGGATCGGTATTCAACTTCATCGTAACCGTGATCGTTGATGCACCAAGCACCGAGGAAGAGGTCATGAAGTCGATATTATCAGCCTGAGCAATGGCTTGCTCCAGCGGCTGGGTGATAAAACCCTGGATCAAATCAGCACTGGCACCATAATAGCTAGTACTGACCGTGACCACGGTATTGGTCATGTCTGGGTATTCCCTGACCTGCATTTTAAAAATGGCTTGCAGGCCCAGCAGTGCAATCAAGAAGCTGATTGATACCGCTAAGACAGGACGTTTGATAAAAACATCTGTAAAGCGCATGTGACCTCCGGATTACAGCATTGGTGTTTCGGCTGGAACATCCAGCGAGTCACTTTCAACCATACGAACTTTTGCATGGTTGCTGAGGCGAATTTGACCTGAGGTCACGACGGTATCCCCTGCTTTGACACCACTAAGGACATGAACATATGGGCCTTTACGCTCACCAACTTTTACCACTGACTGGCTCACTCGCAATACACCATCTTCGTCTTCGTTCGCAAGGTACACATTATCCCCGTATAAGGTGAAGGTGATTGCGGTTTGCGGCAGGATGATTTGATTTTCCAGTGTTGGAAGAATGATATGCGCACGTGCGAACATACCACTACGTAGCTGGCCACTGTTATTCGGGATGTCAGCTTGAATTTGCACAAGGCCACTCTGGTAGCTTACTGCTGGTTCGATTGCACTGATCTTGCCGCTAAAGGGTGTTTCAGGGTATGCATCAACAAAGATTTCGACTTCTTGGCCAAGGTGAATATCAGAAATATCCGTTTGTGGCACCGTGAAGCGTAGCTTCATTAAGGTGGTATCTTCTAAGCGTACAACATCAGTTCCCGGCTGGATATATTGGCCAAGGTAGACATTACGTAGGCCAACAACACCATCAAATGGGGCTCTGATAGTACGACGATCTATTGTTGCTTTTAAGCTTTCGATATCAGCCATTAGAGAAAAATAGGAGGCTTCAGATTCGTCAAAGGCCTCTTTTGAAATCGATCCTTTCTTGAATAGGCCACGGTAGCGTTCATATTTGGCTTTGGCGGCTGGCAAACGTGCTTGAGCACTTTTCAAGTTGGCCGCCTCAACATCAGAATCTAGCGTTAGCAGTTGTTGCTCTGCTTTGACGGTTGAGCCTGATTCAAAATCGAGATCTTTGATCACACCAGCAACCTCGGTGGTGATGGTCACGCCTTGGTTTGGTTCTATAAAGCCAATAGCTTCGATAGCGGGAACCCAATTGGTCGATTGAGCTTCGGTGGCAGTAATTGGAAATTCAGGCTCAGGCATATTCGCCATGAACTCAGCTATTTTTTGTTGCTTAAAAAGGTTGAAACCAATCACGCTTCCAAACAGTAAGAAGGCGAGAAATAGCATCACTATCCATTTTTTCATCGTCGGGTGTGCTCCGGTAGTGCTAATGTTTATGTTGAACAATGGCGTCCCAAGAGGCATCGAGAGCAGATTCCATCGCTGTCTCGTTGACTTTGAATACGCCATTAACATGTTTGCGAGCCAAGCAAGCGCATGGCTCAAGGCTTAAAACGCTCAAGATCTCGTTATCTAAATCTTTAAAAAGGCCAATGGCTTTTCCTTCGTTAAATAATCGGTCGACCTTGGCGAACATTTTCTTTTCAAGTAACCGCTGTTCATGACTTTCGCGACGGGGTAAGTTTTCGAACTGGCCACGGTTGATGATGGGGGCATCCTCTTGCGTGGTCATATCCCAAATATTCAGCCACATAGTACGAAAGCGCTGCTTCAAAGGCATATCATCAGACACGTTCTGACTGATTTTGTTCGCGACATAAGACAAAATGTGATCATGAAGTTGCTGAAGGAGATCTTCTTTATCTTCGAAATAGCGATATATTGTGCCTGCCGCAACACCGGCTTCCTTGGCAACCATTTGCATTGAAATACCGTGAAACCCATATATAGCCAGTAGTTTTTCAGTCGCCTGAAGGATCTTTTTTTTCTTGTCGCTCATGTAATGGTTTTGTAACTAAAGTTAATGAATGAATGTTCATTCATCATCTTATGATGTCTGTATTTTTGTGCAAGTAATTTTTTGAATTGTCATGATTAAGGTGCTAAATGGTTGGGTGAATAGACAATGGCTTAGAACCCGTTAAAATGCGTTTGCCAGCCCGATGATTAACACAGGATATGCAATGAAACTGAATCCAAGGCAGAACGAAGCGGTAAAATATGTGGCAGGACCCTGTTTGGTTCTTGCTGGAGCCGGTTCCGGCAAAACCCGTGTTATTACCAATAAAATTGCTTACTTGGTTCAGCATTGTGATTACAAAGCGAGGAATATTGCTGCGCTTACTTTCACCAATAAAGCCGCGCGTGAAATGAAAGAGCGAGTCGGGCAAACCTTGGGACGAGATGAATCTAAAGGGTTAATGGTGTCGACGTTCCATACTCTCGGGCTTAATATTATTCGCCGTGAATATAAATTATTGGGGTTAAAAGCAAGCTTTTCTCTGTTTGATGACCAAGATCAGATGGCCTTGCTCAAAGAATTAACTGAAGCCGAAATCGATGGTGATAAAGACTTACTCAAGCTATTAATATCGAGCATTTCGAATTGGAAAAATGACATGTTGTCGCCGGCGGCTGCGAAAGCGCAAGCAAGCTCGGAACGGGATGAGTTATTTGCTCACTGTTATGAAATGTATCAACGACAGATGAAAGCGTATAACGCACTGGATTTTGATGACTTAATTTTGATGCCAGTATTGCTGCTGCGTGATAATCAGGAAGTGCGTCAACGTTGGCAGAATCGGATTCGTTATTTATTGGTGGATGAATATCAAGATACCAATACCAGCCAGTATATATTCGTAAAACTGCTGGTGGGCGAACGCTCGCGCTTTACTGTTGTTGGTGATGATGATCAGTCCATTTATTCGTGGCGTGGTGCCCAACCAGAGAATCTTAATTTATTAAGCAAAGACTTTCCTAGTTTACGAGTGATCAAGCTGGAGCAAAATTACCGCTCTACCAGCCGTATTTTACGTACTGCAAATATATTGATTGCGAACAACTCGCATATTTTTGAAAAAAAGTTGTTTTCAGAGATCCCTGATGGGGAAATGCTAAAGGTGATCACGGCTAAGAATGAAGATCATGAAGCTGAGAAGGTTGTAGGTGAATTGATTGCCCATCGCTTCTTGAATAACACGAACTACAAAGATTACGCCATATTATACCGAGGTAATCATCAGTCACGTTTGTTTGAACGGGCACTGATGCAAAACCGTATCCCGTATAAAATTTCGGGAGGCACATCATTTTTCTCCCGTGCCGAAATTAAAGACATGATGGCTTACTTGCGACTGCTAACGAATCAGGATGATGACAATGCGTTTTTGCGTATCGTGAATACCCCACGCCGTGAAATAGGGCCTGTCACACTCGAGAAGCTGGGTACTTATGCCAATATGCGCGGCAAGAGCTTATTTGCGGCGAGTTTTGAAATAGGGCTAGAGCAGCATTTATCGGGGCGAGGGCTGGAGTCTTTGCAGCGCTTTACCCGTTGGATTGTTGAGCTTGCCGACAATGCTGAGCGTGGTGATACCGTTGCGGCTGTTCGTCAGCTAGTGCGAGATATCAACTATGAAGATTGGTTGTATGAGACCTCGCCGAGTCCGAAAGCGGCTGAAATGAGGATGAAGAATGTCTCTGATTTGTATAGTTGGATCACCGCTGACTTAGAAGGTGATAACTATGATCAGGAAGTTAAGACGTTGAAGGAAGTGGTACAGCGCCTTACTCTGCGTGACATGATGGAACGTGGTGAAGATGACGATGACGCTGATCAGGTTCAGTTAATGACGCTACATGCCTCTAAAGGTCTTGAGTTCCCATATGTGTACTTGGTTGGTGCAGAAGAAGGTATTTTGCCGCACCAAACCAGTGTTGATGAAGACAATGTCGATGAAGAGCGTCGTTTGGCCTATGTTGGGATCACCCGTGCCCAAAAAGAGCTGACGTTTACTCTATGTAAAGAACGCCGACAGTATGGTGAACTATTAAAGCCGGAGCCAAGCCGCTTCTTGTACGAGCTTCCACAAGATGACTTAGAGTGGGAGGCGGATAAAAAGCCAATGACTCAACAGCAACGAATGGAGAAAGGACAAGCGCATATCGCGAATATTAGATCGCTATTTAAAAAGTAGGGTGATTTAAGCGAGCGATATGTATGAAAAAGGGTTGATGTTTTACATCAACCCTTTTTCGTTTATTTCAATGTGTATTTGACTTATAGCCCATCAATCATGTGATTAATGGCTGCAATGATTTCATCATCGCTACAATCCATACACGATCCTTTTGCTGGCATAGCATTGAAGCCATTGATGGCATGGTCGGCTAAGACATCATTGCCCTTGGCAAGGCGTGCATCCCAATCGGCAGCTTCGCCTTTTTTCGGCGCTCCCATCAGGCCTGAACCATGACAGGCGATACAGAACGTGCCATAAACCGCATCGCCGCTGCGAGGTCCTGCTGCAACAGCGGGGCCAGTAGGTGCTTCCCCTTCAAGATAGACTGAGCCCACTGGCTTGATACGTTCTGCGATAGCTTCGTCTGACATATCGGCAGCAACGGCGGTGCCTGCCAGCGTTATTGCTGTGATGGCCGCGACCATTAGTTGTCGAAGAGTTAATTCCATTGAGCTCACCTTACACTTCCAGATAATTATGTGCGATTGCCATCATAGCGTCCTTGTCACAGTCTTCTGCATGCTTGTTATTAGCTGAACTGTTGATACAAGGGTATGGTTATTGACAAAATGTTTAAATTGTAAAAACAAAGTGATTATATCTGCTTATGTTGTAGTGATAAACCAGCGAGCTGATTTTGTATGATACGAATCAATAGATAATTGCTTATCTTTCCAGCGAACGGAAAAAAAAACGAAAAAAACACTTTACGAATCGGGGCGTGATCCGTAATATCCCTCCCCGTCGATAGGGCAAGGCGCCCGTAGCTCAGCTGGATAGAGCGTTGGCCTCCGGAGCCAAAGGCCGAAGGTTCGAATCCTTTCGGGCGCGCCATTCCGGATAATAAATATTGGCAAGTGACATTGGTGGCTATAGCTCAGTTGGTAGAGTCCCGGATTGTGATTCCGGTTGTCGCGGGTTCAAGCCCCGTTAGCCACCCCATATTAAATGATATTGATTGTTATAATTAGTATCAGAGGTGAGAGACCTCATACAGAACAAAGTCGGTGAATAGCGCAGCTTGGTAGCGCATCTGGTTTGGGACCAGAGGGTCGGGGGTTCGAATCCCTCTTCACCGACCACTTACATTGGTGGCTATAGCTCAGTTGGTAGAGTCCCGGATTGTGATTCCGGTTGTCGCGGGTTCAAGCCCCGTTAGCCACCCCATATTTAGGTAGTGTTTCACTCCCTTGGCTTCAAGCCTAAAATGTTGTCGGTGAATAGCGCAGCTTGGTAGCGCATCTGGTTTGGGACCAGAGGGTCGGGGGTTCGAATCCCTCTTCACCGACCACTATTAAGAACCCCAGTCGAAAGACTGGGGTTTTTTGCATTTATAGCTTTTATCTTCTTATTACCGCTAACCATATCCTGCGACAGTTTTTCAATTTTACCTATACCCTCAAATTTCATCACTATCCTCACTTACCTCTATTTTCAAAAGTGTGATCTTCTGCTGATAACATCCTGTTACATGCGATCATCTTAAAATCCCCTAATTTTCTAGTGTTTATACATGACATTGCCGTTATAGGGAGTTGATTGTTTCTGTTGTGTTAAATGTTATTTTCATATTTGTGCATAAGTATTTATTTCGATTTATTTTTTGGTTATAGCATATAACCAGTATTTCAGCTCAATCCTCTGCGCTAAGCGGGGTTTATTCGTTATACAAATACAAGTAAACGATCTGTTTAATTGCTGTCTAAAGTCGTTTTTTTTGACTACTTATGCTTTTTATATTCATTTTGTCGGTTTTTACTAATGTTTTGTTGCTTTTCTGTGAAATTTTTGACAGATTGTGTCCTGAACATATATTCAGCAAATTATGCTGATTGAAGGGAATCAATTTTTCAGACAGGGCAGAAAGCTGCCAAGCAGTTGGGGTCTGGTAATGGCTTTATTGGAAGTAAAGAACCTACGTATTGAATATCCGTCGCGTCATGGCGTTCACGCAGCTGTTAAATCGTTGTCATTTTCTATTGAACGCGGTGAAATTGTCGGGGTTGTTGGAGAGTCAGGTGCGGGTAAATCAACCGTTGGTAATGCGGTAATCGATTTATTGAGTCCTCCGGGGCGAATAGCCAGTGGTGATGTTTTCCTTGATGGAGAGAAAATATCTGGGCTTGATAATAACCAGATGCGTTCAGTAAGAGGGACAAAAATTGGGTTTATTTTTCAAGACCCGATGACATCATTGAACCCTCTATTTACAGTTGAACAGCAGTTAACTGAAACGATTGTGACCAACCTGAAGGTCAGTCAGGAGGATGCCTTCAAGCGTGCCCTGAACTTAATGGAGCAGGTTGGGATCCCTCAGCCAGAGTTGCGCATTAAGCAATACCCTCACCAGTTTTCAGGCGGAATGCGTCAGCGCGTTGTTATTGCGATAGCACTTGCGGGTGAGCCTGATTTAATCATTGCCGATGAACCCACCACCGCACTGGATGTCTCGATTCAAGATCAAATTCTTAATTTGATCCGTAAGCTGTGTGTAGAGAAAAATGTCGGCTGTATGCTGGTGACTCATGATATGGGCGTGGTGGCCAATGTGACCGATCGGGTTGCTGTGATGTACCGTGGTGATTTGGTTGAGATTGGTGAGACAGAGCAAGTACTGCGTCGTCCAAATCACCCTTACACCCAGAGTCTTATCTCTGCCGTACCTCGCTCTGATATTAAGCTTAAGCGTTTTCCGCTGGTAAGCTACATTGAAGAAGCCCATGAGATGAGCCAGCTCGACGTTAAAAATCACTGGCTGGGACAAAGTGAAGATCAGCGCAGCTATACGGGGGCGTTACTTCAGGTGGAAAACGTTAGTTTACGCTTTATCACCAAAAACTCATTTTTTGAAAGCCGCCGTGAATACGTACAAGCGAATAATGATGTTAGCTTTGAAATTGTTGAAGGTGAAACATTCGGCTTGGTAGGAGAGTCTGGTTCTGGGAAGTCGACGATAGCCCGAGCGATCACTGGTTTATACCCGCCAAACTCAGGCAAAATCACGTTTGAAGGGGTCGATCTTACCGCATTGAAAAATGAAAAAGATCGCCGTCCGTTACGCCGCCAGATGCAGATGGTATTTCAGAACCCTTATTCTTCAATGAATCCACGTATGAAAATTATGGATATCATTGCCGAGCCTATTCGTTTCCATCGATTAACCGAGAGTGAAGCGCAGACGCGACAAATTGTAAATGACCTTCTTGATCATGTCGGGTTAGGTGTTGCTGCGGGTGTAAAATACCCCCATGAGTTTTCTGGTGGCCAGCGTCAGCGTATTTCGATAGCCCGAGCGTTAGCAACCCGTCCTCGTTTATTGATTTGTGATGAACCGACTTCTGCATTAGATGTTTCGGTACAGGCACAAATTCTTAACCTACTCAAAGATCTGCAAGACGAGCTGAATCTCACCATGCTGTTTATTAGTCATGACTTACCAGTGATCCGCCAAATGTGTGATCGTATCGGTGTTATGCAAAAAGGGGAGCTACTTGAAGTTGCACCTACAGAACAGCTGTTTACTGCCCCTAAGCATGCGTATAGCAAACACCTAATTTCACTGATGCCAGAGTTTAAAGGCATCAGTCAAGAAGGACTGAAGTTAGCTTGATTGTTACCTTGGCTCAAAGTATCGCATGAGCCAGTCAAAGTATTCATAACAAGTAATCACAACAGAAAGGGAGTTCGCTCCCCGCATAAAGGAGTTATGCATGAAAACCATTAAGAGTAAGCTAGCTGTTGCACTGATCGCGGCAGGTTTAAGTTTCAGTGCTACAGCTGCCGACATTAAAGTGGCTTACGATGCCGATCCTGTATCGATGGATCCACATGAGCAATTATCTGGTGGTACGCTACAACTATCGCACATGGTTTTTGATCCTCTGGTACGTTTTGATCAAGAGTTAGATTTTGAACCTCGTTTAGCGACAAGCTGGAAACGTGTTGATGATCAAACGTTCCAATTTACCTTACGTCAAGGCGTTAAGTTTCATTCTGGCAATGAGATGACAGCCGATGATGTGGTTTGGACGTTCAATCGTTTGAAAGAATCGGCTGACTTCAAAGCCATTTTTGACCCATTCACTGGTATTGAAAAAGTCGATGCTTACACGATTGAGTTGAAAACGACGGGCCCATACCCATTGGTCTTGCAGACCGCCACTTATATCTTCCCAATGGACAGTAAGTTTTATTCGGGTAAAACGGCCGATGGTAAAGACAAAGCTGACATTGTTAAGCATGGTAACTCTTTTGCATCAACCAATATGTCAGGCACTGGGCCGTTTATCGTGACAGCGCGTGAGCAAGGCGTAAAAGTAGAGTTCGAACGTTTTGCTGACTACTGGGATACACAATCGCCAGGTAACGTAGATAAAATCACACTGCAACCAATCAAAGAGAATGCCACGCGTGTTGCGGCACTGCTTTCTGGTGGGGTAGATATGATTGCTCCTGTAGCGCCAAACGATCACCGCCGTGTTGGACAATCTAAAGATATCGACCTTGTAACAATGGCTGGTACCCGCCTTATTTCTTTCCAAATGAACCAGAACAGTCACGAAGCATTGAAAGATGTGCGTGTACGTCAGGCGATTGTTCATGCAATTAACAATGAAGGTATTGTTAAGCGTATCATGCGTGATTTTGCTACCGCGACGGGCCAACAAAGCCCTGAAGGGTACGCAGGTTATAACGAAGCGCTTGTGCCACGTTTTGATGTCGCTAAAGCAAAAGAATTAATGGCTGAAGCGGGTTATAAAGACGGCTTCAAACTAACCATGATGGCGCCAAACAACCGTTATGTGAATGATGCAAACATCGCACAAGCGGCATCACAAATGCTGGCGAAAATTGGTATTCAGGTTGATTTGAAAACAATGCCTAAAGCGCAATACTGGCCTGAATTTGATGTGTGTGCTGCAGATATGATGATGATTGGCTGGCACTCTGATACCGAAGATTCTGCCAACCTATCTGAATTCTTGACGATGACACGTAATGAAGAAACAGGTCGTGGTCAATATAACTGTGGTTATTATGCTAACAGTGATATGGACAAGTTAGTGGATGCAGCAAATATCGAAACGGATCCGGCTAAACGTTCGCAGATGCTGAAGCAAGTTGAAGCAACGCTATACGATGACGCTGCATTTGTACCGCTTCACTTCCAAAACTTAGCGTGGGCAGCAAAATCAAACGTTAAGATTAAACCGATTGTTAACGCGATGAATTTCCCGTACTTCGGTGATTTAGTGGTAGAGAAGTAATCACTACCAGATAATGCATCGGGCCTGAAAGGGCCTGATGTTGTTTTAAGGACGAAATAAGGGGCAAGGAATGTTGACGTTTCTGGTCAAGCGCCTGTATCAGGCACTGATAGTGATGTTTGTGATCAGCTTGGTGGCTTTTGCCATTCAGGATAACCTGGGTGACCCGTTACGTGAGTTAGTTGGTCAATCGGTCTCGGAATCGGAGCGCCAAGCGTTACGCGATGATTTAGGGTTGAATGACCCCTTTGTAACCAAATATGCGCGCTTTGTTGGCAATGCTGTACAAGGTGATTTAGGGACATCTTATTTCTTTAAGCGTCCAGCGCTTGATGTCATTTTAGATAAATTGGTGGCGACACTTGAACTGGTGTTTGGCGCCGCGGTGATCATTATTGTGGTTTCTATTCCGTTGGGGGTGTATTCCGCCATTAAACCCAATAGTTTTATGACTAAAGTGATTATGGCTTTCAGCAGTATCGGAATATCCATTCCGGTCTTTCTTACCGCCATCATGCTGATGTATGTTTTCTCGATTGAGTTAGGTTGGTTACCCTCTTATGGGAGAGGCACCACCACTGATACCTTTGGGTGGCAGTCAGGTTTATTCAACCTTGACGGTTTAGCGCACCTTGTCTTGCCGTGTGTGGCGCTAGCGTCGATTATGTTACCGCTTTTTATTCGTTTAGTTCGCTCCGAAATGCTGGAAGTCTTGAGCTCCGAATACATTAAATTTGCGAAAGCAAAAGGGTTGGCATCCAATAAAATTTATTACCAGCATGCGCTGAAAAATACCATGCTACCAGTGATCACGGTAGGTGGGGTACAAATCGGTACCATGGTTGCCTATACCATACTAACAGAGACTGTTTTTCAGTGGCCGGGCACTGGCTTTTTGTTTCTTGAAGCGATCAACCGTGTCGATACACCGCTCATTACCGCCTATGTCATTTTTGTTGGTTTGATTTTTGTCGTTACCAATACCATTGTCGATTTGCTCTACGGGCTGATCAACCCCACTGTCAATCTTACTGGTAAGGGAGAGTAACGATGTCTTCTACTCCAATGCATTATCCAAGTCGCTGGGAGCGATTTAAAAACTCCGACATTATTTATTACTTTCTAAAAGATAAAGTGGCGATGGTGAGCTTTGCGCTATTCATGGCCTTTTTCCTGAGTGCGCTATTTGCGCCATTGATTGCCCCCTTTAATCCGTACGATCTGAGCCAAATTGACATCATGGATTCAGAGATGGCGCCTGTTTGGATGGAATATTCTGATCCTCGCTTCTTGCTAGGAACGGATCCACAAGGGCGAGACATTTTGTCGACCATTCTCTATGGCATGCGGGTCTCTTTGATGATCGGCCTGCTGGCTGTCGCGGTACAGATGGTTTTAGGGGTGGTAATTGGTCTATCTGCGGGTTATTACGGCGGGCGAATTGATAGCTTTTTGATGCGCTTTGCCGATATCCAACTTTCGTTTTCAACAATGATGGTGGCGATCATTGTGTCTGCCATCTTCCGTGCAGCTCTTGGCGCTCAGCTATATAGTCAATACGCGGTGATAATGCTGGTGGTGATCATTGGTGTGGCTGAGTGGCCGCAATATGCGCGAACGATTCGAGCCTCGGTGCTGGCAGAGAAGAAAAAAGAATATGTTGAAGCCGCAAAAGTGATGGGCTTTAGGGCGCCTCGTATAATGTTTCGTCATATTTTACCAAACTGCTTATCGCCGATTTTGGTGATTTCAACCGTGCAAGTCGCAAATGCCATTATGTCGGAAGCGGCACTGTCGTTTTTAGGCTTAGGGTTACCCGTTGATCAGCCTTCACTAGGTGCGTTGATAAGTATTGGCTTTAACTACATATTCTCTGGTTCATGGTGGATAACCGCTTTCCCAGGTATTGTGTTGGTATCGCTTGTCTTGGTGATCAATCTATTGGGTGACTGGCTGCGTGATGCCTTTAACCCAAAAATTTACAAAGGGTGATAGCCAAACTGCCCCGAGTCCTCTAAGTTATTCCGGTATAGAACGTTTTTAAATGGAATAATCATGATAGATATCGGGGTGAACCTGACTAATAGCCGATTTGATAAAGATCGCGATGAGGTTATTAGTCGAGCACAACAAGCGGGTGTCAACGGGCTGATCCTAACTGGCACTAGCATTGAAGAAAGCCAGCAGGCGTTGCAGATGGCACGTCGCTGGCCTCAATATTGCTATAGTACTGCTGGTGTTCATCCGCACGACGCCAAAACAGTCGATGATCTAACCTTTCCTCAAATCCGTGACTTAGCCCTATCGCCAGAAGTTGTGGCAATTGGCGAATGTGGCTTGGATTTCAATCGTGACTTTTCCCCCCGCCCGCAACAAGAAGCCGTGTTTGAAGCGCAGCTTGCTTTGGCTGCAGAGCTGAACATGCCTGTATTTATGCATTGCCGTGACGCACATGAACGTTTCATTGATATCCTTAAGCCATGGCGGGATAAATTGCCTGCTGCAGTGTTACATTGCTTTACGGGCAGCGATTCGGAATTACGCGAGTGTTTAGCACTTGATTTACACATCGGTATTACCGGCTGGGTGTGTGATGAGCGTAGGGGGACTGAGCTACGTAATATTGTGCAGTATATTCCAGATAATAGGCTGATGATCGAAACTGATTGCCCTTATCTATTGCCGAGAGATTATCGACCAAAACCTAAATCGAGCCGTAATGAACCCAAATTTTTGCCCCACATTGCGACTGTAATAGCTGAATGCCGCCGTCAACCTGCTGAAGTCGTTATGGCTCAGTCATATACGACCACGAAGGCATTTTTTCAAATTGGATCTCCTGTCACCTGATGGGAGTGGTATTATCAGCAAAAAGAACGTTAACCTTCAACAAGGAGTATGCAGTGTCTGTATCTATTCAGGGCGCGTTTCCAGCTCGCCGAATGCGTCGCATGCGCAAGCATGACTTTAGCCGTCGTTTAATGGCAGAAAACCAGATCTCAGCCAGTGATCTTATTTATCCAATGTTTATCCTGATGGGTAAAAACCGCCGTGAAACAGTGGATTCAATGCCGGGTATCGAGCGCTTGTCTATTGACCTAATGCTGCTAGAAGCGGAATACCTAGCTAAGCTGGGTGTACCAGCGATTGCGCTGTTCCCTGTTGTTTCTCAAGACTTTAAATCCATTTGTGCAGCAGAGGCGTATAACGCTGAAGGTTTAGTACAACGTGCTGTACGTTTACTGAAAGAGCACGTGCCACAGATGGGGGTGATCACTGATGTCGCTCTTGATCCGTTCACAATCCATGGTCAAGACGGCATTATTGATGACGATGGCTACGTAGTTAATGATGTCACTACAGAAGTACTGATCAAACAGGCATTATCACATGCTGAAGCGGGCGCCGATGTTATTGCGCCGTCAGATATGATGGATGGTCGTATTGGCGCTATTCGAGAAGCTCTTGAGGAAGCGGGTCATATCCATACTCAGATTATGGCCTATTCCGCAAAATACGCTTCTCACTATTATGGACCATTCCGTGATGCCGTCGGCTCGTCGGGCAACCTAAAGGGTGGCGATAAGAAAACCTACCAGATGGACCCTGCAAACAGCGATGAAGCATTGCATGAAGTGGCGATGGATATCAATGAAGGCGCAGACATGGTGATGGTGAAGCCTGGCATGCCTTATTTGGATGTGGTTCGCCGTGTGAAAAGCGAATTGCAGGTACCCACCTTTGCTTATCAGGTTTCGGGTGAATACGCGATGCACATGGCTGCGATTCAGAACGGTTGGCTGAAAGAGCGCGAAACGGTGATGGAATCATTGGTGTGTTTCAAGCGTGCGGGCGCAGATGGTATTTTGACTTACTTTGCCAAGAGTGTGGCTGAGTGGTTAGCAGAAGAAGCCGCAGAGCGTGGCGCTGAATTAGACAATAAGCCAGAATAATACCAGCGTGACTAATTTGTTAGAGCGAGGCTATTTAGCCTCGCTTTTCTATGGCTGCACGTTACGATTTATGGGGTTTTGCAATGAAATCAGAGTTTCGGTTGATTGAACTTCATCAATGGCTTGCAGCTTGTCGATCAACACATACTGCAGTTCTTCAATGGACTTACACATCAACTTTACAAAAATATTGTATGCCCCAGTCGTGTAGTAAGCCTCTACCACCTCGTCTAATTCGTTCAGTTTGGCCAGTGCGGAATGATAGTCGCGGGCGGCATTAAGGTTGATGCCAATAAAGCAACAAACGTCATACCCAAGTAATTTCGGGTTTATTATCACCTCTGTGCCTGTAATGATTTCTGCTGCACGCATCTTTTCAACCCGGACATGCACTGTTGCAGGGCTAACATTAAAGCGTTTAGCCATTTCAGCGTAAGGGGTACGCGCGTCGGTCATGAGTGCGTTGAGGATTTCACGGTCGAGATCATCGATTCGAATTGAAGGTGTCATGATGCAAGCAATCCTTTGTTTATACCAGCATGCTCATATCTTATACTGTCCACGCCTAAGTCTCTAAATATAAATAAACAAAGGCAATAAATATCATCTTGACTGGGGGACACTCAGTGTCAGCAAGAATGGATATAACCAATACACAGTCAGACAGGACTTCTTTCTCATTATGCGGTTTCTCGTTGTATGGTTTTTTTTATGGGGCGGGATAGCCTCTGCTCAAGAGCAAGACATCTTAGTTATTCACTCGTATCACCAAGGCATGCAGTGGACTGATTCTCTACAAGCTGGCATAGAAGCGGCAACTGAGCACTCCTCCGTTTCTCTCAGTGTTAGTTATATGGACAGTAAGCGCTATCAATCCAGTACCTACATGGCAGAGTTGCTCGATATTTATCGTGCAAAATTAAAACGTAAGCGCTATCGGGCAATTGTTGCCGCTGATAATAATGCGCTATGGCTGGTGAATCAGCTTGGCGATGTGGTTGGTGACACCCCCGTAGTGTTAGTTGGAGTGAATGGCTACCACCCTAATAAGCACCGTGGATTGGTTAAGGTGGCGGGGGTGCTAGAGCAAAGCGACCCATCTTATAACCTGTCATTGGCCCTGTCTGTTCAGCCCAATCTTCAGCAGGTTTATGTGTTTGCTGATAATACAGCAACGGGACAGGCAAAATGGCAAGGGCTAGTCGACTACCTTGCAGCAAATTACCTCGATCTTGAGGTTACCCGGGTTGAAAATGATACCTTTAGTGATCTTTTTCAGGAGGTTACAGAGCTTCCTCTAAATTCTGCCGTGCTTTTTCTTAGCTATTTCCGCGACAATACCGGCCACTACATGGATAGCGATGATTTTCTCGGTCAACTAACGCAGGCGTCGTCAGCGCCCGTCTATGCTTCATATCAGTATATGCTGCAATATGGGGTGGTCGGCGGTGTAATGACCAGTGGTTTTGAGAAGGGGCAACTAGCAGGCGAGTTATTGCTGAGCATCGTGAATAATCAACTTTCCCAATACCCAGTTTTTGTCAGAAGCCCAAGCAAAAAGATTTTTAACTACCCCGTTATGTCTCGCTGGGGGCTGAATGTTGATAACAGTGATGTGCTGGTGTTGAACCAACCTGCGGGCTGGCTTGAACGCTACCAAAATGAAATCCGAGTGCTCACCGTGTCCTTAGGTTTAATGGGGGGGGTGATCATTCTGCTGAGTATTGTGATTCGTCGGCTAAAAAATGACGAACAGCGGTTAAAGCAGAGCCGTGCTTTATTTGCTGGTGTATTTGATCAGAGCTTTCAATACATCGGGATACTGGATATTAATGGTACTTTGATCTCTGGCAACCTCGCTTTGCAAGGGCTGCTCGGTCGTTCTGCGATGAAATATGATCGTGCAATCTGGCAGTGGTATTGCTGGGATAAAGCGGCAATGCTGCCCCTAAAGCAAGCTTTTGAACGTGTTGAACTCGATCAGCAAATGCGGCTGGAGTTAGAGGTTCAAAGTGCGGAAGATGGCTACCGGATGTTGGATGTTTCGATGAAGCGCTTGCCCTATGGGGTCAGTGGCGAAGCCCAAGTTTTATTTGAAGCTCGAGATGTCACAACGCGCTATCAAATGGAAGAAAAACTGCGAGAGCGAGAGGTGAGTTACCGGCTGCTGTACGAGCAGCAACCCGTCATGCTAATGACCATTGACCGCCAGTCTCGAATTCAATCGGTAAACCAGTTTGCTGCCGATCTTCTCGGTTATAGCAAACGGGAGTTGCTCGGTCATAAAGTGTCTGACTTTTATCATCATGGCGAGCTCAAGCCTCAGCAATTTATTTCGACCGCGAGTGATAGTGAGGACAACAAGGTCTGGCGACGCCAACTGCAATATTGCTGTGCAGATGGGCAGCGTGTATGGATTCGTGAGGTGATCCGTTCGATGCAGTCGAAACAACAGCTGCTGGTGGTCGGGGAAGATATTACCTCAACCCGAGCTCTGGAAGAGCAGCTCGCTTATCAAGCCTGCCATGATTATCTTACCGACTTGTTTAATCGCAATTATTTTGAGCGGCACCTTGAGCAGGTATTGGTTGAAGCGCGAGATAAAGGGGCGCGCCATGCCATGTTCTATATCGACCTTGATCAGTTTAAGGTCATTAATGATACCGCAGGTCACGAAGCTGGCGATGAGGCGTTGAAACAAGTCGCTTGGTTACTGAAAGGGATCACGCCTGAGCAAGCGATGTTGGCCCGCCTTGGAGGCGATGAATTTGCAATTATTTTGCATCATTGCACCTTAGAAGAAGCGGTGAAATTTGGTCGTGAAATATTGTACGTGCTTGATGAAGCCTCATTTTACTGGCAGAGCACCCGATTTAGTTTTAGTGGCTCTATTGGTATTCGCTTGATCGATGAAACGGCGGGTTCGTCTCAGCAGGTGCATGCTCAGGCTGATACGGCGTGTTATGCCGCAAAAGATGAAGGTCGTAATCGACTTCACTTGTACCACCCGGATGACGAAGAATTGCGTCGCCGTGAGCAAGAAATGGCATGTGTTAGCTTGATCCGTAAGGCGCTAGCTGAAAAGCGGCTGGAGTTGTATGCTCAGAAAATAGCACCTCTAGGCGCTGTGAGTACACAGCATCACTATGAAATTTTGGTGAGGATCCGCAGTCAAGACAGCGAGATGATTTCTCCAGCCCTCTTTATGCCAGCAGCCGAGCGCTATAACCTCGCACATTTGATTGATCGTTATGTGGTTAATGAGGTCATTAATTGGTTGCTCGACCATCCAGAAGCGGTATCCGAACTTGAAATGTGTGCCATTAACTTATCTGGCCAGTCAATGGGAGATCGTGACTTCGTCCATTTCTTAATTGATAAGATCAGTGGTTCAGGGCTACCCACTCAAAAGCTGTGCCTCGAAATTACCGAAACGGCGGCGATTGGTAATATGAGTGAAGCTATCCAGCTGTTTACTCGGTTGAAAGCATTGGGTTGTAAGATATCACTGGACGACTTTGGTTCAGGGCTATCTTCGTTTGGCTATTTGAAGCGAATGCCTGTTGATATCATCAAAATCGATGGCATGTTTGTCCGTGATATTGCCGATGATGAAATGGACTTTGCAATGGTCAAAGCGATCAATGAGCTGGCGAAGAAAATGGGCAAACAAACGGTGGCTGAATTTGTGGAAAGTGAAGCGATACTAGCGCACCTTAAAGTGTTGGGTGTTGATTATGCGCAGGGATTTTTATTCGGCCAACCTTTGCCTCTTGCGGAACTGGTTGAGCAATTGAGCGCAGATAAAAAAGTGGTACCGCCAAGTAATTATTGCTGAAACGAGCATCGAGAGGCCGCTTGGGTATATAATCCCACGCCTTATTTTCTGCCGAATGACATAAAATGCAGGATTGTTAATGAACCGGAGAGCCCTGTGCAACTAGCCTTAACTTGTGAAAACTCAGAACGCCAACATGACCTCGACCTGCTTGCTGCTCGATGGGGACTGACTCATGACCCTGAGAGTACGTTTGCGTTGGTTTTGACCGCTGAGCGTTTAGAGTTACGTAAGCTTGATGAACCGAAGCTAGGGGCAGTGTTTGTGGACTTGGCTGGTGGTGCTGTGGCTCATCGTCGCAAATTCGGCGGTGGTCGTGGTCAGGCAATCGCAAAAGCGGTGGGTTTGAAAGGGGGAGTCATGCCAACGGTGGTTGATGGTACCGCTGGCTTAGGGCGTGATGCATTTGTATTGGCCTCGCTAGGCTGTAAGGTGCAAATGGTTGAGCGTCACCCTGTAGTAGCAGCATTACTTGATGATGGTTTACAGCGTGCCAAGCAGGATGGCGACATTGGTGGATGGGTGAGCGAGCGTTTAACCCTATTACATGCTTCTAGCCATAATGCGTTAGAGCAATTAGCCGCTGATCCTGATTTTGTTGCACCCGATGTGGTTTACCTTGACCCAATGTATCCCCACAAGAAAAAGTCGGCGTTAGTTAAAAAAGAAATGCGAGTTTTCCAAACGCTAGTTGGCCCTGACCTTGATGCTGACGCATTATTGGCTCCTGCATTGGCATTAGCGACGAAACGAGTGGTGGTTAAGCGCCCTGATTACGCGGAATTTTTAGCAGATAAAAAGCCGTCAACGGCCATTGAAACCAAAAAAAATCGCTTTGATGTCTATGTCAAAGCTGCGATGAAGTAGCCTTTCAGTTGATGCATTGGTATAAATGATCAAAATACCAATTTACCTGTTAGCTGTTGTTTACCACTATGATGGAAAGAAGGTGGACACCAAGTAGGTTGTCTTTGCTGGAGGAAGAAGTAATGGCAAAGTCATTATGTAAGTATCGTCGTATTGAAATTGCGGATAAGTTTGCAGAGATCAGCAAAATTGTTAGCACACCTAATTTTATTTGCAGCAGTTGTGCCCGCGTTGCCAGTGATAAAACATATTTGTGCAAGCCGAGTGCTTTAACATCGCAGCTTACCACTTCTCCTATTGCTGATTCAGCGGTATCGAAATCTGAAGTTCAAGTACATTTGTCGGCGCTAGAGCAGATTGAACAAACGGAGAGTGCGATTTCACCAGTGGTGACGAAGAAGCAAGCAAAGCAGCTGAAGGCGATAGCAAAAGTTAAAAATAAGCGGTTGAAAAAAGCGGCAAAAGCGGTGAAGCGTTATGATAAAGCGCTGCAAAAAGCCAAGAGAGCATTGCAGCTATAGCAGACGGTGTTCGATCTCCAGATACAAAAAAACCTCCAAGCGGAGGTTTTTTTGTATCTGGCAATTATGATTCTTTGATCAGTACTGCTGTCATTAAGCAGGTGATCACAGAAACAATGATGCCAGAAACGATTAACCAAGGAAGTATATCCATAGTTAGCTATCCATCTGTTGAGCAACAAGAGTATCTATTGAATACTTTTTACATACTGCTAGCAATAGGATAGATATAAGATGAAATGACTGTTAACAATTGGAAACAATTATGTGGTGAAAGACACATAAAGTATGGCTTTAGGGTATAAAAAAGCACCCATTCGGGTGCTTTTTGATGTCAAAATGTAATGTTGCTCAATTGTTAATTTTTAGCTGGTAGTGCCAATGTTAACGCTTGGCGAGATGCATCTGCAGCAGCTTGGGCTTGATCGAGCTTCTCTAGCGTATTCACTAAGTAACCGTAGTCAGCAACATTGGGGTTTAGCGCGATAGCTTTCTCAAAATGCTGTTTCGCTTCTTCCCATTTCTCTTCGTGTATGAATAGCTGCCCTAATGCACTGTGAGTGCTTGGGTTGCTGCTGTCATAACGTAGCAAATCTTGCAGGCGAACAATAGCTGGGTGGTAGTCAGCTAGCTTCAGCGTTGGTACAAGCTCAATGAGGCTGTTGTCATTGTTCTTCTTTAATGTATCACGCAATACGCCGTATGCTTCACTGTCAGCATTATGCTCACTCATGAGGGTTACAAAGCATGCAACTAACTCTGGGCGTAGCTTTGCCTTACGGCTTAGGCTATTCCAGTGACCCATTAAGCCTTCGCTGCCACCTTGCTTGGCAAGGTGCTTCATGATGCCGCATTCTGCTTGTACTTCCAGTACTGCAATATCTTCGGCTTGAAGCACACCCGCTTTTTCAAGCTGAGGTAGAAGTGCGAGTAGTGGTTTCCAGTCTTCAAGCTTTAAGTAGCACTCTTTGAGTAGCGAGAGTAATACTGGATTGCGGCTATGATCTGATTTGATTTCCTGCAATGTTGCCATTGCTTGTTCGTACTGCTGTTGGCGAAACTGAAGTTTGGCACGGGTTAAGGCAACGGCAAGGCTTTGGCTATCAATGTCTGCTGCTTGCTTGAGGTATTCATCACGCTGGCTGGCATCACCTTGACCTTGTGCTGCTTCTGCTGCTGCAAGGTAGTTTAAAAGTGGTGTGTCACTGTGCTTAACGGACTTCACGACCAACTTTTCAGCTTGTCTCCAGTCACCTTCGATGACCTTCATTAAACCCGCTGAGGTTTGTAAGCGTGCTTTACGTGCTTTACGGCCAGAAAACCAGCCGCGCGTCGAGCTACCCAATGAGAATAAGCGTTTTAAGATGGTTTCTAGTAAAAAGAAAGCACCGAACAAGATGACAATGAACAAAATGAGTGTGGTTAGGCTCATCTCGAGAGTCTGGTTTGCTACCGAGATCAGCACGTAGCCTTGATTACCAGCCAGCATCGGCCCGGCAACAATACCGGCGATTAGCGCAGCAACCAGCAACAATAGTTTGATCATGCTGGGTTCTCCTCTGTGCTAAGTGGCTTAACTTGCTGGCGTAGACGATCGCTGACTGCGTCGGTGATCAGAGATTGCGAATTAAGCTGGCTTGGGTAGCTTGCTTCAATATTTTCGCTGGCTAGCGCATCAAGGGTACTAATAAAACTCTGTGCTGCTGGATCGTCCATATTATAGAACTGCTCAGCCCAGTCTTTTGCCATCGCCAGCGAAGTGCTATATAGCTCACCTTGTTCACGGTAAACCGACTTAATGGCTGTTTCTAACTTAGATTTGATATTTTCTTGCAGGTAGAAATCTTGCTTTGGCGAAAGTAGAGGAATAACACTGCCATCACGGGTGCGGTACGTCACGAAGTGCTCACTGAAGTTTTTCAGTGATGTTGTGAGGTTTTGCTTCCAATCATCGACCGATGTGGAGACATCAGCGGCTTCAACGAGATCCGCTTCAGGCAAAATCGCATTAGCAAGGGGTAGATTTGCGACCTGCTGTTGTAGGCTCGTTAAGCGTAGTACAAGGCCGTCACGGTCAACACGCGCCACGGCTTTTAATGCCGTAATATCGGTATGCATCGCTTCGCGAATAGGGGTTAGGCTTGGATCGTTTAGTTCGGCAATGCGGTGGTCTGCAGATTCAAGTAGCACGGTCGCGCTAACGGTATCATGCTCTAACCACAACTTACGACCTGCCATTTTGACGAGGTAGTCCGCTTCTGCGAGCAGCCAGTCATTAGGGCGACGTCCTTTCATTTCGGACAGTGCCATTTGCAGGCCTGTAATGGACTTATTCTGTTGTTCTAGCGATACGCTGGTACTTTGCTGGCTGCTTTGTAGGCTAGTTTGTACCTGACTTAGGGTATCTTTTTGGCTCGCATTCAATGTAGATTGCATGCTGCTGAGTTCTTGTTGCAGCGCAGCCATTTGGGCGTTTTGAGTTAGCGTTTGCTGATGGCCGTGGTAATAAAGGCCCGCCCCCAAAGCGATCACGAGCGCAATAGCGATAGCGCCTGTTTTGCTACCACTTTTCTTTTCGTCTGTTGGTTTTGGCTGTTCAGGGGTCTCTGCGGCGGTTGCTGCTTTCTGAGGCTCTTCGGCTTTGGTTGATGTAGGCTGTTTTGGCGATTGCGCTTTGGCACTCGCGTGACCTTGTTTCTCAGAAGTATTTGTCGCTGCGGATTTTTGGTTATCTGCAGGTTTGTCATTATTAGTTTTTTTATCAGTCATCCGATTTTCCCATCGTGCCTATTTTTCTTAGGGTAGTGAAAAGCGGGCCATTAGCAGCACTTCCCACAGTGGAAATTGTAGTAAAACCAAGCTTTTTTGCTTGATTGGCGATTCGCTGGCTTGGTACGAAAAGGTGGCATTGATAAAACCAAGCTTTAGCATTGTCGGGTACTAACTGTGCCAAATGGCTCAGTTGTTCACCACTAGTGATCACCATTTTTGAGACATGCCGCTGTTGCCATTGCTGGCAAAGCGCTTGACCATCAAGTGGGATCCAGCAGCGCTGATAGGTTGCACAATAACTTACGTTAGCTCCACGTTGTTGCAGAGTGTGATAAATGAGCTCTCGCCCCCCATTACCTCGTAAAATTAATATGCGTTTTCCATTTACATCAGACAGTTCTGGCAGGGCTAGTAATCCTTCACTGTCGCACCGTTCTGTTGGCGACCTTACCGGTTGTTCGGTACGGGATTTCAACATTTCGGCGGTTTTATGTCCGACAGCTATATAATGCACGTTTTTCGGCCAACTGGCACCCACTGACATTAAGTAATTGTGCGCTAAGTTGACAGCATTAACACTGACGGCAATCAGGAAATCATCTTTTTTTAATTGCTGAAGCTGTGAAATTAGCTGCTCAAGCTGTTGACCAGGCTTAATTTCTAACAGCGGCTGGGCAATGGCACTGATCCCCGCCGCATCAAGTTGCTGGACAAGTTGATGGCAGTCGGGTGCGGGGCGGGTGATCAGTACGGTCATTTACGCGTTGCCGTAAAGCTTATCAAGAATGTCTTTAGCACCATCCGCCAGCAGTTGTTCTGCTAACTCGGTACCTAGGCGTTCTGCATCTGCTGCTGGGCCGCTAATTTCGCCGCGGACCATTTTACTGCCATCAGGCTCACCCACGAGGGCGCGAAGCCAAATTTGATCGCCTTGAAGTTCAGAGTAACCACCAATTGGCACCTGACAACCACCTTGAAGGCGATTGTTCATCGCTCGCTCACATAAAACGCGCGTAGAGGTATCTGGGTGGTTTAAAACATTCAGCAAATCACGAACACGCTGATCATCCAAGCGGCACTCGATACCAACGGCGCCTTGTCCTACTGCCGGTAGGCTAGTTTCTGGAGCAATCGCATCACGGATACGGTCTTCCATCTTCAAGCGCTTTAGGCCGGCACAAGCAAGAATAATGGCATCGTATTCACCATCATCGAGTTTACGCAGACGAGTGTTTACGTTACCGCGTAGATCTTTTACCACTAAATCGGGACGCTGGGCTCGAATCTGGCACTGGCGTCGCAGGCTTGATGAACCGACAACAGCGCCTGCTGGTAGTTCATCTATGCTTTGGTAGGTGTTTGATACGAATGCATCACGAGGGTCATCTCGTTCACAAATAGTGACCAAGCCAAGGCCTTCAGGGAAATCGACCGGGACATCCTTCATTGAGTGAACTGCGAGATCAGCACGGCCTTCCAGCATGGCAACTTCTAGCTCTTTAACAAAAAGGCCTTTCCCGCCGACTTTGGCTAGTGGGGTATCTAGAATGATATCGCCCTTGGTTACCATTGGTACTAATTCTACAGACAGTCCAGGGTGGGCTTGCTCGAGGGCATCTTTTACAAATTCGGCTTGCCACATGGCCAGTGGGCTTTTGCGTGTGGCAATACGGATAGGGGTGTCAGTCATAGAATTGGTTCCATTGTTAAGCTAGCTATTTACATTAATCCTATCACTACTGAACCATGATGATAATTCACTTATGGCTGTCAGTGCGATGAAGCAGTATTGTCTTGATATCAGCGATAATTAATGTGATATTGTTCACATAAAGTTCACGTGATAGAACCATTATACGTCGTAAACTGGCGGATCATTCGGTTTGTACTAGCTTCAGGTGAGCAGGGCTATGGAAAGGTCGACTGGCAAGATTGCCGTCCATTCACAAATTGTCATAAAACAGCACTATCTTTACGGTTAATACAAAAACTGTTAGATTGATCACGTTTTTGCTTATGTGTAGAGCCACTTCTACATCATTAATGACAAGATTTGGGCCGCTCTCAAGCTGGCAGCTCTTGGAAGAGTAATTTGCAGAACTATATAGAAACGCTTAAAAGTAGACAGGATCAGCTTAACGAGTTACGACGTGAGCGGGCTCGTGCGGCAATGAATACGCAATCTGAGCAGGTATTTAACCTGCTAAGTGTCTTGCTTCATCATAATCACCCATCAGTCCCCGGCTACCTTGACCAAGCCGTACCGGTGGGGATCGCGGCGTTTGACGTCACTGAGCAACAACAACAGTTTATTGATGACTGTGGGTTGGCTTTTTCAGCATCTGTTACTCCTCCTTCACTTAGTGATGATAAGTGTCCAATTCTTGGTCTTTATGCGATGGGCAGCACTTCATCGTTAGGGCAAAGTCTTACCAGTGATCTTGATATCTGGGTTTGTATCCGTACCGATTTACCTGCTGATGCGCGTGCTGCATTAGATGCTAAATGTTCTCTGGTTTCAGAATGGGCGATGGCAAAAGGGGTGGAAGCAAACTTTTTCCTGATTGACGAGAATCGCTTCCGCGAAAACTTTTCTGAAAAAATGACCGGTGAAAACTGTGGCTCAAGCCAGCACTTATTGCTGCTTGATGAGTTTTATCGTTCAGCGGTACAAATGGCTGGCCAACGCCTTCTATGGTTTATGGTGCCACCTGAAATGGAAGAGTGTTACGACGAATATATCGATTATCTTGAACGAGATGGTTATATCCGCCGTAATGAGTGGATTGATTTTGGTGGGTTGGCTCGCATTCCTGCAGAAGAGTATTTTGGCTCCAGCTTATGGCAGCTATACAAAAGTATCGACTCGCCATACAAGTCGGTGCTTAAGGCGATTTTGCTTGAAGCTTACTCATGGGAATACCCACATACCCAGTTATTAAGTGTTGATGGCAAGCGTCGGTTCTTTGCTATAGATCGCACTGAATTCTGTATGGATGCTTATTTTCTTATGCTCGAAAAGGTCACACGTTACCTTGAGCGCATTAACGATCACCGCCGCCTCGATTTAGTTCGCCGCTGTTTCTATCTCAAAACCCATGAAAAGCTCACTCGAGAGCCGGCTTCAGGCTCGGTACCTTGGCGCCGTAAAGTGCTGCAAGAACTGACGGATAGTTGGCAGTGGTCGCATGAAGTGTTGTTGGAGCTGGATAATCGCCGAGATTGGAAAGTTGAGCTGGTTAAAAGTGCCCATAATGGGTTACTCGACGCGTTAATGCTGAGTTACCGTAACTTGATCCGCTTTGCTCGCCGTAACAACATCACTTCGGCAATTAGCCCGGAAGATATCAGCATTTTGGCGCGCAAACTGTATGCCGCTTTTGAGGTGCTACCGGGTAAAGTGACCTTGTTAAACCCACAGCTCTCCCCTGATTTGCACGAGGAAGATCTCACGCTTATCCAAGTGCCTGCGGGGCGAACAAATACTGCAGGTTGGTATTTGTATAAACAGTCTTTAGACCCGATAGCAATCCTCGGTCGTACGCCGTTAGAGCATAACCGCTACCTGAGTAAACTCGTGGCGTGGGCATACTTCAATGGGTTGCTGACTGAGTCGACATGTTTGCATACCGTCGTACGTGACTCAGCGCTCGACATTGATAAGTTGTATCAGTTGGTGAGTGATATTCGCAATACGTTCCCGATCAGACGTCCACAACCGAGCTTGCAGGCATTATCGAGCCCATGTGAGATCCGCCAACTCGGTTTGTTTGTGAACCTTGAAAGCGATCCAACCACGGAATTAAAAAACCGCTCGGTTCGGTTTGATTTTAAAAATACGGATATTTTTAGCTATGGCCCAGAGCAGGCATGCTTAGTGGGAAGTGTGGATTTGGTATATCGCAATTCGTGGAATGAAGTGCGTACGCTGAATTTTACTGGTGAAAATGCCATGCTCGATGCGCTGAAAACCGTGCTGGGCAAAATGCACCAAGATGCCCTGCCGCCAGAGTCAGTTGATGTCTTTTGTTACAGCAAGCACATGCGAGGCCTGATCCGTAACTTGGTGTATCAATTGGTGGCCGAATGCATTGAAATGCGCTTGAAGCCCGTTGAGCAAGAAAAGCGCCGTCGTTTCAAAGCGATCCGCATTGGTAAACAAACCCATGGACTATTCTTTGAGCGCCGTGGTGTATCAGTGCAGAAACTTGAAAATTCAGTGGATTTTTACAGCTGTATCTCAAGTAATAAACTGATGGGATCGGCTAATCTGGTGATGGGGAAAACCGATGAGCCACATCCACCTGAAATTGTTGATTCTTATGCCAGTGAAGGTTTAATTCAGTTTTTCTTTGAAGACTGCGATGAAGGGTTCAACATTTATATTTTGGACGAAACCAATCGTATTGAAGTTTATCGCCAGTGTAACGGTGATAAGGATGAGATGGTGCATGGGGTAAACCGTTTTTACACCTCAGCCCAGGATCGCTTTAGTTATAGCGCTAATTTTATCAATTTTAACCTGCCACAGTTTTACGATATTGTGTATAACGACCGTGGTGAGGCACAAGTGCTACCATACAAGAGTGGTCAGAAAATCCCGCGACGACCGGCGGCAAAAGCCGCCACCGCAATGATGGGCTTGTCGTCGCGTTAATGACACCGGTAGGCTATGACCAGTCTACCGCTTCTTCTGCATGCAGTGAGCATTCTTGTTTTACCAGTGAAATCAGTTCTTCACCACTGCGTGTACAGTGCCATTCCCCTTCTTTAAATTTGAAGTGATAGCCACCAGATTTAGACGCTAGCCATATCTCATGCAGCGGCTCTTGGCGGTTAATTACGATTTGGCTGCGGTTCTCAAATTCAAGTGTTAGCACGTTGCCAGTGGTCTCATAGTCGATGTCGACACCTGACTCATCAATGCCTTCTTCGATGCTCATTAGCACTTCATCGGCTAACTTATGAAATTCTGTATCATTCATCCCATTACGTCCTATTGCTTTTCCTAGTGTTGGTGCGATTATAGAGGGCATTGAAATGATAATCACTGGCTTTCAAAAATGCGCAAAGGTTTATTAGCAATTTTCGTACTGAGTGTTCTTGCCCTGACCGGCTGTGGTCAGAGTGGGCCGTTATATATGCCTGATGATTCAGAGCAACAGCAACAACAATAAGCGTTGATACAGGGAAGAGACTACATTGGATTACTTTAATTACCAGCAAGACGGTCAGCTTTGGGCTGAAGAGACTCAACTGACTGAACTTGCAGAGCGTTTCGGCACGCCACTTTATGTTTATTCACGTGCGACATTAGAGCGCCACTGGAATGCCTTTGACCAAGCGGTGGCGAATCACCCGCATTTGATTTGCTATGCGGTGAAGGCAAATTCAAACATTGGCGTACTGAATGTACTGGCTCGCTTGGGCTCGGGTTTCGATATCGTTTCTGGCGGTGAACTAGAGCGCGTGATTGCCGCTGGTGGTGAGCCATCAAAGGTGGTTTTCTCTGGCGTGGGTAAAACGGCAGCTGAAATGAAACGGGCGCTGGAGCTAGGCATAAAATGCTTCAATGTAGAATCAGAGCCTGAGCTTGAACGTTTAAATCAGGTTGCTAGCGAGCTGGGTAAAGTGGCTCCCGTGTCTTTACGGATCAACCCAGACGTGGATGCCCAGACGCACCCGTATATTTCAACAGGCTTGCGTGATAATAAGTTTGGTATTGCGTTCGAACGTGCACCTGAGGTTTATCGCCTTGCGCAGCGTTTGCCTAACCTTAAAGTGACCGGTATGGATTGTCATATTGGCTCGCAACTGACGGCGATAGATCCTTTTATTGATGCAACCGACCGTTTACTTTCCCTCATTGATACACTGAAAGCGGAAGGGATTACGATTGATCACCTTGACGTGGGTGGTGGTCTAGGGGTGACTTATAGTGATGAACGACCGCCTGAACCGTCTGATTATGCAAAAGCATTACTGGCACGTTTGACTGAGCACGCTGATCTTGAATTAATTTTTGAACCTGGCCGTGCGATTGCTGCTAATGCGGGTGTGATGTTGACTCGCGTTGAGTACCTTAAGCATACCGAGTATAAAAACTTTGCGATTGTTGACGCGGCAATGAATGACATGATCCGTCCAACGCTATATCAAGCTTGGCAGGCGATCGTGCCCGTTGTACCGCGTGAAGGCCGTGCGAAGTTATATGATTTTGTTGGGCCTATTTGTGAAACGGGCGACTTTATTGGTAAAGATCGCGAGTTGTGCCTTGAACCGGGTGACTTGTTGGCCGTGCGTTCAGCGGGTGCCTATGGTTTCGTGATGTCCTCAAACTATAATACTCGAGTGAGAGCCGCAGAAATCATGGTCGACGGCCCTAAGGCTCACGTAGTGCGTGAGCGTGAGGAGTTGGCGCAGTTATGGCAGTCTGAGCACCTGTTGCCAGAATAACGATAAGGAACATCATGCAGGTTAACTTTTCAAAAATGCATGGCTTGGGCAATGACTTTATGGTGGTCGATTGCGTAACCCAGAATGTGTTTTTTTCGCCGGATTGTATCCGGCGGTTAGCGGATCGTAACCGTGGCATTGGTTTCGACCAGTTATTGGTTGTTGAGCCACCGTACGATCCTGAAACCGATTTCCATTACCGTATTTTCAATGCCGATGGCAGTGAAGTTGAGCAGTGTGGTAATGGCGCCCGTTGTTTTGCTCGCTTTGTCTGGATGAAGGGGCTGACCAATAAGTATCACATTTCGGTTAGCACCAAAGCCGGAAAGATGATGTTAAAGCTTGAGAACGATAATCAGGTCACTGTAAATATGGGTGTACCGATTTTTGAGCCAAGTAAGATCCCGTTTAAAGCTAAGCAAATGGAAAAAACCTATTTGTTACGCGCTGGCGATAAAACACTATTCTGTGGCGCTGCCAGTATGGGCAATCCGCACTGTGTTACCGTGGTTGATGATGTATTGACAGCAGATGTCGATACATTGGGCCCATTACTTGAGTCTCATGAACGCTTTCCTGACCGAGTGAATGTTGGTTTTATGCAAGTGTGCAACCCTAGTGAAGTGAATCTTCGTGTGTATGAACGTGGCGCGGGTGAAACGCAAGCCTGTGGCAGCGGTGCATGTGCGGCGGTTGCGATTGGCCGAATACAAGGCTTATTAGATGAAAATGTAAAGGTCTCACTGCCTGGTGGCGACCTGCATATTCGCTGGCAAGGTGAAGGGCAACCGTTATATATGACAGGGCCTGTCGCCCATGTCTTTGATGGACAAATTGTATTATGACCGATGTATACCAGTTTGATGAGCTGTCGCCAGCCCCTCAAACTGAGTTAACAGAGCAAGAGGTGGCCAATTTTCTGCAGGCCACCCCTGACTTTTTTATCCGGCACCCTGATCTGCTGACACGTATCCAGGTTCACCATACCGATCGTGGTGTGGTATCGCTGGTTGATATTCAATTAGAAAGGTTGCGGGCTCAGGTAGCAGAGTTAGAAGGTAAAATGGCGGGCTTGGTCGGGGCCGCGGCTAAAAATAGTCAGTTATTTGATGTCTTTGCCCAGGCGCAGCAGCAGCTATTCCAAACCCACAATATTTATCAAGCGCTGCTGGTATTAGATGACCTTGCCATGAAGCTTGAACTGGATGTGAGTTTACGTTTGTTTGATAGTCTTGATGACCAATTATTACTTGAACGTCGAGAGTTTGAAGGGCTTCGCCGCTCTCGCTTAGTGTCGCGTCCGGTTTATTTAGGTCGACTGCGTAAACAAGAAAGTGACCTGCTCTTTGAGCTGCCTCCACATTTAGGGTCATTTGTGGTGCTGCCACTCGGTGGGAGCGAACGCCCTATTGGTGTCTTGAGCTTTGCAAGTGCTGATGGCGGACATTTCCAACCAGAGATGGATACTTTGTTTGTTGAGCAACTGGCATTGGTGCTGACAAGGCTGATACACCATTGGGAATACTCTCGCGAGGTTATTGAGTGAGTTTACCGAAAGATCTGGAAAAGCCGCTCGAGCGTTTTTATGAGTATTTACGTAGCGAGCGAGAGCTCAGCCTGCATACTCAGCAGAACTATAAGCGTCAGCTCACGACAATGGCAGAGCAACTGGTCGATTTAGGTGTAACTGATTGGCAACTCGTTGATGCTGGCTGGGTACGACAGCTTGCCAGTAAGGGAAAGCGAGATGGGCTTAAAGCGAGCAGCCTATCAATGCGCCTTTCTGCTTTACGTAGCTTTTTAGATTACTTGGTGTCACAGGGCTTTCTTAAGGCCAATCCTGCGAAAGGGGTTTCTGCACCACGTAAAGCGCGGCCATTACCCAAAAACTTGGATGTTGATGAAATGGATCAGCTGTTGAGTGTTGATGGTGACGATCCGCTGTCTATTCGTGATCGGGCGATGATGGAGCTGATGTATGGCGCTGGTTTGCGTTTGTCTGAATTAGTTAACCTCGACGTGAAAGATATCAGCCTACGTAAAGGTGATATCCGCGTGATTGGTAAGGGTGACAAAGAGCGTATTGCACCGTTTGCTGGCCTTGCCCGTGAGTGGGTTGGCCATTGGTTGAAAGTGCGAGGGCAACTTGCCTCACCGGGTGAACCCGGATTATTTGTGTCAAAGCTCGGCCAACGTATCTCAAACCGGAACGTACAAAAACGAATGGCTGAATGGGGGCAGAAGCAGGCGGTATCCAGCCATATTAACCCACACAAATTGCGCCATAGTTTTGCTACCCACATGCTGGAATCGTCAGGTGACTTGCGGGCGGTTCAAGAGTTGCTTGGTCACGCCAATCTATCAACGACACAAATTTATACCCACTTGGACTTTCAGCACTTGGCAAAAGTCTATGATGACGCTCACCCTCGTGCCAAGCGAAAGTAGTCGCGAGTACTTGCTCCCCCTTTGAGCATTATAATCACTGGAGTTACTGGCCTGCCATGCAGTTTTATCGCAACGTTTCACTCCCCAAAGCGTTAACTTTTGATCTTGATGATACCCTCTATGACAATCGGCCAGTGATCCGGCGTGCCGAACAAGCGATGCATGATTGGCTTGCGGCGAATCACCCTGCGACGACAGGTATTGGACGTGAGCACTGGCTGGCGCTGAAACGGCAATTGGCAGAGGCTAACCCAATGTTGCGCCATGATGTGACGTTATGGCGCTACGAATTGATCAAAATTGGCTTGATGCAGCTTGGCTATTCGCTAATACAAGCAGAGTGCGCAGCCCGCCAGGGGGTTGATGTTGTACTTGAAGTGCGTAACCAAGTCGATGTACCGGAAGAAACACACCGCGTGCTAGGTTTGTTGGCGGAAAAAAGGCCTTTGGTTGCAATCACGAACGGCAATGTTGATATTAATAAAATTGGGCTTGGACAATATTTTGATACGGTATTAATGGCTGGCCGCGATGGCCTTGCGAAACCAGAACCAATTTTATTCGCGAAAGCAGCCACGTTCCTTAAGGTTGCCCCGCAAGATATCTTGCATGTTGGCGATCATCTAGTAACAGACGTTGGTGGTGCAAAAGTTAACGGTTTTCAAGCGTGCTGGTTTAATGACAGTCAACGTCAACTATGCCATGAGTCTCGAGCTAAATGGTTACCTGATCTCGAAATTAGTCAGCTATCTCAGCTATTACGTTTGTTTTAGCGGCTCAAAAGACAGTTTGCTTATTGTAAAAGGACAGCCATGGCTGTCCTTTTTTGTGCCATGTATTTAACTAATGGCTACTCCAATAAGCTTTGCTTGGGCTCATTGCTGATCAGGCGGTCGAGAGAAATCATACCGGCGCCCCAGAAGACATTCACCAGTATCATCATTCCCCACAACTGGTGATCATAGAAGCCTTTTTCCCACAACAACGGGTAAGAGGCCACCGCAATAATGTTGAACACGAACAGTGCGAGTGCCATTGGCCGGGTAAACAAACCAAGGGCAAGGAATACCGGTAATATTAGCTCGGCGGCTGTACCTGAATAGGCGGCAAACTGCCAAGGAATAAGGGGGACTTGGTATTCATACTCGAATAAATAGAGGGTGCTATCCCAGCTGGAATACTTAACCATACCGGATTTGAAAAAGACCCATGCCACCCACAGGCGGGTAAAAAGTAATAGCAGTGGAATGAGAGGATCGGTGATCCGCTGGGCGATATTGTCTATTTGTTTGAAAAAATTCAGCATGCTCATTCTCCCTCGGGCAAGCCGTAGATATCGGCAAAAACGTGTTGTTGGATCAGCTCACCTAGCAGTGCCAACATAGGTGCTGTCGCATTGGCTAAGCATTGATGTTGCTGACTAAGGTGGATCAACGATATTGCATTTGTCGTGGTACTGATGACATGTACCTGCTCGGCGCGGTGCTGAATAATGGCCGACTCAGGCTGGGTTAGGTCAATTTCTTCGATGTTATTGCTGGTGATCATCTGCCAGAGACTCGCCACAGGATAGGCAGAGTTCAGGCATAGCGTTGATTTTGCGACAACCAATCTTAGGGTTGGTAGGTTTTCTTCAGTGATGCGTGCAAGCTTTTCCAGAGGAAAGCTCGGCGTTGCTGGTGGTAATTGACTGACGCTATCCACAGCCCACTCTAAACGCGCTAAATCGGCTAAGTATGGCACCGCTTGAAGTAATTCTGGCTCGCTCTCTATGGTGATGGCAAAGCCATCGCCATAATCACTTACGTCACCTTGGCCAAGCGGTACGGTGAGCACATGCTGGCGAGCCAGTTGGCTAAAACATTCTTCACCAACAACAGCCTGAACGCAGGGATAGGTAGCCTCCAACACTTCAGACAAACTGATAATGAAGTTGTTACGATAAATTTGGATCAGTTGCTCTGCTGGAAAGCGGCCATCACTCACATGTGATACAGCCTGATTTGGCTGGTAGTGCAATGCCTGTGCAAAGTCTTGCTGAAGTTGCTGTAGCGAGCTAGGAGATTGTTTGCCCATTGTGCGCCTCCTGCTCAATGATTAGCTCAGCCTTGCGGGCCTCGGCCAATAAAATGGGTAGCTCAGGTATATCGAGATCCCACTCGATAAGCGTTGGGACAGCACCATGCTGTTTAACCCAGCGGCGGTACAACTGCCACACCGGTTCACTGACCGGTTGGCTGTGTGTATCAATCCATATCTCACCACCATCCACTTGCTTGATGGTAAAGCCGGCTAAATGAATTTCTTTTACGGCATTTGGGTCGAGCGCGGCAATGTATTTGTCGCAGTCAAAACCATGATTTAAGCCGCTGACATAAATATTGTTCAAATCTAGCAGTAAACCGCAATCGGTGCGTTGCTGAACTTGGTGTAAAAACTCCCACTCCGGGATAGTGGAGTGATTGAAGCTCAGGTAGCTGGAAGGGTTTTCAATCAGCATTGGCCTGCCGAGATAGTCCTGCACTTGCATGACCTTTTGGCAAAACACATTGAGGGCTTCTTCGGTATAAGGCAAAGGAAGCAAGTCATTGAAAAACTGTCCGTCGATAGAACTCCAACTCAGATGATCAGAGATAGCGATAGGCTGTATTTCATCGATGAGCTGTTTAAGCTGCATCAGGTGTCGTGGGTCTAAGGGGTCAATTGAACCCAGCGATAAACCAATACCATGGCAACTAATTGGGTAATGATTGGCGATCTCTCTGAGCTGTTGACGGGCGGTTGAGGTTGAAGAAAAATAGTTTTCACTATGAATTTCCAACCAACCAACCTGAGGCTGCTCAACCAGCACTTGTTGGATATGGGGGGAGCGAAGCCCCACCCCAACTATCCTATCGGGCGCAAGCCTGCTCAATTATTTAGCCTCACCTGAACCACCGTTTAGGCGGTCGCATAAACCTTTAGGTACCATGATGAAGGCATCTTTCTGTCCATCAACTTTTGCAGTACCAGCACATGAACTGGTTTTGGTTGCACAGTCATTTTTCCCTGCTTTTGCTACGCCATAGCATTTCTCTTTCGCATCGGCAGCAACAGCGGTTGTTGTCGTTAAGGCAGTACCTGCCAGTGCCAGTAAACCAGAAACAGCAGTAGCAACGGCAATGTTAGACTTTTTCATAAAACTTCCTTTGTGTGGGGTATGAGCTGACTAATAGGTTAATTGGAGTGACTTAAGATGAGCTGCTTGAGCTACCGTTTAGACGATCACATAGGCCTTTGGGAACCATGATGAAAGCATCTTTTTGGCCATCAACCTTGGATGTACCAGCACATGAACTGGTTTTGGTTGCACAGTCATTTTTCCCCGCTTTTGCTACGCCATAGCATTTTTCTTTTGCGTCAGCAGCAACGGCTGTCGTTGTGGTTACTGCAGTACCTGCAAGAGCGAGTAGGCCGGTTACTGCGGTAGCAAGTGCGATATTTTTTGTCTTATTCATGATCATTCCTCTTTTAATACGCTGACTGTTGCAAATAAGGAGCAACATTTCCTTTTCGCTATCTGGCACCTTGTTGGTGCTCTCGAAACATAAGAAAGGGCGAGTAGGATTTTTATTTCACACTTTCTTAAGTTTTTTTACTTTTAATTAACAAATGCAATTTCAATGATAGAACAAATTTATTTGGCAATAGATTAAGATGGTGAAAAATTAACCGAATGAATACATGTCAGGCTATTGATAACCATGTGAATAAGCGGCGGAGCGCGACCGAGATATAGGCTTCATCTCGCATCTGACGCGAGTTTGTGGTTATAATCGATACCATTGTATAAATAACCAGTAGATAGCGATGGACGTTTCACTCCTGTTAGATGGCCTTAATGACAAGCAACGAGAGGCGGTGGCTGCGCCGTTGGGAAATCACCTAGTTCTAGCGGGAGCTGGAAGTGGCAAGACACGTGTCTTGGTGCATCGTATTGCTTGGTTGATGACGATTGAGCAGGCGTCGCCTTATTCAATTATGTCGGTGACGTTTACCAATAAAGCGGCGGCAGAAATGCGTGGTCGAATAAATGAACTGATGCACGGTTCATCCGCAGGCATGTGGAATGGTACCTTCCATGGCTTATGTCACCGTATGCTACGCGCCCATTACCTCGATGCGAAACTGCCTGAAGATTTCAATATTCTTGATTCCGATGATCAAATGCGTTTATTACGCCGCTTGATCAAAGCGCAGAACCTTGATGAAAAGCAGTGGCCTGCACGTCAAGCTGTTTGGTATATCAACGGTAAGAAAGATGAAGGTTTGCGCCCGCAGCACATAGACACCTTTAATGATCCTGTTGAGCAAACTTGGCTACGTCTTTATACCGCATATCAAGAAGCGTGTGATCGTGCTGGCTTGGTCGATTTTGCTGAATTACTCCTTCGTGCTTTCGAGTTATTAAAAAGTAGCCAGCATATTCGGGAGCACTATCAAGCGCGCTTTAAACATATCTTGGTCGACGAATTCCAAGATACCAACAACATTCAGTTTGCTTGGTTACGTATGATGGCGGGGCCAGACTGTAACGTCATGATCGTAGGCGATGATGACCAATCTATTTACGGTTGGCGTGGGGCAAAGGTTGAGAATATTCAACGTTTCCTTAATGACTTTAAAGACGCTTCATCCATTTTCCTTGAGCAGAACTATCGTTCGACTGGCAATATCCTGAAAGCAGCCAATGAACTGATCGCCAACAATAATGAACGCATGGGTAAGAACCTCTGGACTGATGGCGCAGAAGGTGAGTTGATTTCAATTTATTCAGCGTTTAATGAATTGGATGAAGCGCGTTTTGTTGTTGGTAAAATTAAAGAATGGCGAGAAAAAGGTGGGGCGTTAAGTGATGCAGCGATGCTGTATCGCAGCAATGCCCAATCACGTGTTTTGGAAGAGGCGTTAATTCAAGAGGGAATGCCATATCGTATCTACGGTGGAATGCGCTTCTTCGAACGTCAGGAAATTAGAGACTCGTTGTCTTACATGCGTTTGATTGCTAACCGTAACGATGATGCTTCGTTTGAGCGAGTGGTAAATACGCCAACACGAGGCATGGGTGATCGTACGCTAGACACCATTCGCATGGCTGCCCGTGATCGTGGTGCCACGATGTGGCAAGCCAGTATCGCTTTGTTGGAAGAGCAAGTCCTCGCTGGTCGTGCTGCGAACTCACTGCGTCGTTTCATTGAACTGATTAATGCGCTTGAGGATGACACCCGCGACTTGCCGTTATATCAGCAAACCGATGAGGTGATCCGCAACTCTGGCCTGCGCAGTATGTATGAGCAGGAAAAAGGCGAGAAAGCGCAAGCCCGAGTCGAGAACTTGGAAGAATTGGTGACTGCAACTCGCCAGTTCGAAGTGCCGGAAGAAGCGGAAGAAATGAGCCCGCTATCGGCGTTCTTGTCGCATGCGGCACTGGAAGCCGGTGAAGGTCAGGCCGATGAATTTCAGGATGCTGTGCAGCTAATGACGATGCACAGTGCCAAAGGTTTGGAATTCCCTATGGTGTTTATGGTCGGGGTTGAAGAAGGGATGTTCCCAAGCTCACGTACTACCGAAGAAGTCGGTCGTTTGGAAGAAGAGCGCCGTCTGTGTTACGTGGGGATGACCCGTGCGATGCAGAAGCTGTACATCTCTTACGCCGAGATGCGCCGTCTATACGGTAAAGATAACTTCCATAAACCATCACGCTTTATTCGTGAAATCCCAGAGCAGCATGTTGAAGAAGTGCGGATGAAGGCGAAAGTATCTCGCCCTGCCAGCAGTGGCCGTTTTAGCCAAACACAGGTGAATGACAACTTCAATCAGACCGGATTTAGCTTGGGTCAACGTGTCCAACATCCGAAATTTGGTGAGGGGACCATCATTAACTTTGAAGGCAGTGGTGCACAAAGCCGGGTACAGGTTGCGTTCAATGGTGAGGGTATTAAGTGGCTGGTGACACAATACGCCAAGCTTGATCCGATGTAACCGCGGTACAATGAACCAATGAAAAATAACAAGCCTGTGAGCAATTTTGCTCACAGGCTTGTTTTTTTATTGGTATCTTTTGCTCCTTAAGGCTTATCACGTGGTGTTAGTGGGCTATTACTTTTCCTTCCCGACGGGGATCGGCAGCACCTTTCAATGATTTTCCATCCATGCTGATCGCCTGCACTCCAGAGTTCAGCGGTTTGATCTGGGTGTTGAAGCCTAGCGCTTCCAGTTTCGGCGCCCATTCTTCGGCGGCTGTACCTTGTTCGAGCTCAAAGCTGCCAAAGCGATTATTCATATTAGGCAGGTTGATCGCTTGTTGTAAGTCCAAGTTCCAGTCAAGGTAGCCAACCAGCGTTTTGGCGACATAGCCAATGATCTGGCTGCCGCCGGGTGAGCCAATTGCTAGGTAGGGTTTATTCTCTTTCATTACGATAGTCGGTGCCATCGACGAGCGCGGGCGTTTGCCTGGTTCAATACGGTTGGCAATAGGCAGGCCGTTATTGTGGCTGCGAAAAGAGAAGTCCGTTAGTTCATTGTTGAGTAAAAAGCCACGTACCATTAAACGAGAACCAAAGCCATTTTCGATAGTGGTGGTGATTGAGATAACGTTGCGATCTCTATCAACAATCGAAAAGTGGCTGGTGGAAGGGAGCTCTATCGATTCATCCATAGCGAAGCGCATTGCATGTTGCCAAACGGGTTGGCCTGCAGAAACCTTGGTGAGTGCTTTGTCGGTATTTAACAGTGTTGCCCGTTGCTCTATATAATCGCTAGCCAGCAAGCCCTCTGTTGGCATCGGGACATAATCGCTATCTGCCATATAGTGGCCACGATCAGCAAACGCAAGGCGCGATGCATCGCCCAGTAAACGCCAGCTATCTGGGTTATTTGGTCCCATTTCAGCAAGTGGATAATGGTTGAGCATGCCCATAATTTGCCCGAGGGTGAGGGCGCCAGAGCTTGGTGGCCCCATGCCGCATACCTCATACTTCCGATAAGGCGCACATACCGCAGGCCGTTCTTTGACTTGGTAGATGGCGAGATCCATCGCACTCAATACCCCGGGGTTATCAGGTGCTTTTCTTACGGTATTAACGATGTCTTTGGCTATGTCACCAGTATAAAACGCACTGGCACCTCGCTCGGCGATCCGGCTCAGTGTATCGGCATACTCAGGGTTTTTAAGCTGTTGGCCTGCTTGAATAGGAGCGCCATCAGCATTGAAGAAGTAGCTGCGCGTTGCGCTAAAACGCTGGAGGTGCTCTTGATCCTGCTTAACTAATTCTGCTAAGCGCGGACTCACGGTGAACCCCTCCTTGGCAAGCGCGATGGCGGGTTCGAATAACTTACGCCAAGCGAGTTTGCCGTGACGTTGATGGGTATGCCACATCAATCGAACCGTACCCGGAGTGCCAACCGATCGGCCGCCAACAACGGCATCAAAAAACTGTAGCGGTTCGCCTTTTTTGTCTTGAAACAGTAAGGGAGTGACAGCAAGCGGAGCCGTTTCTCGACCATCAAATGTCGTAAGCGCCTTCTTTTTATTGTCCCAGTAAACTAAAAATGCCCCACCGCCAATGCCTGATGATTGGGGTTCGGTTAACCCGAGGACAAGCTGTACTGCCACCATGGCATCAATGGCGTTACCACCTTGGCGGAGAATTTCTGCACCAGCTTCACTGGCATAGGGGTTGGCAGATGCCACCATCCACTCTTTACCTGTGACAAGTTCCTGCTGGTTGAGTCCAGTTGCGGCCTCTGGCGCGAGTTGATCTGCCGCTTGTTGTGATTCTGACTGTGAGTCTAGTTGTGAAAGTTCGGCAATGGCAGGAAAAGCAAATAGGGAGCAGGCCAGAACGGTGTTCCGGCCAATATGATTCCATTCCATGTGTTGTCCTTGGGATACCTAATGTTGGGTGATCACTAGCCTAAGAGTGGAATGAAATTGTGTCTAATTATTGGGTGTTTTTTGTGCTCTGAGTCAACTCTCGCTTTGATAATAGTGACTTTTAGCTTTAGCCATGCAGTACAAGGTTACCCAAAATTAGGCTACCAATGGTGGCGAAGAGCAGGCCGCAGGTTGCGTCTATCGCGGGTGTCCAACGTTGCAGTTTTTGTTGCAAGCGTTCACCGGTTAACAGCCAAGCCAGAATGGCAAACCACAAGAAAGATGATAGCCAAAGTAGCCCGATAGCCGAGGCTTTTCCGCTTATCGACATGCCTGCAGGCACAAGTGTTGAGAGCAAGCTAATGAAAAAGACAAAGGCCTTAGGATTCAAAATATTGGTGGTAAACCCTTTGAGCAATGCTTGCTTGCGGCTAGCGATTACGTGCTTGGCTGGTTCACTGTCAGCTACGTGAGGCTGTTGGGGATGGCAGCGTTGTTGCCAATGTTGCCATGTACCTTTTAGGGCACCAATACCGAGCCATAACAGGTAGCAGCCACCTGCGGCTTGCAAGATAGAAAACAGTACTGGCTGCTGTTGGATCAACAGACTGGCGCCGGTCAGGCTGAGAATCGAATGCAATAAGATCCCGAGCGATAAGCCAAGGGCAATCATCATTCCTGTCTTGCGTCCATAGCGACCGGCATTTTGTACCACGAGGGCAAAATCAGGCCCTGGACTCATTAGGGCAATGACATGGACGGTCAGTAATGTCAGAAGGGGAGTGATTTCGTTCATGGTTCTACTTTTTTTACTGGGGGAATAACGGGCTAGGATGCCTGAGTTGAGGTGGGGATGCTTGTAAAAAATTAATAGTCGGCGGGTTATTTTATTTCTGACGGCACCACGCCGAATGCTTGTTGAAATGCCCGAGTAAAATGTGCCTGATCGTAAAAGCCGACATGATAGGCAACATCGGTGCCAGTACACCCTGATTTTAACAAGGCCATAGCCTGCTCAAGTCGAAGCCTTGCCAGCCAAGCATAGGGGGTCATCCCTGTTGCCTTTTTAAACTGGCGTAACAGTTGAGATGGGCTGAGATCACATAGGGCAGCTAAGTGGTCGAGATTAATTTTTTGGTCGAGGTTTGCCATAAGATAGTCGCGAAGCTGGCCGAGATCTTTATTGCCAAGAGCAACAACTTGCTGCGGGCGGATCTGGCTGTAACGGCCGATGAGTTGAGAAAAGTACTCGATCGGCATGCAGTCTTTGGCAAGTTGGGGATAGAGAGGATCGCTCAGTAATGTATGTAACTGGCTGAGCTGAGTAAACAGCGGCTTGTCAGTCACATTATGCTGAGGGAAAAAGACTTGGCTGTTTAGTGAAAGCTCTTCGGCCTGATGGTCGAGCCAAGCTGGCGTTATGCTGAAGACTTTTACGGTATAGCCCTGCCGCTCGGGCTGACCATCGTGAATTTCACCGGGAGGCATGATCACAAGCTGGCCTGCGCCCGCATGGTGGCTTGCACCATTGAAATAATATTGTTGTTGCCCTGAGGTTATTAACCCCAGATGGTAATCGAGATGGTAGTGGCGTTTGAAGTTAAAGCTTTGGTAATGGGCGTCAATTAGGTTGATGTCATCGATGCCGGATTTACGATGGCTGATTGTATTCATCCTGATCCCCGGGATAGACAGGTGCCGATGGTGCTGAGCACGGGTAAATTGAAGCGAGATGATGAGTAGAACATAACGGATAAGGAGCGACTTGTAAAAAAATGACAGGCCGCTCCAATGTTCGGAGCTAGCTTACGCGAGCTTCACGCTTATTTTTACGGTGGCCTTTGAAGCCATCAAGACTAAACAGTACCAGTGCCGCCCAAATAAATGCAAAGGTATAGCCTTTATCAGAGGTAAAGCTTTCATCATAAATGGTAACCGCAAGCAAAAACATCAGGCTTGGGCCAATGTATTGGAAGAAACCAAGAGTGGATAACCGAAGCTTGGTCGCCGCACCTGTAAAGCAAAGTAGTGGTACAGTTGTGACGATCCCTGCCGCGATTAGCAAGAGGTTAGTCGACATTGGGTTTGTCGCCCAATTGGCGGTTGGACTGTCTGCGATAAACAACACATAAATAGCGGCCACTGGCAGCAAAATACAGGTTTCCATAAAGAGACCGGTGCCAGCATCCAGATTGATCTTCTTGCGGAGTAGGCCATAAAGACCAAAACTGGAGGCTAATGCGAGTGCGATAATGGGTAACGAACCAAACTGGATTAATTGCACCGCGACACCGCAACCAGCTAATGCGACCGCAACCCACTGCAATGGACGTAACCTTTCGCCGAGAAACAGCATCCCAAGGACAACATTAAATAAAGGGTTGATGTAATAGCCTAAACTGGCATCAAGCATATAGTTATTGTTGACTGCCCAAATAAAAATCAGCCAGTTAGTACCGACTAAAAGCGAAGTGACTGTTAGCATAAGCAGCAGTTTGGGTTTGTTTAGTATTGCCCTAACATTGCCCCATTTTTTACTGACCATAATCATGATAGTCAGGAAAAAGAATGACCATATCACGCGGTTACTCAAAATTTCAAAAGCACTAACATGTTGAAGTGATTTGAAATAAATAGGGGCAATACCCCACAAAGTATATGCAGCCAACGCGAGAATCACGCCGCGTTGGGTTTGTTTGCTTTGTTCGTCCATTGGTACCTAAGCTGTTATGCAAGATGGGGGAGAATGAAGTGAAGCCGTGAACCTGCTCACTATGCAGGGGCAGTATAAATCGTGTTCGATCCCAATACTATTGTCTTTTTACTCATCATTTAGAGCCTGCAACCGCTGGCCTTCGACGACCGCAGCGTTCCCATTGGTGATCTGATTGTTATAGAATAGCCAGCCTTATGGATTCCCATGCTTTCGTCCTTTGATTGCTTAGGGGGAAATACATCTAGCCAAAGAGTTGAATTATGCCAACCAGTGATGCATGCCAGTTAGAAAGCCCAATCGCCAGCGAACAGGTATTGCAGGATGTGTTTGGTTATCAGACCTTTAGACTCGGACAGCAGTCAGTTATCGACGCCGTAGCTGAAGGGCAAGACTGCTTGGTGATAATGCCGACAGGGGGAGGCAAGTCGCTGTGCTATCAGATCCCCGCTTTGCTACGTGATGGTTTAACCCTGGTGGTCTCGCCGCTGATTTCCCTCATGAAAGATCAGGTTGATCAATTATTGGCAAATGGCGTTGCTGCTGGCTGCATTAATTCGACCATGTCACGGGATGAAGTACTCGCCACGTTTCAGGCGATGGAGCAAGGGCAGATCAAGCTCGTCTATGTGTCGCCAGAGCGTGTCATGGGGCGTGATTTTATGGATCGCCTATTATCGATGCCACTGAGTTTGCTGGCCGTCGATGAAGCTCACTGTATTTCACAGTGGGGTCATGACTTTCGGCCTGAATATGCGGCTCTAGGTTCGCTTAAGCAGCATTTCCCTAATTTACCGGTGATGGCATTAACCGCAACGGCTGATGAAACCACTCGACACGATATTATCAGCCGGTTGGCGTTGGTTGATCATTACGAGCACCTAGGCAGCTTTGATCGGCCCAATATTCGCTATACCTTGCAAGAAAAGTATAAACCGATGGCGCAGCTAAACCGCTATTTGTCAGCGATGCATGGACAGTGCGGTATCGTGTATTGCAATAGCCGTAAGCGGGTTGAGCAAATAACGGAAAGCCTTTGTAAAAGCGGGATCCGCGCTGCGGCTTACCATGCAGGCCTTGAGCATGATGAAAGAGCGCGAGTGCAAGAAGGCTTTCAGCGCGATGATATTCATATCGTGGTGGCCACGGTCGCCTTTGGAATGGGGATCAACAAACCCAATGTGCGTTTTGTTGTGCACTATGACATTCCGCGCAACATTGAATCTTACTATCAGGAAACGGGGCGAGCCGGGCGTGATGGTTTACCCGCTGAAGCCGTGATGCTTTATGACCCATCAGATCTAGCATGGCTAAGGCGTTGCCTTGATGAAAAAGAAGAGGGTGCGCAGAAGCAGATAGAAAGCCATAAGCTGAATGCGATGGGGGCCTTTGCTGAAGCACAGACGTGTCGCCGTCAGGTACTCCTGAATTATTTTGGTGAGCACCGCGATGAGCCATGCGGTAACTGTGATATCTGCCTCGATCCACCGAAGCGTTTTGAGGCATTAGAAGTGTCGCAAAAAGCGTTATCGTGTGTTTATCGAGTGAACCAAAATTTTGGTATTAACCATGTGGTTGAAGTACTACGCGGGATGCAAAATCAGCGCGTGCGTGAATATGGGCATGATCAGTTGACGACATATGGCATTGGTCGCGAACACAGCCATGAGTTTTGGGTGAGTATTTTACGCCAGCTTATTCATCGCGGCTTTTTAACGCAAAGTATCGTGCGTAGCTCTACCTTGCAGCTGACGGAAAAAGCGAGAGCGATCTTACGCGGTGAGCAACGTTTAGAGCTCGCCGTTCCTCGGTTAGATATAACCGCTCGAAGTGCTAAAAACGATAAACTGGCAAACCGCCAGTATGATAAGAAGTTGTTTGCTAAATTACGTAAGCTACGTAAAGCCATTGCTGATGAAGAAGACTTGCCACCTTACGTCGTATTTAATGATGCGAGTTTAATGGAAATGGCGGAGTCACTACCAACTTCTGCGGGAGAAATGCTGGCTATAAACGGAGTGGGTCATCGTAAGCTAGAGAAGTTCGGTGATGTCTTTATGGGGGTGATACAAGATCATCTAACGGCTGGTGATGAAGCACTGTACTAGCTGAGTAAACACGCAGTCGAAAGCTGCGGGATAAAAAAAACCGGACTATCCGAGTCCGGTATTAAAAGCGGCTTAGAGACATACTGGTATGTTCTGCTCGCTAAAAAACAGCTTGCGTATTTGGTGAGAATGTTAAATTCACCTGTTGCCTGTCTTTGCAAGAGGCTACGCCCCTAACAGACAACAGGGTCATAAAACCACGAACTGGCAGCCATGACCATAGGCTCTTTATTGCTTGATACGCATAGCAACACTTGGTTACAGGAAAGTCGCCATCCTACTTATTTGAAAAAGGAATCCCTTCATGTCTAGCCCCAATTTATTCTTCTGCCGACAACTCGATTTAGAACACCGCCTGCTTGAAATCACTGGACCTACGTTTGATTTTGATAGTTTTTCCGATATTGCCGAGCAACTGCTAAAGCAACTTGATATCACGGTGCGGGAAAAAGAGTTAAATGCCGACCTCCATGTTTGGTTGGTTGACTTTGAAGGCTGTCGAATGATGTTAAAAGGCGAGCACTATTCTGGTCAGTTATGGCTTGAAGGCTTGGACAGTGAAGCTGGAGAGACGCTCAGTTATCTTGCACAGCTGTTAGGAAAGCCTGCAGTTATACGCTAGGAAAATAGGCTGGTTTCTGTATAATCCCGCCTTCGGTTGCTGCTGCTGGCGTGAGAGCGAGTAGCAGTGTTTTGGGTTCCCTCTCCCCCAATGACAAAAAGGTCAGACAATGACGACTTCTCAATTTACTTTAGCGCAGCAGCGCAAAGCCCTATCTTTTCTTGTGGTATTCCATTTGGTGATTATTGCTTCCAGTAATTACCTGGTGCAGTTGCCGTTTACTATCTTTGGTATGCATACAACGTGGGGGGCATTTACCTTCCCGTTTATCTTTTTGGCTACAGATCTTACTGTGCGTATCTTTGGTGCGGCCATGGCACGCAAGATCATTCTGCACGTGATGGCTCCATCGCTCGCGATATCTTACATACTATCGGTACTGTTCTTCCAAGGTGAATTTCAGGGTGTATCGCAGCTAGCTGAGTTTAATGTATTTGTTGCTAGGATTGCTGCTGCGAGCTTTATGGCTTATCTATTGGGCCAAATAATGGACGTGTCGGTGTTTAATCGGTTACGCCAAAACAAACGCTGGTGGGTTGCACCAAGTTGCTCCACTTTGTTTGGTAATGCTTTAGATACACTGGCATTTTTTGCGATTGCATTCTATAACAGCCCCGATCCGTTTATGGCTGAAAACTGGGTAGAAATTGCCTTGGTCGATTATGGATTTAAGTTGCTGATCAGCCTTGGCTTATTTGTGCCAATGTACGGTGTGTTGCTGAACCATTTAACCCGTAGACTGACAGATGTACGTGAGCCTTCTGTGGGTGGCATCAAAACTGAGAATGATGGCGTGAGAACCTAATGCCAGTTGTATAATAATGAATAAACAAAGGCCGGCGATAAGTCGGCTTTTTGTATTTAAACCCGTAGAGCTTTATTGATTTATGTCGAGATTAAGAGGAAGCAAACATGAAAGTGCGTGAGGCTTCAATCGAAGAGGCTGTTGAAGTGTTAGCTAAAATTCGTGAATTTGCCTACCCTGCAGATTATGCCGCTATCGTGGCTAGAACGGCGGGTAAGTCAGCCAGTATTTTGGTGGCTGAGCAAGATGGCGAGTGTCTTGGTGTCAAAATTGGTTATCGCTTGTCTAGCACTTGCTTCTACAGTTGGCTCGGTGGCGTGGCACCGGCTGGTCGTCGTCGCGGTGTTGCGCAGGTACTGCTTGAAGCTCAGGAACGCTGGGCTGTCACTCAGGGTTATCAAGAGCTAAGGGTAAAATCACGCAATCGCTTTTCAGCCATGCTTCGTCTGCTATTACGTAATGGCTATCAGATTGAGCATATGGAAAAGAAAGACGGTATCGATGACTACCGTTTGCATTTTGTGAAGCAGCTAACGACAAATGACAACTATTCGCAATAAAGAGCTTGCATCTCAAATGAGAATGGTTATTATTAACCTGCACTCAGCGAGAAAGAGAGCCAAAGCTTTTCTCGTTTGAAGGCACGACATTGCTCACATTGCTTCCAGTGTACTTCAGCTAGGGTTCCGCTTTCGGTGTAGGGCTGAAAAGTGTAACTACTTCTGCTGAGCGGCTGCTACTTCCCACTTTAATAAGGTAAGTAGCGCCGCTTTTTCTTTATCTGCACTAAGCGATTTTCACTAATTCTTTTACCAATTTATTTATCCCGCTTGCTGCCTCCGAAATACTGCCAGCCAACATATAGGCTGGTGTGGTCAATAGACGGCGTTTTTGGTCGAGTACGAAATCATTGACCGGGCACTCAATATGCTCTCCCCCCATGTCATTGAATGCTTTTGCGGTGTCTGGATCGTTTCCTATCGTGGCTTTTGCGCCAGAGCCATAGATCTGTGGGATCAGTGTTGGTGCTATGCATAGATAGGCAGCAGGCTTATCTTCATCAGCAAATTTTTGGCAAACCCGCTTAACCTCAGGGTGTACAGCACATTTGCTGCCGGTGAAGGCAAAATCCGATAAATTTTTGGCGGCCCCAAATCCACCAGGCAAAAGCAGTGCATCGTAGTCTGCTGTGTCGAGGTTCGCGACATCATCAATATTGCCACGAGCAATACGTGCAGCTTCGATCAACACGTTACGAGACTCGTCCATTGTTTCACCTGTAAGGTGGTTAATAACGTGGTGTTGATCAATGTTAGGCGCAAAACAATGCCAGCTAGCCCCTTCTTGTTCGATGGCATGAAGGGCAAGTACCGCTTCATGGATTTCTGAGCCGTCAAATACGCCTGACCCGCTTAAAATAACCGCAATTTTCTTCATAATGGCTTCCTTTATCGTCGAAATTGTCTATTTTTACTCTCAGTTAATCTTATTTCAGATCGGTCTGTTAACTTTTTCCACAATTAATGATCATTGTAGGATCGCGGGAAGTTATTGATCTTTGTTATTATCTATTTGTTTTTAATGTATTTATTTTGTTTTTTGGTGCAAATCTCAAAAATTGATCAATGCTTTCAATTTAAGTACTAACAAACTTATCCACAGGTAAAGGGGGGTGGCAGTAAAACAGCAGTTAACAGTTGATAGCAGTCATGGCATCCTAGTGGACTAACTCTTTCATCCCTCGGATATAAGAATATCTTTATGGCAACTATCCCTGAAAATCCACTCATCTTGATTGATGGATCATCTTATCTTTATCGCGCCTATCATGCAGCGCCTAACTTCACTAATTCTGATGGTGAGCCAACAGGTGCGGTGTATGGCGTTGTAAATATGCTTCGTAGCCTGTTACGTCAGTTTTCGACGGAACATATTGCGGTGATCTTTGATGCAAAAGGTAAAACATTCCGTGATGACATGTATCCGGAATACAAAGCCAACCGCCCGCCGATGCCTGATGATCTTCGAAGCCAAATTGAACCACTACACGCGGTGATCAAAGCGATGGGGCTGCCGTTGATCTCTATTTCTGGGGTGGAAGCGGATGATGTTATTGGTACGTTAGCAACCCAAGCATCGCAAGCCGATATGCCGGTATTGATCAGTACGGGTGATAAAGACATGGCCCAGCTGGTTGATCGTAATGTCACCTTGATCAACACCATGACTGATGTTGTGATGGATCCTGCTGGTGTTGTGGATAAGTTTGGTATTGGCCCTGAGCTGATCATCGACTACCTTGCCTTGATGGGCGATAAAGTGGATAACATTCCGGGCGTGCCTGGGGTCGGAGAGAAAACAGCCAAAGCGCTATTAACCGGGATTGGTGGACTGGATGCATTGTATGACAGCCTTGATAATATTCCAGCGCTTGGCTTCCGTGGCTCAAAAACGATGCCTAAGAAGTTGCTTGATAATAAAGAATCGGCTTATCTATCGTATGAACTTGCGACTATTAAGCTAGATGTTGAATTAGATGTCACTCCTGATCAGTTAGTGAAGCAAACTCCTGATACCGATGAGCTAACCAAGCTGTTCGGTAAGTTGCAATTCCGTCGCTGGTTATCTGAGATGCTGGACGGCAGTGATGGCAAAATCGTTGCAGATGAGACATCGGCATCCGCTTCACAAGCGCCGAAAGTGGTCGCGCCGGTTATTGACCGCAGTGGTTATGAAACAGTATTGACTGAAGAAGACTTTGAAGCATGGCTGGCGACATTGCATTCGGCAGACGTTGTTGCATTTGATACTGAAACCGACGGTTTGGACTATATGACTGCTAACTTAGTGGGTGTATCGTTTGCTGTTGAAGAAGGTAAAGCGGCATATGTACCCGTTGCGCATGATTACCTTGATGCGCCTGTGCAATTGGAGCGTGATTGGGTGTTAGCGAAGTTGAAACCGCTATTGGAAGATCCAGCTCAAGATAAAGTGGGCCAAAACCTGAAGTTTGATGCCAGTATCCTAGCGCGTTACGACATTGATATGAAAGGGATCCGTTTTGACACTATGCTTGAATCTTATGTATTTAATAGTGTGGTAGGTCGTCATGACATGGATAGCTTGTCATTACGTTACCTTGAACACAAAACAATTAGCTTTGAAGAGATCGCGGGTAAAGGTAAGAAGCAACTCACCTTTAATCAAATCGACTTAGAGCAAGCTGGCCCATACGCCGCTGAAGATGCTGATATTACTTTACGCTTGCATAATGTGCTGCTTGAAAAGGTGAAGGCAGATCCTAAATTAAAATCGGTATTTGAAGAGATTGAAATGCCATTGGTACCTGCTCTCTCTCGTATCGAACGCACCGGTGTGTTGATTGATAGCATGAAACTTAGCGCGCAATCGGCTGAAATCGCAGTACGTCTCGATGAACTAGAGCATCAAGCGTTTGATATTGCGGGTCAAGAGTTCAACTTAAGCTCACCTAAACAGCTACAGGCGATTTTATTTGAAAAAATGGGACTGCCAGTACTAAAGAAAACACCGTCGGGTGCCGCGTCAACCAATGAAGAAGTCTTGCAAGAGCTTGCGTTAGATTACCCATTACCGAAACTTATTTTGGAATACCGTAGTCTAGCAAAATTAAAATCGACCTATACCGATAAGCTACCCAAGATGGTAAATCCAGCATCGGGTCGGGTACATACTTCTTACCACCAAGCGGTAACGGCCACAGGACGTTTATCATCAAGCGATCCAAACCTGCAGAATATTCCTGTGCGTAATGAAGAAGGCCGACGTATTCGCCAAGCCTTTATTGCCCCTACCGGATATAAAATTTTAGCGGTCGATTACTCTCAGGTTGAATTACGGATCATGGCGCACTTGTCTGGTGATGAAACCTTACTGAGTGCCTTCCGTGATGGCAAGGATATCCATGCTGCGACTGCTGCTGAGATCTTGGGGCTTCCGCTTGAATCGGTATCAAGTGAGCAGCGTCGTCGTGCCAAAGCCATCAACTTTGGCCTCATCTATGGTATGAGTGCCTTTGGTTTGGCAAAGCAGTTGGACATGGGGCGCAATGAAGCACAAGACTATATGAATGTGTATTTTGAGCGCTACCCAGGGGTGCTTGAGTATATGGAAAGCACACGTAGCCAAGCGAGCGAGCAAGGTTATGTTGAGACATTATTTGGCCGTCGTTTGCATTTACCTGATATCAAGTCACGTAACGGTATGCGTCGTAAGGCAGCTGAACGAGCTGCGATTAATGCCCCGATGCAAGGTACGGCCGCTGATATTATCAAGCGTGCAATGATCCTTGTGGATGAATGGGTAGAGCAGCAGCCTGAAGGTCGCGTACGTTTATTAATGCAAGTACATGACGAACTTGTATTCGAAGTACAAGAATCTGAGGTTGAATTAGTTTCTGCCGAAGTTCGACAGCTAATGGAGTCTGCTGCAGAACTTGATGTACCTCTTATTGCTGATGCTGGCATGGGTGATAACTGGGATGAAGCTCACTAACCACGAGCATTAACATTAAATAGCCGGCCAATGCTGGCTATTTTTTTATGAAAATTAAATTATAAAAGAGTTACAGCTAATAGAACTTACTTACGTAATTGTGAAAAAAAACTACAAAAACACTTTTCAAATCTGAGCAATTGATATACAGTTATCTGCGTAGGGTACAGAGGTAAGATGTTCTATCTTTCAGACCTTTTGTTTCACGTTATTGGATTTGGCTGATTTAGCCGCCCTGGTCGTTTGGCCGGGGCGTTTTTTATTGTGGCAAGAAAAAAAATAATTTTTGCGAATACCCCCTCTATTTATTCATTAAACTTCTTATTTAATGGGCTTTTCGGTCTATTCTATTTACGCATTGTTAAATTCTTATACAGCATTCGTTAAAACTGTACAGATTGTCTGCCATTCAATTAAATCTAAAATTAGAGTAATTACTTTAATTTTGAGTTGTTGAACGGTATAATAGTGACTGCTTCTTGTTCATATTTGTTTTTGATAGTGGGTTTAAGACCGGCTAGTCAACACATCCATGAAATAGCCACCCTCATATTGGGGTGGCTTTTTTTTCGCCTAAGTGTTTTTAAAACTGTAATTTTATTCCAAAAAACAAAGACCATTATCATCATTTTACTTGTTAATTCACCGCTAAAAATAACTATCTATAAAATTTATATATGCGGTGTAATATCCTGAATTCATTCTTGTAAAGTTGTTGCGTTAGGGTTTTTAACTGGGGTGGGATGAGGCAAATCGAGTATAAAAAACTTGCTTTGATTATCGAAATCATTAATCATTTTTGAACAAAAATAAAAACCTCCTATTTCTCTCCCATTGCCCCATCTTGATGATGGGGAATTTTTACCATCGAATACTGTTATTAAATTGCACATATAAAAAAGGCCCCATAAAGGAGCCTATCATTATTGCTTTATAAAGAGGGCTATTCGCCTTCGTCGGCTTGCTCATCTTGTTCAAGCAGTGCCATCTGTCGCTCAAGTTCAGGTGCAAACCATTCATCGAGTTTGCGACGAACCTGATCAACACCAATACCTTTCAATGATGAAAAGGCTTCTACCTGCACATCACCACCAAAACCCTGTGACATTTCACGAATTTGAAGTAGTTGTTTTTTGCGTGCGCCACTCTTTAGCTTATCGGCTTTGGTGAGTAGCACTAGCACAGGTAGGCGGCTTTCTACTGCCCAGCTCACCATTTGCTGATCCAGATCTTTCATTGGGTGGCGAATATCCATCAGTACCACCAACCCCTGAAGGCATTCGCGTTTTTGCAAATACTCACCCAGTGATTTCTGCCACTTGATTTTCAGTTCCAAGGGTACTTGAGCAAAACCATAACCTGGTAAATCGATAAGGTTACAACCGTTGACGACTTCAAACATGTTAATAAGTTGAGTACGTCCAGGTGTTTTCGATGTACGAGCAAGGCCTTTCTGATCTGTGATGCGATTCAGCGCACTTGACTTACCTGCATTGGAGCGGCCAGCAAATGCGATCTCAACGCCGATGTCGTTTGGCAAGTGTCGGATATCGGGTGCACTTGTGATAAATCCTGTGTTTCTATAGTTGAGAGGTTGATTCACTGTTAACTCCGTCAAGTCTTGATGTAGTCGACTGATTACTTTTATGTGAAATTGTGTAAAATGTACGAAAACATGCTTAGTTAATGGTCGCATTGTATACCATGTTTCTGAGCATTACTTGTGGTACTGGAAGCTCTATAATTATAAACGGAATGTCATGAAGAAATTAGCACTGATTTTGACTCTTCTGGCCAGTTGCTCAGCCTGGGCTCAGGGAGATGCAGAAGCCGGAAAGATGAAAGCCGCAACATGTGCCGCCTGCCATGGTGCAGATGGTAATAGCATAATGGCGCAATACCCTAAAATTGCTGGTCAGCACCCAGGGTATCTTGAGAAACAGCTTAAAGACTTTAAGCTCGCCATGAGTACTGGTGGCGCTCAAGGACGTAATGATCCAGTCATGGGCGGTATGTCGATGCCATTAACCGAGCAAGATATGGCAGACTTAGCTGCTTACTATGCGTCATTGCCGGTATCAGAAAACACCACAGCAGAATCCTCAATCGAGGTTGCCCAAACATTATACCGCTTTGGTGATGCCGAGCGTGGTGTAACTGCGTGTACAGCATGTCACGGCCCGCGCGGTAACGGTACAAGCTTGTCTGGTTTCCCGAAGATTTCTGGGCAGAATGCTGAATATATTCAATTGCAACTTGAAAAATTCCGCGACGGCCAACGTACCAACGATATGAATTCAATGATGCGTGCGGTTGCCGCAAAATTGTCTGATGATGAAATTAACGCACTGTCTCAGTATGTAGGCGGTTTGCACTGATCTTACAGTCTGACTTCCAGTCATTAGTGACAGAAAGGTAGCTTCGGCTGCCTTTTTTATTGTTGAGCATAAGGCCTCAACGATTCTATCGCCTTATCTGCGATTTTCCCTCCTTATAGCAATGTGTTCTCGCTAACCTGAAAGTAAATGACAGTTTCTACTATTGTATTCGTCAATCACTAAAGGGGCTGTGCGAGATCAGCTATAGATAATGGTCGTTGATGATGAAAGGTATTAGGGGATAGTTTTTTACTTGTTGTTAGAACAGTTACTTACCCGCAGTGAAAGGAACTTTCACTTATTTATCTGTTTTCACCTAATTGTATCAACCTAATAACCGCGTAAAGTATGCGTTGTCGACACGGAGTGCGGCACAGGAATGGATAGCGCTAGGATGGCTAAGCAGGACGTTTAAAGGATCACAGGATGTCTGACAGGGTGTCAGGATGCTCGCAAGGTGCGTAAGGATTGCCAGGGCGGCACTTACGGAAAAGATGGAATTGCAGACTAAGGATAGTGTGCTCACATGGATGGTGAACTCGTTACTGGTTAGTAACATGCGAATGGATTGCCGGCATGGGATTGTCGAGTTAACAAGGACACGTTCACGGACGGAAATAATTCATCAGGACGATGAAGAACAACAAGTTGGCACGGAAAGCAAAAATAACAAAAGGATATTGTCAGCCCAGGACGTTACAACTGGTTAAGGACAGACTAGACAGGTTTATGCCAGCAATGGCAACCCATAGAGCGACAAGTTTTTACTTGTCGCTTTTTTCTTATATCCAGCATCTAAATTCCCATAATCTTTATATTGAACGCGGCACTTTCCTTTTACAGCGACTGCTGCGAAAGTGCACACTTCTCCAGCAAATCTGCTATTATACCCGGCTTCATTAAGGCCGAGTCTGCTATTTGGCTTGATTCAGGGGTCGAAATACTATGTATCATTGTCCACTATGTCATTGTGAAGTGGCGGAAATCTTTCATCAAGATAAACGAAGAGAATATTTCCGTTGTGGGGAATGCGCATTAATTTTTGCTGATCCCAACGCACTATTGATGCCAATAGAAGAAAAAACGGTCTATGAACAGCATCAGAATAATCCAGCCGATGAAGGCTACCGCCGTTTTTTAAATCGCGTTGCGGCGCCATTAATGGCACATTTCGGCTCAACGCCGTTGCAAGGGCTGGATTTTGGTTGTGGCCCAGGCCCAACCTTATCGGTAATGTTCGAAGAGGCAGGTCACCAGATGGCCGTATATGATCCATACTTTGCTAATAACCCTGAGGTATTGGCAAGGCAGTATGACTTTGTCACTTGTACAGAAGCCATTGAACACTTTTATACGCCTGCAAAGGAGTGGGGGCTGCTACTGAGTATAATCAAACCTGGCGGCTGGCTAGGTGTGATGACGAAGCTAGCGACGAACGCCGATGCCTTTGGGCAGTGGTACTATAAAAACGATCCAACCCATGTAAGCTTTTTTAGCCGCGAGACGTTCCAATATTTGGCTCGTAGAGATAGCCTGGACGTCGAGTTTGTTGGGAATGATGTAATTTTGCTGAGGAAGACCCAGTAATGACCCGTAAGAAAAGAAGCCGTACTCCTGGATCTATCGGTCCAGAAGCCGTAGTAAACAAGAGCACATCACAACTTGATCTTGATGCTCAAAAACGTAAGAAAGATAAAAAGCGTAAAGGCTTGAAATCAGGCAGCCGTCACTCTGAAGTAAAATTGGAAGACGCTCGTTCTGCTGCTAAGCGTAAAGATCCACGCCATGGTAGCAAAAAGCCTGTGCCTTTGATTATTGAGCCTAAGAAGCCAATGACCAAGAAAGAGCGTCGCTTAACTGCAGAGCAAGAGCTAGCAATGCTAGAGAATGATGGTCAGTTAATGATCTTGCTCGACCGTATTGAAGCGGGTGAGAAGCTAGGTTCTGGTCTGCAGAAGCAAGTTGATACGAAACTCGATCGCATTGAACAGCTTATGAGCCAGCTCGGCCTGCTTGAAGAAGATGAGCCAGAGATCGAAGCGAAAGAACGCTCGAAGCCAGCATCTGATGACGATCTACTCGACAAGTTTGAAAACATGGGCTTTGACGATTTCGACAAGGAGTAACCCTTGCAGAATATGACGCTTTGGCTAGGGTTGGCCGGTAGCATTATTGCTGTCTTGGCGACCTATGCTGGTTACCTACTGTTTAAACTGCACCGCCAAAACCAGCGCCATAAGGCGTTTTTAGCGCGAGCAGAAAAGCAGCAGGCCGAGGGGATCAGGCAGCGTAATGCGAATATCATGGAAAGCGTGATGATCATTGCCGAGGCAGGCAAGCAAGATCAGTGTGACATGTCTGAACTTTCCATTCGTTTATATAAATTGATGGAAGTACTTCAGGGCGATAAGCACATTGACTTTGCCCTGCAATATCCGGCCATGCATGAACTTTACCAAGTGGTAAAAGAGATGCCACGTGGTGATGCACGTAAAACGCTGGAAAAGAAAGAGCGCATGAAGCTTGACCTTATTCGCATGAAAGCAGAAGCACGTCTGCAGGATACGATTAAAGCGGAATTAGAAGTTATCCTGGCTCAAAAAAATGCCATGGCTTCTTAATTAATATGCTAATCCCTTGCCTATACTGATGTTAGGCAAGGGAATTTCTGATCAGGTTAGCAGTTCGGCCATTCCTAATACGTAATTTATCTACATCTTTATCGAGTTATGGCAAACTCGGTGGTTCGCAATTCCCCCATATGAAAAGTGGAAATAAGTCATGTCAAATGAGCAGATTATTTGGGATCAGGCACTAATAGAAAAGTATAACTATTCTGGCCCTCGCTATACCTCATACCCAACCGCCCTTGAGTTTCACGAAGCCTTTACCTCGGCGGAATTTGATATGGCTTGTGCTCAATACCCTGAGCGTAAACTTTCTCTCTATGTCCATATCCCGTTTTGTCACAAGCTTTGTTATTACTGTGGGTGTAATAAAATCATTACTCGCCATCAGCATAAAGCCGATCAGTACTTGGATGCGCTAGAACAAGAGATCCGCCAGCGTGCCACCTTATTAGGTGATCGCGAGGTGAGTCAATTGCATTGGGGAGGCGGTACACCGACCTTTTTAACCAAACCACAAGTTAGTCGCTTGATGGACTTGCTACGAAGCCAGTTTAACTTTGCTGCTGACGCAGAGATCAGTATTGAAGTGGATCCGCGTGAAATTGAGCTGGATATGCTCGATCACCTACGTAGCGAAGGCTTTAACCGCCTGAGTATCGGTGTTCAAGATTTCAATAAAGAAGTACAAAAGCTGGTTAATCGCGAGCAAGATGAAGAATTCATTTTTGCGATGGCTAAGCGTGCCAATGAGTTGGGCTTCCGCTCGACCAATCTGGATTTAATTTATGGTCTGCCAAAACAGACTCAAGCGTTGTTTGCTGACACGCTAGACCAAGTGTTGGCTATGCGTCCAGGCCGTTTGTCGATTTTTAATTATGCGCACATGCCGAAGCTATTTGCTGCCCAGCGTAAAATCAATGAAGCCGATTTACCGCAAGCAAACGAAAAACTGGCTATTTTGCAAGATACCATTGCGACCTTGACGGGAGCGGGCTATCAGTTCATTGGTATGGATCACTTTGCACTGCCCGACGATGAATTGGCGGTTGCACAACGAAGTGGCGTATTGCACCGTAATTTCCAAGGCTATACCACGCAGGGTGATTGCGATTTATTAGGCCTAGGTGTGTCAGCTATTTCAATGATTGGCGATTGTTACGCGCAGAACCAAAAAGAGCTGAAACACTATTATGCCAATGTTGATGAAAAGCGTGAAGCATTGTGGCGTGGCGTCTCACTTGATAGCGATGACTTACTTCGCCGTGAAGTGATTAAGGCTTTAATTTGTAATTTCCAACTCGATAAAAAAGACATTGAACAGCGGTTTGATATCGATTTCGATAGCTATTTTGCAGAAGACATTGAGCTGCTACAGACCTTCATTAACGATGAGCTAGTGACGGTTGAGGAAAACAGCATTTATGTTGAGCTAAAAGGGCGTTTGTTGATCCGTAACATTTGCATGTGCTTTGATAAATACTTGCGTGACCGTGCCCGTCAGCAGCAGTTCTCTCGTGTGATTTAATGCCGTTATCTCTTTAGATAATTACGAATTGATTGATTTCAATAAAAAGCCCCCGCGACCTGAGTCGCGGGGGCTTTTTTATTCAATGGTCGATATTATCAACCGTTGAACATATTCACCGCGGCAATTAGCGCCAGAATACCTGCGGCAAAATGGCCTGGGCCATTGGCTGCAAGTTCACTGACGGCAGGCATTGCCACGCTGAATGAAAAGAGACTTTCCAGCATGGTGGGTTTCCGACTTGTTCTTGGTGTTTTGCGGTATGTCGCGTGTGCTTCGATAACCAAAGCCTATCGACGGGTTACGAATTTTTTCAGGTTAGACCTGATGTTGGCGGCATTTTACGCAAAAAAGGCCGAAATGGAATGTTTTTAGAGTAAAAAATATCCAGTCGGCCTTGTGGGCTTGGTAAGTGATTGATTATCGATTAGCGACTTTGGCTTTTAGTGCTAGCTTGTCACTGTCAGACAAGAATGCTAATTCAAGGCCATTGATTTGCGCTTGACGAATTTGCGCTTGGCTCAGGCCTGCTTTCGGTGCTGCTACCTCATACTCGTGGGGTAGTTCAATCCCTTCCACTGCCGGATCATCGGTGTTTAGGCAAGCAAGAATGCCATGGTCAAGGAATTGCTTAACCGGATGGGTGTCGAATGAGGCCACTGTACTGGTTTGGATATTAGATGTCAGGCATGACTCAATACCAATTTTATGCGCCGCTAGGTAGTCCATCAGCTTAGGATCATGGATTGCTTTAACACCGTGGCCGATACGTACTGCGCCTAAGTCACGGATAGCCTGCCACATACTTTCAGGGCCAGCAGCTTCACCGGCGTGGACTGTTACTTGTAATCCGGCATCGCGTACTTGCTTGAAGTGAGAGACAAACTGTTCGCCGGGCTGGCCGAGCTCATCACCCGCCAAATCCATCGCGACGAGATGATCTCTTTGACTAAGCAGCCCATCCAATTCTTGCTGGCAAGCATCGATACCGAAGGTGCGGCTTAAAATACCGATAAGGTTTGCCTGTACCCCAAAATCACGGCAACCAGCCTGTACCCCATCGACAACAGCCTCAACCACACCAGCAACTGGTAAGTTGTGTTTCATCGCCATGTAATAAGGTGAAAAGCGTAGCTCGGCGTAGTCGATTTGTGCGTTAAGCGCATCTTCGACGTTTTCATAAGCAACGCGGCGACAAGCATCGAGATCACCCAGTACGGCGACGCCCCAATCAAGCTTTGATAGAAAAGCGACAAGGCTCGGCTCGGCTTCAACAATCTGGACATGAGGACGCAGTGATTCAATGTCAGTGGCAGGCAGGGCCATGCCAAACTGCTGACCAAGCTCAAGAATGGTCTGAATGCGAATGTTACCGTCAAGGTGGCGGTGAAGATCGGTTAAGGGAAGTTGCTTAGTAATCATCGTTATCGGTATCCCATAAAAAACTGGTACGCCAGTATACGCAAGTAAAGATTTACAATCATTATAGATAGTTTGCGATATTGTCGATGGAGGAAGAAACTCTGTTTATGCTAACGGATCCTGTTGAGTTCTTCCTCCTACTGGGAATTACGCGATATTCAGTTCTTTGAGCTTACGGGTGAGGGTATTTCGTCCCCAGCCTAATAGCCTCGCGGCTTCTTGCTTATGGCCATGGGTATGCTCAAGCGCGGCTTCCAGCAAGATTTTTTCAAATTCCGGTAACGCTTCACCTAATAAATTTTGATGGCCTTGTTGCAAGTTTTCTTTCGCCCAACGCGATAACGTGTGATGCCAATGTTGAGCATCATCGCTCTCGCCCTGCGGCGATGGGGGAGCCATCAGCTCCGGAGGGAGATCGGCGGGGAGTACTTCATTACCACTCGCCATTACGGTTAGCCAGCGGCAAGTATTTTCAAGTTGGCGAACATTCCCCGGCCAGTCCAATGTACTGAGCACCGCTTCCGTCTCTGGGTGAAGCGTTTTTACTTCTACTGCCAGTTCGTCTGAAGCGCACTGTAAAAAGTGGCGAGTTAGTTGTGGGATGTCTTGGCGACGATCTTTGAGTGCGGGTAAATGCACGCGAATGACATTGAGGCGATGAAACAAGTCCTCCCTGAAATCCCCTTTACTGACCAAGCGTTCAAGATCTTGGTGGGTCGCTGCGATGATACGGACATCGACATTCACGGGGGAATGCCCACCTACTCGGTAGAATTGGCCATCCGCAAGTACCCTTAATAGCCGAGTCTGGATATCTAATGGCATATCACCGATTTCATCAAGAAACAGTGTGCCACCGTTTGCTTGTTCGAAGCGGCCTTGACGCACATTATTGGCACCAGTGAATGCCCCTTTCTCATGGCCAAAAAGTTCGGATTCAATCAAGTCTTTGGGGATCGCAGCCATATTCAGGGCGATAAACTCTTTGCTGCTGCGTGGGCTGTGGCGGTGAAGCGCATGGGCAACCAATTCTTTACCTGTGCCTGATTCACCATTGATGAGCACAGAGATAGATGAGCGTGACAGACGGCCAATTGCGCGGAATACTTCCTGCATTGCTGGCGCCTCACCAATGATTTCGGGCGCATTGGTTTCGGTTATCTCGGGCTGTTGCTGACGCTTTTGTTCTTGGCTATGGGTAACTGCACGTTCGACAAGATTGACTGCTTCGTCAATATCGAACGGTTTAGGCAGGTACTCAAAGGCACCTTCTTGATAGGCATTGACTGCCGCATCGAGATCAGAATGGGCCGTCATGATGATCACTGGGAGGGTCGGATAATCACTTTGTAGTGTTTTGAGCAGTGTCAGGCCATCCATGCCTGGCATACGAATGTCTGAAACCAGTACATCAGGTACGCTGCGTTCTAATGCCTCGATAACACTATCAGCATTGGCAAAGGTTTCACATTTTAGTCCGGCGGCATTAAGGGTACGCTCCAGTACCCAGCGAATTGAGCTGTCGTCATCGACGACCCAGATTAGTCCTTTGCTCATAGTGATTCCTCTTTATTTAGCCAGTGCCTATAGCAATGGATATTTTTCGTTATTTTATTGGTAGATATAAGCTGAACTTGGTATGTCCAGGCCAACTGACGACTTCTATTTTTCCGCGATGTTGGTCTACAAGGTTTTGGGCGATGGATAACCCTAGCCCCGTGCCGCCCTCTCGTCCGGTAACCATGGGGTAAAACAAGGTGTCTTGAATATCACGGGGGATCCCTGGGCCATCGTCAATGATGTCGATTTTTGCGATAACCCGATAACGCTTACCATGGATCAGTGTTTGATGCGCGGTACGGGTACGCAATGTGATGTTACCGCCCTGGTGCTGTTGAAGTGCCAACGAAGCATTACTCACAATATTCAGAATGGCTTGCTCAAGTTGGTCTGGGTCCATCAAGAAATCAGGTAGGCTAGGGTCATAATCGCGATGTAGCGTAATGTTGTCGCCACAATCAATGCTAACCAGTTGGCGCACCTTTTCTAATACGATGTGAATATTATCTTCTTGGCGAGCACCTGGGCGTTGTGGGCCGAGTAAGCGATCGACTAAGTTACGTAAACGATCGGCTTGCTCGATGATCATTTGAGTGTATTCGGTATAGCTTGGGTCGGGCAGTGTTTTTTCCAGCAGTTGCGCCGCACCTCTTAAGCCTCCCAAGGGGTTTTTAATCTCATGGGCTAAGCCTCGAACGAGTTCTTTAGCGGCTTGCTGTTGGGCGTGCTGGCTAAGCTCTTGGCTGATCCGCCGTTGTTGGTCGATAGGTTTGAGCTCAAGTAAAATCAATAATTCTTTCTGCCATGATACTGGGCTAGCGTTGAGCTCCAGCGTATGGTGGCGGCCATCAATAACAAAGGTAACATCACTATCAGCTAGGCCCTGACCACTGTGTAAGGTTGCTTGAACCAAGCCTAAATCGAGTGACGAGTGCTGAAGAAGTTCAGGAAAGTGGGTGTTGTTGAGCCGCCGCTTACTAAAAGACAGTAACTGCTCAGCCGCAGGATTGACGTAACGGATCGACAGCTCTTCATCGAGCAGCACAATCGCGGTTACTAGGTTATCCAAAATAAGTGGAGAAAATTCAGCCGTCACAATAACTATCCTTGTCAGTTCAATTCATTTTGGTGCATTGAACAGGGTGTGCACCATATTGGTGCAATCAAGTGTAGCCTGTCTACTGTGTGCCGTGAAAGGAAATCTTTTGCTATGCCAGTTATTTGGGCATTGGCGCAGGTGCTTTCTGATGCTTAACCGTTGCACGGTGTAGGAAGACAGTTACTGTTTCTGATGATGCAATAACCTTGCCGTATTTTAGCAATTGGCTTTGTAGGGTGTGACTGCCCCTATCGAGATTAGAGAGTTGCCACTGCTGTTGAGTTTGAGGTTTGCCATAGGGTTTGCCGTCGAGCAGAAGTTGTATGGTATGGCCTTGATTTAATTTACGGCTGGCATGGGCACGAACACTGATCTTTCCTTCATTGTTTCGCAGGGTTTGCTGGTGGGTTGGGGTGAGCAGTTTTATGGTGGCTGCAGGTAACGCGGGTTCGGGGCTATCCGTTGTGGTTTCTTGATCGAGTGTGGGCAGGGGCATTTGGGGGGGCGGTGTTTGGACTTTGGGGACTTTCAGGATGAGCTCTGTTGCACCCGTTTGGGGTTGGTCGCTGAAATGGATTTTACCGTCTTCATCTTCCCATGTGTAAATCGGTTCAGCCTGGACGGTGAAAGAGGCTGTCCAAACAGTGACGAGAGAGAGTAAATAAAGGCATTTCATAAGTTCGGTTCTGAATGAGGGGAAGACAGAACACCATTGTTTGCTGCCTGTAAATAAGCCGCAATATGAAAAAGGCCAGCTTGTGAAGCTGGCCTAAGTATGTAATGTCGATTACTTATCAGTTACTTAAACTGAGTAGTACAGTTCGAACTCTAGTGGGTGCGTCGTCATGTTTACTTTCGCAACATCCTGAGATTTCAGGTCGATATAAGAATCGATGAAGTCATCAGAGAATACACCGCCAGATGTTAGGAACTCACGATCTTCGTCAAGAGACTGTAGTGCGCCCTGTAGTGATTCAGCAACAGTTGGGATTTCTGCCGCCTCTTCCGCTGGAAGGTCGTACAAGTCTTTATCCATTGCTTCACCTGGGTGAATCTTGTTCTGGATACCGTCAAGGCCAGCCATTAGCATTGCTGCGAATGCTAGGTATGGGTTAGCCGCTGGATCACCGAAGCGTACTTCGATACGACGTGCTTTCGGGCTTGGTACTACAGGAATACGGATAGACGCTGAACGGTTACGTGCAGAGTAAGCCAGCATTACTGGTGCTTCGAAACCAGGGACTAGACGCTTGTAAGAGTTTGTCGCTGGGTTAGCAAAGGCGTTGATTGCACGTGCGTGCTTGATGATACCGCCGATGTAGTAAAGCGCCATTTCAGATAGGCCGCCGTACTTGTCGCCTGCAAAGAGGTTTTGACCGTCTTTTGCTAGAGACATGTGAACGTGCATACCTGAGCCATTGTCACCGACAAGCGGTTTAGGCATAAAGGTTGCTGTTTTACCAAATGCATGCGCAACGTTGTGAACAACGTACTTATAGATTTGGATTTCATCTGCTTTGGTGGTTAGCGTGTTGAAGCGGGTCGCGATTTCATTCTGACCAGCTGTTGCAACTTCGTGGTGGTGTGCTTCAACCACTAGGCCCATTTCTTCCATGATTAGACACATAGCAGAACGGATGTCTTGTGATGAATCAACAGGAGCGACTGGGAAGTAACCACCCTTCACTCCAGGACGGTGACCTTTGTTACCGCCTTCAAAATCAGAACCAGTGTTCCAAGCCGCTTCTACGTCATCAATCTTGAAGAAAGAACCTGACATATCCGTGTTGAATTTTACATCATCAAACAGGAAGAACTCTGGCTCAGGACCGACTAGTACTGAATCAGCAAGGCCTGTTGCACGCATGAAATCTTCAGCACGCTTAGCAATTGAACGAGGGTCGCGATCGTAGCCTTGCATAGTTGCAGGCTCTAAAATGTCACAACGAATGTTTAAGGTTGAATCTTCAGTAAACGGGTCAAGTACCGCGCTTGCTGCATCAGGCATCATTACCATGTCAGATTCGTTGATACCTTTCCAGCCAGCAACCGAAGAGCCATCGAACATTTTGCCTTCTTCAAAGAAGTCTGCATCGATTTGATGGGATGGGATAGAAATGTGCTGCTCTTTACCTTTTGTGTCGGTAAAGCGTAGGTCAACAAACTTAACTTCATTTTCCTGGATCAGCGCTAGTACGTTATCTACTGACATCTTGAGTAACCTCCGGTGTTATTTTGGGCAACTGGCCGCAAAAAAGTGATTGGCGAGCAGGCGTAATGCTCTATAACAAACTACTTTGCTAAAACCGTGCCAACTTTTTAAAGCCCCAAAATCGCGCATTGGTAGCGATTTAAGCGCCGTGAATTCCATTTTTTGCACCATCTTGGTGACTCTTTGCACTATTTTAGTGCGGTGGGTGTGTTTTCACCCTTGTGGTGCATGCCCTACTATTAGCTGATGTCGTCTTATTGTCAATCTGGTGTCGAGATTATTCATTTACTATTAAATCAGTTGTTTTCACTGAATTTGCTAAATGTAGTGTAAAATAGGGCTCAAGGCGCATAAAAACAGGCCCTCGAAGAGTGAATTTACCCAGTTATATAGGGCTTTACAGGCTTAATAAAAAAAGCTGGTGATATAAATCACATATTTCGTGGGTTTTAGAGTAAAATCTGTTAGATTATGAGCCGTTTTTTTAACCAAGTAGCTACCCGATGGTCGCTGCATGTTCTGAGTGAATGTGAAATCCATGTCTAATCAACAGATCGATAAATTAAGAAATATCGCAATTATTGCTCACGTTGACCACGGTAAAACTACCCTGGTTGACAAACTGCTTCAGCAGTCTGGCACGCTAGAATCTCGCGGTGAAAGCGAAGAGCGTGTAATGGACTCGAACGATATCGAGAAAGAGCGTGGCATTACCATTCTTGCTAAGAACACAGCGATTAACTGGAATGATTACCGCATCAACATCGTAGATACCCCAGGACACGCCGATTTCGGTGGTGAAGTTGAGCGTATCATGTCAATGGTTGACTCTGTTCTTCTTATCGTTGATGCCGTTGATGGTCCTATGCCACAAACGCGTTTCGTAACGCAGAAAGCATTCGCATACGGTCTTAAGCCAATCGTAGTAATCAACAAAATCGACCGTCCAGGTGCACGTCCTGAGTGGGTTATGGATCAAGTATTCGACCTATTTGACAACCTTGGCGCGACTGACGAACAACTAGACTTCACTACTGTTTATGCTTCAGCACTTAACGGCTGGGCAACAATGGAAGAAGACTCAGTTGGCGAAGATATGGAACCATTGTTCCAAGCTGTTGTTGACACTGTAGACGCACCAAACGTTGACGTTGATGGTTCACTGCAGATGCAAGTTTCTCAGCTAGACTACAGTTCTTACGTTGGTGTTATCGGTGTTGCTCGTATCACTCGTGGTACCGTTAAACCTAACCAGCAAGTAACTATCGTTAATGCTGCAGGTGAGAAGCGTAATGGCAAAGTAGGTACCGTTCTAGGTTACCTTGGCCTTGAGCGTCACGAAGTAGAAGAAGCGAAAGCGGGCGATATCATCGCTATCACTGGTCTTGGTGAGCTAAAAATCTCTGATACTATCTGTGATGTTAACGCTGTAGAGGCGCTTCCTGCTCTATCTGTTGATGAACCAACAGTAACCATGACTTTCCAAGTAAACACTTCTCCGTTCGCGGGTAAAGAAGGTAAGTTCGTTACTTCACGTAATATCCTTGAGCGTCTGCAAAAAGAGTTAGTTCATAACGTTGCATTACGTGTTGAAGAAACTGAAAGCCCAGATCGTTTCCGTGTTTCTGGTCGTGGTGAACTTCACCTATCTATCCTGATCGAAAACATGCGTCGTGAAGGTTTCGAGCTAGCAGTATCACGTCCAGAAGTTATCATCAGAGAAGAAGATGGTCAGCTAATGGAACCGTTTGAATTGGTAACTATCGATGTGCTTGAAGAGCACCAAGGTAGCATCATGGAAAACATTGGTATCCGTAAAGGTGAGCTGAAAGATATGGCACCAGATGGTAAAGGCCGTGTTCGCATGGACTTTATTATGCCTTCTCGTGGTCTTATCGGTTTCCAAACTGAATTCCTTACAATGACGTCTGGTTCTGGTCTTATTTACCACTCATACGATCACTACGGCCCACACAAAGGCGGTGTAATTGGTCAGCGTAACAATGGTGTTTTAATTTCGAACGCGACTGGTAAAGCACTGACTTACGCATTGTTCTTCCTTCAAGCTCGTGGTCGTCTATTCGCTGAGCACGCGGATGAAGTGTATGAAGGCCAAATCATCGGTATTCATAACCGTGCTAACGATCTAACTGTAAACTGTCTGAAAGGTAAGCAACTAACTAACGTTCGTGCTTCTGGTACAGATGAAGCACAAGTTCTTTCGCCACCAATCAAGCACACGCTTGAGCAAGCGTTAGAATTCATCGATGAAGATGAGCTAGTTGAAGTTACACCAGTAAGTGTTCGTATCCGTAAGAAACTTCTTACAGAAAACGACCGTAAGCGTGCAAGCCGTACAGCAAAATAATTGCTAGCTGATTGCCGTTAACCAATCCCCCCATCGGTGCTACCATGGGGGGATTGTTGTATCTGAACCCTACAAAAAACATTATAAGAAATAAAATTATGCAACCGATAATCATTACGGGTGGGCCGGGGGCGGGGAAAACCTCGCTACTGAATATGCTGACCCAACGTGGGTATATGGCGTTCCCAGAAGTGTCACGGACCTTAATTCGCCAGCAAGCGGCAATTGACGGCGTATTACCGTGGACAGACTTACCGCGCTTTGCGGCTATGTGTTTAGATATGATGGCTGAACAACGTGAACAAGCTTTACGGGGTACGATGCCTGCTTTTGTTGATCGTGCCATTGGTGATATTTGTGCCTATCTGACACTGGGTGGTGAAGACGTAGATCCACTGTATGTAGAGGCCGCTCAAGGTTATTACCCATTGGTGTTTTTCTGTGAGCCGCATGAAGATATTTATGTGCAAGATGACGAACGGCCACATACATTCAAAGAAGCACAAGCTATCCATCAACAGTTAAAGCACACGTATATTGAGTTAGGGTACGAAGTGGTTGAAGTGCCATGGGGTGAGATAGATGTACGGGCCAGCTGGGTGCTGACCCGATTGAAACAGGGTGGGGCAGTCTAAGCTTTTTTCAGCTGTGCGATAAAACGCTCAGATTCCGTAATGGCTGCTTGCATATCGTTAATCGCTCGCTGAATATCTTGTTGCAGCGAGTTAAATTCACCTTGTAACGAGCCAATAGCCGCCGCATTAAGGTTATGCTTTAGGTATAAAGTATTGTCACGTAATGTATCGAGTACGGGTGTCATCTTTTGCTCGGCGCGATGCATTGCATCAAGCATGCGCTGGTAGGAAGCCTGAGTGCTTTTGAGTTTCTTTTCACTATCGCGGCGCAGGGTTGCGCTGCTGTACAGTGAGAGTTCATCTTGCCACTCTTTGAATAAAGCGTCGGCAACATCTTCAATGGCACCAATGCGTTCGGTGACTTTTTCTGCAGCGTCGTTGCTGGCTTCATATTGGTCATTGATGTCGTTGTAAACGGTCTCAAGTTCACCACCATCAAATTGATTCAGAGCCTTGAGTGCATCCAGTGCGCTGGTGAATTGCTGCTGAGCATCTTGTTGTGCCTCGTTAGCGTCTTCAACCCGATCGACCATGATGTCACGTTTATGCACGCCTACTTGCTCCATCGCTGAATAATAGGCGCTCTGACAGCCTGTAAGGGTGGTGAGGCTAAGTAAAATGGCAAACAAGTAGGGCATAATATTCTCCAAATCTGTCCTAAAATTATGATATAGAAAAGCAAATTATTACATGACTATGGATGACAAAAAGACAGCTGGCAAGCCTCAATGGTGGCAGGGAATGAAAACCGTAATAGCCTATATCTGTTACCTCCAACAGAGGGCGAATCATGATCGCTTGACGGTAACTGCGGGGTCGATGGCCTATGTGACGCTGTTGTCGTTGGTACCGTTGATCACTGTTGTGCTATCAGCCCTGTCAGCTTTTCCTGTTTTTGCTGGGCTTGGCGAGTTATTGCAAAACTTTGTGATTGAAAATTTTGTGCCAGCCGCGGGTGAAATTGTTAAGCAGTACTTGAATGAGTTTGTAGCGAATGCTGGTAAAATGACCGCCGTCGGCATTGGGGCGTTGTTTGTTGTCGCGATGATGCTGATTTCATCAATAGATAAATCATTGAACTATATTTGGCGAGTACATGAAAAACGCCGCCCCGTTATTTCTTTTTCGATCTACTGGATGGTATTGACACTCGGCCCTATTTTGGTTGGCTCGAGCATTGCTGTTAGCTCCTATTTGGGATCACTTAATTTGCTCAATAGCGAAGCGGTTAACGGTGTGTTTCAGCAGATGCTACGTGGTTTGCCCGTGATTATGTCGAGCTGTGCTTTTTTAGGCCTGTATTTACTTGTACCGAATACCAAAGTGCGCTTTCAACACGCACTGGTTGGCGCTTTGGTTGCCAGCCTACTGTTTGAGCTGAGTAAAAAAGGCTTTGCGCTATACATAACAAACTTTCCGTCTTATCAAGTCATTTACGGTGCTTTGGCTGTGATCCCGATTATTTTTGTTTGGGTATACCTATGCTGGTGTATTGTATTGATCGGGGCTGAAATTACCGCCAGTCTGGGGGAACGAGATCATTGGCACCCTGATCGCAAGCCGTATCAAGCGAATGTTTTGACAGAAAATGAAATTGAAGAACAACAAATTAAAGGTAATAAGAAAGAATGATTGCGCTTATTCAACGGGTCAGTGAAGCCAGTGTTACGGTTGACGGCCAAGTAACGGGAACGATAGGAAAAGGCTTATTGGTACTGCTTGGTGTCGAAAAAGGCGATGATGAAGCCAAAGCGCAACGTCTACGTGATAAGGTGCTTGGCTATCGAGTGTTTGAAGACAATGACGGTAAGATGAACCTGAATGTTCAGCAAGCTGGTGGCAGTGTGTTAGTTGTATCCCAGTTCACGTTAGCGGCTGATACTAAAAAGGGGATGCGGCCTGGTTTTTCATCAGGAGCCACTCCCGATGATGCAGAGCGCTTATATGAGTATTTTGTGTCTTGTTGCAAAGAGAAAGACATTCAAACCGAAACCGGTATTTTTGCCGCCGATATGAAAGTCGCATTATTGAATGATGGCCCAGTGACTTTTTGGTTGCAGGTATAATTAATTTCTTCGGGCAAATAGCTCAAAGATAGTTGGAGAAGGATTTCATGTTTCGACTGATCACCCCGCAAACGGAAGATGAGCTAGGCCGTTATTATGATTTTCGTTGGCGGATGCTACGTGAGCCTTGGCATATGCCTGCCGGTTCTGAGCGTGATGCTTATGATGATATGAGTAGCCACCGGATGATCATTAATGATAATGGTGAGACGATTGCCATTGGGCGGCTGTATATGACGCCCGATAATGACGGGCAAATTCGCTATATGGCGGTGCATCCGAATCACCGTCATCAAGGTATGGGAGCGTTAGTGTTAATGGCACTGGAGTCATTAGCACGGCAAGATGGTGCAAAGCGGTTAGTGTGTAATGCCCGTGAAGACGCCATTCCTTTTTATTTACGTAGCGGCTTTGCTAGCCAAGGTGAGCTGAGTGAAGAAAAAGGCCCAGTTCGCCATCAGCAGATGCTCAAACATTTAGATCCTCTCCATGAAGTGGTACGCCATCCTGATTGGTGTCAGGAGCTACAGGATTTATGGCAGTCACAAATCCCTATTAGTGACAAAATGGGCGTTAAAATCAGCCAGTACACGGGTTATCGCTTTGAAGTCAGTGCCTTGATCAATGCCAACCTTAACCCGAATGAAAGCATGTTTGCTGGTAGTATTTTTACCATGGCAACACTGGCGGGGTGGGGGTTTGTCTGGATTTTGCTAAAAGAGCGTAAGTTGCCAGCTGATATTATGCTCGTCGACAGCCATATCCGATACCTTTCTCCAGTGAAAGAGCGGCCACGTGCCGTTGTTACGGTCGAAAATCTTCGGGGTGATATTGCTCGTTTAGCCAGTGGCCGAAAAGGGCGAGTTGAAGTTGAAGTCAATGTGTATAGCGGTGAGCAACTCGCTTCCCGCTTTACGGGAACCTATATGCTGTTTCCGTCACAAGATGAATGTGACACGGTTTGTTGATTATTGCCCTGCCATACTTTTGATAGCGCTTGGCACCCTAGCCAAGCCTTTAATTTTAGCTGCTGATCTTCGGAGGTAGCTAAATCCCATTTACCGTCCAATTGTGCCGAGATTTCTGCTCCCTTCATTTTGGTGGGAGAAAGCTGAATACGTCCGCGATCAATATTTAAGGCTAACGGTGTGATAGTCAGTGGGGCGTCTTTTGCGGCCTGTGTACTGTTGGTTTCTAGGGTGTCGAGAAGTGGTTGGTGAGTTCCTACCCAGAATTGCCACAGTGCTGAAGCTGGGGTCGTTAATTCAATATCCCTAAAGCTGCCGTCGAGCCTACCATCAAGGCTATAGGCAAGCGCTGTCGTAGACTGACCCAGCCCATTAAAATTTGCGGTAATATCTAATTTTCCTTTGAGGGGAAAAGCGATACCGAACCATTGGCTAATAATCTCTGCGGGTAGGCTATCGCCATCAATATCAAGAGACCATGGCTGCCCACCTGTATTTCTTTCCCAGCGCCCAGAGGCTTCCATAATTCCGTCTTGAAATGGAATTATGGCTCGAGTCATTTGCCATTGCCCTTGAGCTGCACTCATTTCAACGAGGGGTTCAACCATACTAACGGTATTGAGGCTGGCAACGCTGGCACTTGTTGTGAGCTCTCCTTGCCATAACCCCCACTGACTCTCACGCATTAGGATTAAATCATGGCCTTTGAGGTTGAGTCCTGACACTTGCCATGGCGTGTTATCGTCGACAGCTATGAGCTGGAGGTAGCCGATATCAAGGTTACTGAGGCTGAGTGTTTTTACGGGGTTGAATAGAACGGCAAGTGATTGTTGCCAATTTTCAGGCAATAGCCATTTGATGCCATTGGCGGTGAGGCTATCTAACAGGATTGCTTCTGGGGTGACAGTACCCGATGTTCGCAGATAGCCTTCCAATAACGCGAGCGATGCGCCCTGTACCGTGATTTGCTGTGGTTCAAAGTACAACTCCGCCAGAGGTTCAATAAAGGCGGTTTCATGCCAATTACCGTCTGTGGCATTGAATGATAAATGCGCCTTTTGTTGTTGCCAGAATGTTAGAGGCCAGTGCCAGTTTTGCAGCGATAGGTTGGCATGGTTGAGTGTGAATGCTGGTAGCTCAACACTGCTATCGAGCACATCAAGTCTCGCGATAGTGATCTGGATACCGGATTGTATCAGGCTCTCCAATGCAGCTTGAAGTGAGTCTGGTATAGCTGAATTCTGCAACTGTAGATCGGAGAGGGTTAATTGCTGAAGGAGCAGTTGTTGTGTTTCAGTGTGGTACTCCAGTTGGCCGCTGAGATCGGCCTGTTGCCATGTCATCGAAAAGCCGTTCAACATCCATAGCTGATTTTGTTGATGACCATCTAGCAATACATTGTCGACGTTAAAAGAGCGCCATTGTGCAGTATTGGCTGAAAGTTGAAAATCGCCGCTAAATTGTTGCCAGAAGGGCTGGTGTGATAAGGGATCGTAGTGCCAGTTATCGATTTGTAGCTCACCATCGGTCACGCGCAGTTCATCCTGCTGTAAGTCTATTCCTGTTAATGCGAGTCGGTGGACTTTGATTGCTGGTAAGCGGGTTAGTTGCTGGTTGAGTTTTATTGGGCCAGGACTTTCTATAAGTAGTGAATCAAAAACCCAGCCATTGCCGAGTAATGAGTCAGGGCTAAGCCAGAGAGACAGCTGTTTCGCTTGCAGAGGAGGCAGCCCTTTGCGTTGCAGGCTCGGCTGTTGCAGGTGAAGTTGCCAAGGGGTAGATAGGTGGTAATCAATGGCGGTGGCGCTCACTTGGCTCTGCGAGAAGAGGTTGAGCGCTGCTAGGCCCACGGTCGTCGCATAGCGGGTGTGCAGGAGTGTGGCGAAAATTGTCACGCCTAGAAATAACAAAACCATCAGCGTTGCGATCATTTTCCCGAGTAGGCGCATACATTCTCCCTGAATTGACCATGGCTAGATTGCTATTAGGGCGGAAAAAAACATTGGCTGCAAGCACTGATGTCGGTTTTTAAGCCAACAATGAAAAAGCCCCTCAAAGAGGGGCTTGAAAAGTACTCGGTGGGTAATTGATTAGTCTAGCTGTGGGCCTGCTGCAACAAGTCCAGCACCTTCGGTGGTGTCGGTGTACTTGTCGAAGTTATTGATGAAGCGCTCTGCCAGATCTATTGCCTTGCTTTCCCACTGTAGTGGATCAGTATACGTATCACGAGGGTCAAGAATTTCTGGGTCAACACCTGGTAGTGACGTTGGTACTTCAAGGTTAAAGATTGGGATATCTTTGGTTTCAGCCTTATCAATAGAACCATCTAATATAGCATCGATAATGCCACGGGTATCTTGAATTGAGATACGCTTACCTGAACCGTTCCAACCTGTATTTACCAAGTAAGCTTCTGCACCAGCAGCTTCCATACGCTTAACCAATACTTCAGCATATTTAGTTGGGTGTAGCGTTAGGAACGCATTACCGAAACATGCAGAGAATGTTGGTGTTGGTTCGGTTATACCACGCTCAGTGCCAGCTAGCTTCGCCGTGAAACCCGATAGGAAGTGATATTTGGTTTGCTCTGGTGTTAGCTTAGAAACCGGAGGAAGTACGCCGAAAGCATCGGCAGAAAGGAAGATCACCTTGTTCGCGTGACCGCCTTTTGATACTGGCTTAACAATGTTTTCGATATGGTAAATCGGGTAAGAAACACGGGTGTTTTCTGTTTTCGAGTTATCATCGAAATCAATTGCGCCATCCGAGCGAACCGTTACGTTTTCTAGTAGCGCATCACGGCGGATTGCGTTATAGATATCTGGCTCAGCTTCTTTCGAAAGGTTGATGGTTTTTGCGTAGCAACCACCTTCGAAGTTGAACACACCGTTGTCATCCCAACCGTGCTCATCATCACCAATCAGTGCGCGTTTTGGATCCGTCGAGAGGGTTGTTTTACCTGTGCCTGATAGGCCGAAGAACACAGCAACATCACCATCTTCACCCATATTGGCAGAGCAGTGCATTGAAGCTATGTCTTTAAGAGGCAAGAAGTAGTTCATCATTGCGAACATACCTTTCTTCATCTCGCCGCCATACCACGTACCGCCAATGAGTTGCATCTTCTCGGTAAGGTTGAATACCGTGAAGTTCTCAGAGTTCATGTCGTGCTCTTCCCATTTCTGGTTGGTGCACTTAGCGCCATTCATCACTACGAAGTCTGCTTCAAATGTTTCTAGCTCGTCTTCGGTTGGGCGAATGAACATGTTTTTCACAAAGTGTGCTTGCCATGCCACCTCAGTGATCACACGAATACAGAGTCGAGTATCTGGGTTGGCACCACAATAGCCATCAATCACAAACAGACGTTTGCCCGATAACTGGTTTGTTACAAGTCCTTTCAGATCGTTCCACGCTTCAATACCAATGCTCTTATTATCGTTTTTGCCTTGGTCTGCCCACCATAGGGTATCTTTGGTGGTGTCATCTTTAACGATGAACTTATCTTTTGGCGATCGACCCGTAAAGATACCAGTATCAACGGCAACAGAACCTAGCTCTGTTACGATACCACGCTCATATCCTTCTAGGCTTGGCTTGGTCTCTTCTTCGAACAGAACTTCGTAGCTAGGGTTGCGAACGACCTCTGTAACATTGTTGATACCGTATTGAGATAAATCTAAATCTTTTGCAACCTTTTTCTCGACGTTCATGACAGTCATAGGTGCTCCTTGGGTAAGATGTTGTTTAACTGTTGACCATGCTAGCAACCCTAAAGGGGTAATTCAGGGAGGTTTATCATAATTTAACCACTTAAACGTTAAGGTTTGGTAAAAGTTATAAATGGTTTGTGGGTTATGAGTTTATCGCGATGTAAACCACTTGCGCTAGGTCTCGAAATTAATATTTTTGCTGAAAAAAGCGATACTTAGCATGTTATTTGCTTACAGAAGGAGGGGCTTTTCCGTGCTTGAGGACAAAAAAAGCCGGACAATGTCCGGCTTCTGTAACTAACTTACGGGCTTAATAATAGCCAATAATTAATGCACTTGGTTGCTCGTGTCGTTCGCTGCATTTTCGAACAGAGCAGCAACATCAACGTTATCAAAGTCATAGTTTGTGCCGCAGTAGTCACAATGAAGAGAAACTTTGCCTTCCTCTGCAACAATACGCTCGACTTCACTGCGTTCGATTGAGCAAATGGCAGAAGCACTGCGCTCACGCGAACAACCACAGTGGAACTCTACTGCTTGTGGGTCAAACAGTTGCACGGTTTCTTGGTGGTAAAGGCGGTAAAGCACATCTTGTGCTTCTAAGCTAAATAACTCGTCATCTTTTACGGTTTCAGTCAGTTGCTCAAGGTGAGCGAAGTCATCTGCTGAGCCTTTGCCGTCAGGCAGTACCTGCAGTAGCATACCTGCAGCCTTGGCATTACCATCGAACTCGCCAGTACGTAACCAAATGCGGGTTTTTAGCTGCTCGGAGTTTTCGAAGTAACCCTCAAGGCAGCTTGCAAGGCTATCACCTTCTAGGCCAACAACGCCTTGGTAGCGTTCACCTTTATTTGGTGTGATGGTGATAACCATGTGGCCTTTACCCATAAGGTCATGGATTGAACCCGATGTCGGTACGTCACCATCCCAGCGTGCGACGCCGCGAAGTTTTTGATCGTGGTCACCGTTGATCACTGCAAGCTTTACTGGACCATCACCTTGTAGCTGAACCGTGATCGAACCTTCGAATTTCAATGTGGCAGTCAGCAGGCTAGTGGCTACCAGTAGCTCACCGAGTAGAGTTTGAACTGGTGCTGGGTATTCTTTGCTGGAAATGATCTGTTGGTAGGTTTCACCCAACTGAACTAATTCACCACGTACTGATACACCGTCGAACAGATAGCGGTATAAATTGTCTTTTGTCATTAGATTGTATTCTCCAGCAGGTATTTTAATTGCCAATTTCTGTCAATGTTCGCCATGCAGATGAAACTTAATGGCATGAGCGTGAACTAATACAGTTAATTGGAATTGCTTTTAAACTTAATTATATCGCGTCGTTGTTTTTTATCAGGACGCTTATCAGGACTTGGGTTGCCCAAAGCATGGAGCTTGCGCAGTTTTGCATGCTCTTCTCGTAGTTTAACACTGTCAGCGGTTTCGCTATAAAGCGTTTGCGCTTCTGGTGCGCCGCGACGAGTACCAGACAGTTGCTCGATCACCACGGTTTTTTCTTCATTACCTTGGCGAAGTCGAATTTCGGCACCGAGTTCGACTAATTTACTTGGTTTGGAGCGCTGGCCGTTATATTGCACTTTGCCCCCATCAACCATGTTGCGGGCAATTGAACGAGTTTTGTAAAAGCGTGCTGCCCATAACCATTTATCGAGACGGACCTGAAGGGTGTCAGAATCTGAAGCTTTCTGTCCCACGATCGGTTCCTTACCCCAAAAGGGCGCTAAAAATACCATATTGCTGACACCACGTCAGCAGGCGGTTGAGTGTAATAAATGGTGATATAGACTCGAGATTTCAACATCAAATCAGGAATAATTCGAACAAAATGTCTAGTCTATTGATAGTAGAAAAAAAATTTCCGTGATCTATCTGGGCATTATGTAATCATTTGTTTGATTATCAGTGATGATTCTACAATTGAACGGTATCCTGTACCGATCTGCCATTATGGCTTTAGTATTTACTTTTTAAGACAATGGATTTCTCATGGTTGCAGCAAATTGGTTAGGCACATTACAGTCGAAACAGTGGCTTTCCGTTGCTTCGTTAACCCGTACGCTGACGTGGTTACTGGTTGTCTTACTGGCATGGATAGCTGGGCGCTTAATCTGGGGGGTTATGCAGCCTGTCGTTGCCCCTGCAGAATGGCAAGCATCAGGCGTCACGGTTTCGGCGACAACATCGCAAAAAAGTGATGTGTCAGATGTATTAGCAATGAATTTATTTGGTCGCTACCAAGCGAATGCGCCGAAACAAGTCGAAATTAAGCAACCCGTACAGCAAGATGCGCCTCAAACTCGCTTAAGCTTAACCCTAGCCGGGGTGGTTGCCAGTTCTAACCCTGAGACGGCGTTAGCGGTAATAACTAACCGTGGTAAGCAAAATACCTATGGCTTAAATGAAGCGATTGATGGTACGCGTGCAACACTTCAGGCGGTATATCCTGACCGAGTGATTATTCGTAACAGTGGCCGTGACGAGACATTAATGCTTGATGGTCTTGATTTCAACAAGGCATCATCGCAGCCAGCTCGCCAGCCAGCCCCTCAAGCCCCAGCAGCTGAACCGTCCTCAGAACTTGGCCGGATTAAGCAAGAGATCTTAGACAAACCCCAAACCCTGTTTAGTTATATTCGTTTGTCACAAGTTAAACGCGACGGTGAATTAGTGGGTTATCGTGTTAACCCTGGCAAAGAACGGGCTTTATTTGATGCGGTAGGCTTACAGGCGAATGATTTGGCAGTGAGCTTAAATGGCAATGATCTTACCGACGCTACCGTCATGGCCAAACTATGGACAGAATTATCACAGGCTACCGATTTTACATTGACCGTTGAGCGAGACGATCAATTACATGATATTTATATTGAGCTGCAATAGTAGTTTGAAGTGAACATGCGATAACGCAGGAGTTTTTTGTGAAAAAGTGGATGGGTAAAAGTGCCCTCTGGTTACTCGGCAGCTTGATGTGCAGTTCTGCATTTGCAAGCGAGTTTAGTGCCAGTTTCAAAGGAACCGATATTCAAGAGTTTATCAATATTGTTGGACGTAATTTACAGAAAACAATCATTGTAGACCCTGCGGTACGCGGACAGGTAAATGTTCGCAGTTACGATCTTTTAAATGATGAGCAGTACTATCAGTTCTTCCTCAATGTACTCGAAGTTTATGGCTTCGCTGTGGTTGAAATGGAGAACGGCGTATTAAAAGTTGTTCGAGATAAAGATGCGAAAATTTCAGCCATCCCAGTGGTTGGCGATGAAGAAAGGGTAACGGGCGACCAAGTTGTGACCCGTGTTATTACCGTACGTAACGTTTCTGTCCGTGAACTGTCACCACTTCTACGCCAATTAAATGATAATGCGGGAGCGGGTAATGTTGTGCATTACGACCCTGCCAATATCATCATGATCACAGGCCGTGCCGCTACCGTAAATCGCCTCGCTGAAATCATTGAACGTGTCGACCGCGCCGGGGATAAAGAAATTGATGTGGTTGAATTGCAAAATGCCTCAGCCGCAGAAATGGTACGTATTGTTGATGCGTTGAATAAAACGGCTGATGCCAAATCAACCCCAAGTTTCCTGCAACCTAAATTAGTCGCTGATGATCGTACCAATGCTGTATTACTCTCGGGTGATCCGCAGGTGCGTAATCGCTTGAAGCGTTTGATCCGCCAGCTTGATAGGGAAATGGCGTCATCAGGTAATAACCGAGTGGTTTACCTAAAATATGCCAACGCCGAAGAAATGGTCGATGTACTAACCGGTGTATCAGACAATCTACAAGCGGAAAAGCAGGGTGGGGCAAAAGCAACAGCCAGCAGCAGTAATTCGACAGTGATGATTTCGGCTCACACCGATACCAATTCACTGATCCTGACTGCGCCGCCAGATATCATGCGGGCACTGGAAAACATCATTGCTCAGCTTGATATCCGTCGTGCTCAGGTCTTGATTGAAGCGATGATCGTTGAGTTAGCAGAAGGCGATGGGGTGAACTTCGGTGTCCAGTGGGGAACCACTGACGGTGGGGTGATCCAGTTTGGTAACTCTGGTGTACCTATTTCCCAATATGCGATTGGTTTGGAAGAATCTCAGTCAACGACACGAACAGAGAATTACGTTGATGCGAATGGTCAAGATCAGGTAAGAACGATTACCGAAGATGGTGATTTTAGTACGCTTGCTAGTGTATTAGGTGGTGTAAACGGTGCGGCGTTAGGCATAGTGATGGGTGACTGGACAATGCTGGTTAATGCCGTGGCATCGGACCGAAACTCGAATATCCTGTCATCACCAAGTATTACTGTCATGGATAACGGCGAAGCCTCGTTCATTGTTGGTGAAGAAGTACCAGTAGTCACCGGTTCGACATCGAGCTCAAGTAACGATAATCCATTCCAGACTGTTGAACGTAAGGAAGTGGGGATCAAGCTAAACGTGACACCGCAAATTAACGAAGGTGATTCTGTTCAGCTGAAAATCGAACAAGAAGTCTCGAACGTTCTTGGTGCCGATGGTGCTGTTGATGTGCGTTTCTCTAAACGTCAGCTAACCACATCGGTATTGGTACAAGATGGCCAGATGTTAGCGTTGGGCGGCTTGATCCAAGAGCAAACTAACGAGAGCGAACAGAAAATTCCAATTTTGGGTGATATTCCGGTGTTGGGGCATTTGTTTAAGTCGACCAATACGACGACAGCGAAAACCAACCTAATGGTATTCATTAAGCCGACTATCATTCGCGATGGTGTGACGGCTGATGGTATTACTCAACGTAAATATAATTACATTCGTGCCGAGCAGCTTTATAAAGCCGATCAAGGCCTTCGTTTGATGCCTGATGCAGAGTTGCCAGTGCTACCAAAATTTGGTGAAGATATTTCACTGCCACCGGAAGTACGTGCCTTTGTTGCTCAGTTGGAGAATCAGTAATGGATGCCGGTAACCTGCAAACGGTATGGCAGCCGCTGTACCGCTTGCCATTTTCATTTGCTAAACGTCACCGTGTGGTATTGGAAGCGGTAGAGCAGGAAACCACCCTGTTTTACAGTGGCACGTTATCGGCAGTGGTTTTGGCTGAAATTCGTCGGGTTGTTGGCCATGGTTTTGCCCCGTGCGAATTGGATGAAAAGGCCTTCGAGCTAAAGTTGACGGAAGCATATCAGCGAGACTCATCTGAGGCTCGCCAGCTGATGGAAGACTTAGGCTCTGATAGCGATGATTTCTTTTCATTAGCAGAAGAGCTACCGGAAACGGAAGACTTGCTGGAATCTGAAGATGATGCGCCAATCATTAAATTGATCAACGCCATGCTGGCAGAAGCGATCAAAGAAGCGGCATCAGATATCCATATCGAAACCTTTGAGAAAGTACTGTCAATCCGCTTTAGGGTGGATGGTGTGCTCCGTGAAGTATTGCAACCAAGCCGTAAGCTTGCTCCGTTGCTTGTTTCGCGTATTAAGGTCATGGCGCGACTTGATATTGCTGAAAAACGCGTACCACAAGATGGTCGTATTTCATTACGGATTGGTGGTCGTGCTGTCGATGTGCGGGTATCAACCATGCCATCATCACACGGTGAGCGAGTCGTACTGCGTTTGCTAGATAAAAATGCAACGCGGCTTGATCTGCACAGTCTTGGCATGACGGCAGAGAACCACCAGAGTTTCCGCCATATTATCGATCGTCCTCATGGGATCATCCTTGTTACCGGGCCAACCGGTTCGGGTAAGTCAACCACCCTATATGCAGGCTTACAAGAGCTTAATGGTAAAGAACGAAACATCTTAACCGTTGAAGATCCTATTGAGTTTGATATTGATGGTATTGGCCAAACACAAGTGAACAGTAAAGTCGATATGACGTTTGCTCGTGGCTTGCGTGCCATCCTCCGTCAGGATCCCGATGTGGTAATGGTTGGTGAGATCCGTGATTTAGAAACGGCCTCTATTGCCGTTCAGGCATCATTGACGGGTCACATGGTGATGTCGACATTGCACACCAATACGGCGGTGGGTGCGATCACTCGATTGCGTGATATGGGGATTGAACCATTCTTGGTTTCGTCTTCTTTGCTGGGGGTATTGGCCCAACGCTTGGTTCGTACGCTTTGTAAAAGTTGTCGTCAGCCTTATGAGGCTGATACAGAACAGAAAAAGCTATTTGATTTAACCGCTGATGATTCACTGACACTTTATCATGCTCATGGCTGTGAAAAGTGTAATAACAAAGGCTATCGTGGGCGGACTGGTATTCATGAATTGTTGCTGGTGGACGAGAACGTTCAAGAGCTGATCCACGGTGAGGCGGGTGAAATGGCCATTGAAAAAGCCATTAGATCGTATACGCCAAGCATTCGAGATGATGGTCTGGCCAAGGTCAAAGCGGGGATCACAACCCTTGAGGAAGTCATGCGAGTGACCAAAGAGGGATAAAAATGGCGGCATTTGAATACAAGGCTCTGGATGCCAAAGGGCGACAGAAAAAAGGTGTACAAGAAGGCGATACCGCGAGACAAGTACGCCAGCAACTTCGTGAGAAAGGCTTAATCCCTGTTGAAGTTGTTCAAACCCATGAGCGTGAAAAGAAAAAAGCCAGTGGCGGTTTTCATTTTCGCCGTGGGATCAGTACTAACGAGCTGTCATTGATCACCCGTCAATTGGCAACCTTAGTACAAGCGTCGATGCCGTTGGAAGAGTGTTTGAAAGCGGTGGCAGAGCAGAGTGAAAAACCGCGTTTGAAGAATATGTTATTGGCTGTTCGCTCACGCGTGGTTGAAGGATATACCCTGTCAGATAGTATGGCGGAGTATCCCCATATTTTTGATCAACTGTTCCGTGCTATGGTCGCTGCAGGCGAAAAGTCTGGGCACCTTGATACGGTATTGAATCGACTGGCCGATTACACTGAAAACCGCCAGAAGATGCGCAGTAAACTACAGCAAGCGATGATCTACCCAACCATGCTGACACTGATTGCGATTGCCGTCGTGGCATTCCTGCTCGCGACAGTGGTTCCTAAAATTGTCGATCAGTTTGTGCAAATGGGGCAGAAACTGCCGACCATTACCGAAATATTGCTTGCTGCCAGTAACTTTGTGCAGGACTGGGGGTTAGTGGTACTGATTGTCATTGCCGTGATTACCATTGGGTTAAAAACAGCATTGAAGCGGCCTGACTTCCGGTTTAAGTGGGATCGCTGGGTCATGAAATTACCGGTGATCGGTAAGGTTGCTCGTGGCCTGAATACTTCACGCTTTGCCCGTACGTTGTCAATCTGTACATCAAGTGCCATCCCGTTACTTGAAGGGATGAAAGTCGCCTCTGATGTAATGACCAATACTTGGGTTAATAAGCAAATCCGAGACGCGGCTGACAAAGTCAGGGAAGGTTCAAGCTTGCGGATTTCATTAGAGCAAACGAAACTGTTTCCCCCAATGATGCTGCATATGATCGCCAGTGGTGAGCGCAGTGGTGAGCTGGAGCAAATGCTAACCCGCGCGGCAGATAATCAAGACCGTGACTTTGAGTCACTGGTGAATATGGCTTTGGGGATTTTTGAACCCCTTTTGATCGTTGCGATGGCTGGCATCGTGATGTTCATTGTTATTGCTACTCTTATGCCGATCATTGCCCTGAATAACATGGTCGGTATGTAATTTTCCTTTGGAGGTTTTTTAATGCAACGCAAACAACGCGGCTTTACGCTACTAGAAGTTATGGTCGTGATCGTGATCCTTGGGGTACTGGCAAGCTTGGTTGTACCAAACTTGCTTGGTAACAAAGAGAAAGCTGATCAGCAAAAAGTGGTCACTGACATCAGTGCTCTTGAGCAGGCACTGGATATGTACAAACTGGATAACAGTGTTTATCCAAGCACCGATCAAGGCCTAGAAGCATTGGTGTCAAAGCCAACCTCTAGCCCTGAGCCTCGTAACTACCGTGATAATGGTTATATCCGTCGTTTGCCACAAGACCCTTGGGGCTACGATTACCAATATGTGATGCCTGGTGAACACGGCCCTGTTGATATCTTCAGCTTGGGTGCGGATGGCCAAGAAGGCGGTGAAGGTGTGAATACCGACATTGGTAACTGGAACATGCTGGATTTCTAAGCTCAGATGATACGTTGTAAACGCGCTGCAGGTTTTACCCTGATTGAAATACTTCTTGTACTGGTGCTACTTGCGACCAGTGCTGTTGCTGTTTTGGTTTCCTTACCTGAGGGTCAGGACAATAAAGTCAAAGAGCAAGCAGCGCGTTTTCATTACCTTGTCCAGTTATTGGGGGAGGATGCCTTATTAAATGGTATTGACTACGGCATTCGGGTTGAACGTAATCGCTATCAGTTTCTTCAGCTAACCAGTCAAGATTGGCAGCCCATGACGGAGTCTCGTTTTTTTACCGAAGTTGAAATGGATGAAGGCATTCGTTTGACCGTAGAAATCGGTGGCTATTCATGGGAAGACAAAGATCGCCTTTTTAATCCAGGCTCTTTGTTCAACGAAGACTTGTTTGCTGAGCAAACTGACAAAAATAAAATCAAACCACCACAAGTGGTGGTGATGGCAAGCGGTGAGTATACCCCGTTTTCTCTGGAGTTTGAGGTTGATGGTGAAAACCAGTTTTGGCGCGTGCAGGCTGATGAACTTGGCCAAGTGTTCCTGTTGCCTCCTGGAGAAACGATTAAAACGCTAGCCGAGAAGGCTCCATTTTGAGCATGATGTGGCGTCGTTACCGACGAACTAAGCAGGCTAAACCATCATATCAGCGTGGTATGACGTTGTTGGAAGTACTCGTCGCATTAGCGGTATTTGCAACTGCAGCGTTAGGGGTAATGAGGGCGGTTAGCCAGCATTTGAATACGCTGGGTTACCTAGAAGAAAAAACGTTTGCCGCGATGGTCGCAGATAATGAATTGGCCAAGGTACGCTTATCTGGCGAAATTCCCACCTCGGCTCGACGCGGTAAGTCAGAGCTGGCTGGACGTGAATGGTATTGGTCGATAAAAAGTACCAAAACGGCTGATGGGTATTTGCGTGCATTGGATGTCACCGTCGCAACAGATGAAGCCCGCAAGCAATCGGTAATAGTGTTAAGAACGTATGTTGAAAACTAATTCAAGCATCCCAGATCGATCTGTTGATTGCAGGCAGCAAGGCTTTACTCTACTTGAAGTATTGGTTGCGATTGCCGTGTTTGCGATGCTGAGCCTTTCTGCCTATCAAGTTTTGAATGGTGTCCAGCGCAGTGACAGCCAATCAAGAGAGCACAGTGAGCGCCTCAAAGAGATACAGCGTGCGATGGTCATGCTGGATAACGACTTTCGCCAGATCGTCGCCCGTAAAGTGCGTAATCAAGGAGAGGCGACCAGCGATAGGTTATTGCAAGCTGGCGAGTACTTTCTCGATTCATCCAGTAACGGTATTATTTTTACCCGTGCAGGATGGCAGAATCCGCAACAGATGTTTCCACGCAGTGAAAATGTCAGAGTTGGCTACCGTATCATTGAAGATACGCTAGAGCGTGTGTGGTTTCGTTACCCTGATACCGTTGTTGGCAGCGAACCGCTTATTCGTCAGGTTTTGTCGCAGGTGAGCGATTTATCATTTCAGTTTTACCACCAGAAAAAGTGGCAAGATCAATGGGATCAAAATGCAGCTTTACCAGAAGGGGTTAAGGTAACAATGACCCTCGAAGATTTTGGTGAAATTGAACGGGTATATATTTTACCGGCATCTGTCTTGACGGTGGTTGACGATGAATAGACCAAGCGGAATGAATCAGCAACGCGGGGTTGCTTTAATTGTCGTACTGCTTTTACTGTCGTTGATGACCTTACTTGCTGTTCAGATGAGTGAACGCTTACACCTTAATTTCTACCGTGTAGAAAATCAGCTCCAAAATCAGCAAGCTTTCTGGTTTGCACAGGGGATGGAAGAGTTAGGTAAAGTGGCTATTAAGCAAGGTATCGATGACAGTGACACGGTCAACCTCAGTCAAGCATGGGCCACGCAGGGTCAGCGTTACCCACTAGACGGTGGTGAAGCAATTGGTGGTATGGTCGATCGACAGGCCTGTTTTAACCTTAATGCGCTATCTGGTGTTAAGCCGTTAACCGATAGAACCAATAAACCCTATTTGATCAAAGTACTACAAGCCGTGATGGAAGAAGTGGGTGTTGAGAGCTATGCCGCTGAAGTAGTTGCTGACTCGAGTTGGGAATATGTTGATAGTGACGAAGCGGTAAATTCTTCGTTTGGGGCTGGTGATAGTACTTATGAAGGTTTTCGCCCTCCCTATTTGCCGCCGAACGACTGGATGGCTGATGTGAGTGAGCTAAGGGCTGTAAATGGTGTTTCAGCCGATATTTATAATCGCGTGAAGTTTTTAGTCTGCGCGATCCCGACCGATACGTTAGCCGTTAACGTCAATACACTTTACGATTATCAGGCGCCACTTTTGGTTGGGTTATTTACCCCTAGGCTCTCACTGTCAGATGCTCAACGTATTATTGCTGACCGGCCTTATGATGGTTGGGACAGCGTAGATGATTTTCTTGCGGAATCTGCTTTAGGCAGTGTTGATGCAGATATTAAAAAGCAAGCCAAGGAGTACTTGGCTGTAAGCAGTGATTATTTCCAATTAGATACTGAAATATTGGTGGACCGGTCAAGAATTCGGTTGGTCGCACTGCTTAAACGAGATGGTGAAAACAAGGTGACGGTTGTACGTCGCCGTTATGGAGGGATCAGTGAGCGAATTTCTGACAATAAGGCTCAGTAGCCGTGCCGAACAGCCGGTTCAATGGTTAGTCTGGTCACCACAGCAGCAAGAGGTGATTGCGTCAGGCCAGTTGGCATCGATTGCTCATCTTGACGATATTGCTGACTACGCCACTCAACGTGCTGTTTATGTTTTGGTTCCAACCTGTGATGTATTACTGACGGAGGTCGCGATTCCTGCTGGCAGCAGTCGCCAGCTTGCAACAGTATTGCCGTTCTTATTAGAAGAAGAGCTGGCACAGGATGTTGATGGTTTGCATGTGCACCTTTTACAAAAAGGTGATGACATGGCTCAAGTGGCTGTTGTCGAACATCGAAAGGTTGAGTTCTGGTTGTCCGCATTGGCTGATAGCGGCATTGAGGCTAAAAAGCTGTTACCAGACAGTTTGTGTTTGCCGTTATTTGATCATGGGTACACTGCCGCCGAGTTAGAGGGCCAATGGCTAGTCCGCCAAGCTGAGGCTCAGGGCGTATGTGCAGAACCTGAATGGTTGGAAACTTGGTTGTTAGCTCAGAAGGCACCGTTGCGTTTTAGTGCTGAAGAGAATGGTGATGAAGATAGCAATGATAGTGATGAAGACAGTATCGACGATGCGGTAACAGAGCAAGATACTGAGCAAAAAATTGTTATCCACCACTATACACCAGCGCCAGCCGGCGTCTCTGGCGTATGGCTGGCTGAAACACCAGAATTGGTCATGCAACTATTGGCTCAGGGTGCAGAAACGAGCAAAGCGAACCTATTATCCGGTGTATATAAACAGCAGCCAGCTTGGCGTAAATATCTTAAACCATGGCGTAAGGTCGCGATTGCTGCTGGATTGGTATTAACTGTGCTGATCACACAGCATGTTGTCTCAATACAGTCGATGGAAAAGCAGGCGCTAGCTTATAAGGCGGAAAGCGAGCGTATCTTTAGGCAAGTACTGCCACAGTTTCAGCGTATCCCTTCTCAGAGCTATTTGAAGCGTCAAGTAGAGAGTGAAATATCTCGTCTTGGCGGAACGAGCTCAAACGACAGTGTTTTACCGTGGTTGGCAGAGTTGCAACCATCCTTGGCCAAAGTATCGCAATTATCGGTTCAAAACCTCAGGTATGATCAAAATCGAGGTGAGATTCGCTTTCAGGCTGTAGCAGCAGATTTTCAGAATTTTGAACAGTTACGTACCTTGTTAGCCGAGCAGTTTGAAATAGATATGGGACAGCTAAACCGTGAAGGTAATCAAGTTACAGGTGCTGTTGTGCTAAGGAGAAAATCATGAAGGCTTGGTGGAAAGGCTTAAGCCAGCGTGAACAACGCCTTGTCTTAGGTGGCGGTATCGCGATGCTAATGGCGGTTTTATATTGGGGTATTTGGCAGCCTCTTGCCACTTCAGCTGAAAATGCCGAACGCCGCCTTCATAATGAACGGCAGCTACTAACGTGGGTTGGTGGAAAAGCCGATGAAATAGTGGCCTTACGTGGTGCTACGGGTTCAACAGGCTCTGTCAGTGATAAAGGTCTCAATCAAGTGGTTAATGAAACCACTCGTCAATTTCGCATTGAGCTGATCCGTATTCAACCTCGAGATGAAATGCTACAGGTTTGGGTTAAACCATTGCCGTTTACGACATTGGTAAATTGGCTGGCTTTCTTACGTGACGAGCATGGTATTGATGCTCAATTTTTAGATGTATCAAAAACCGATCGTGCTGGTGTTGTTGAAGTAAACCGCTTGCAGTTAGGGCGAGGGTAAACGTGAAATATAAGATATTGCTAGGCACATCTTTTTGTGCGGTTTTAGTGGCCAGTTTGGTGGCGCATATACCTGCGAGTTGGCTATGGCAGCAAGCCCCAAAGGTACAGGGGCTTGACGTCTCAGGGGTGTCAGGAACACCGTGGCAAGGGACAGCAAGCCAAGTGCGTTGGCAAGGTATGAACTTAGGTCGCCTACAGTGGGATATGAGAGTATTTTCATTGTTAACCGGGAAAGTAAAGCTGGATGTTCGCTTTGGCCAAGGAAGCGAAATGAACTTGGCGGGCCGAGGTATGGTTGGGTATGACTCATCGGGACCGGTCGCTGAAAATTTATTAGTCTCACTGCCGGCTCGGCAGGTAATGAATTATGTGCCGATGACCGTACCTGTAGCCATTACAGGTAACCTAGAGCTTACACTGCGTAACTATCAGTTTGCCGCGCCTTACTGTTCTGAACTTGATGGCGCATTAGCGTGGACATCTGGCGAAGTCTCATCACCGCTTGGTGCCATAAACCCAGGCCCAGTCATTGCCGATTTGAGCTGTGAGCAAGGTAGTGTTGTCGCTCAGCTTGAGCAAGCCTCTGCTGACGTGTCAAGTGAGTGGACCGCAACGCTGTCCCAAGGGAATGCCTATGCCTTAACGGGTTGGTTTAAACCGGGCGCTGAATTTCCACCGCAACTTGCAGCACAGCTTAAATGGCTAGGCAACCCTGATCCGAAAGGGCAGTACAAAATTAATAACAGCGGCAGCCTTTAGTTCGATATCGTTCTCGTCGCTTTACTACGTGAAGGCCAGACTTATTTTGTCGGGCTAACGTTTTATAGAAAAAAGGCTTTATTTCGATTACTCATTGCCATTTAATAGTCATAGTTGTTCCAATCGCTAGTCCTCATGGCAATTGGTAGTAAATACAGGAATTAGCATGGCTGCGAATCATAAAAAACCTGAAATTCTGGCAACGCATGTTGTTGCTCAGTCTCAGTTATTCCAAATTGAATCTCTAGAGCTTCGTTTCTCCAATGGGGTCGAACGAACCTATGAGCGAATGAAACCATCAGGTCGACATGCTGTGCTGGTTGTGCCCGTTACACAAGAGGGGGATTTACTCCTGATCCGTGAATATTCTGCCGGTACCGACCGTTACGAACTTGGATTCCCCAAAGGGCTTATTGATTTAGGTGAGTCGGCAGCAGAGGCTGCGAACCGTGAATTGAAAGAAGAAATTGGTTTTGGTGCTAACCAGTTGCAACCACTGAAAGAGGTGGTGCTTGCCCCGTCGTATTTCTCCAGCCGTATGACGCTGTTTTTGGCTCAAGACTTATACCCAGAATCTCTCGACGGTGATGAACCTGAGCCATTGGAAATTGTGCGCTGGCCATTGAATCAAGCTGAAGAATTACTTAATCATTTAGATTTTGCCGAGGCGAGGAGCATCACTGCCCTTTTCCTTGCCCTTAAACAGTTAGCTAAATAGGAGCGGAAATGGATTTATCGAACCTATTACCCCAAGTTATCGATATTGCCAGAGCATCAGGTCAGGTTATTTTAGATATTTATCAGCGTGGCCAATTTGAAAAGCAGCTGAAAAGTGACAATACCCCTGTTACGAGTGCAGACTTGGCCGCCCATAAGTTAGTGGTCGCAAAACTATCAGAGTTAACCCCAGACATCCCAGTGTTATCTGAAGAAGATGCTGTGGTGCCATTATCAGAGCGTGCTCAGTGGCAACGTTACTGGTTGGTTGACCCCTTGGATGGTACGCAGGAGTTCATTGCTGGGAGTGGTGATTTTGCGACAATTATTGCCTTAGTCGAGAATAACATGCCGGTCATGGGTGTTGTTTATGCGCCTGTTTCTGGTGTTGTTTATTATGCTTATAACGGAAAAGGGGCATGGAAAACGACACCTGAAGGTGAAACGGTGCGTATTTCTACCCATAAGTATGAATTGCCGACCCAGTCATTGGCTGTTGCGATAAGTCGTCGTCAAGACATTAGTATGATAACGAACCGACTAGATCCTGCATTGAATTATGATTTAGTCCCTCTGGGTTCGGCTGCATTGAAGTCATGCCTTGTCGCTGAGGGAGCTGTTGATTGCTATCTACGCCTCGGGCCAACTGGAGAGTGGGATACGGCCGCGACACAATGCATAGTTGAAGAAGCTGGTGGGCGGATTTTAAATACCCACCTAGCACCATTATCTTACAATGAGCGTGATACGTTGGAAAACCCGAACTTCATTACGTTAGGTGATGCAAACTTGCCTTGGGCATCTATTTTGACACCGGATAATCGATTACTCGAAACCGAGTGAGCGAGATCTGTACGATAAAAAACGGAGCTTATGCTCCGTTTTTTGTTTTATTGCTTTCTTAGGCGGTAGGGCGAAATCTAAAAGAGGCGGTTGAGCCCATTCAATGCAGCGACTCGGAATGCTTCCGCCATCGTTGGGTAGTTGAAGGTGGTATTAACGAAGTAATCGATATTATTCCCTTCACCTTTCTGTTCCATGATGGCTTGTCCAATATGAATAATCTCAGCTGCTCGCTCACCAAAACAGTGAATGCCTAAAATCTCTTTTGTTTCTCGGTGGAATAGCAGTTTTAAACTGCCTACTTCCGTGCCTGCGATCTGGGCTCGGGCAAGGTGCTTGAATTGTGAACGACCAACTTCATAGGGTACTCGTTCGGCGGTTAGCTCTTGCTCCGTTTTACCGACAGAGCTGATTTCTGGAATGGTATAGATCCCAGTAGGAATATTCTCAATAAGGCGGCCCAATGCTTCACCGTTGGCAATGGCTTGGGCGACAAAGCGGCCTTGATCGTAAGCTGCACTGGCAAGGCTAGGGTAGCCAATGACATCACCGACGGCATAAACATGTTCAACAGCTGTTCGGTAATTTTCATTTACCTGAAGTTGACCCCTCGAGTCAGGTTCAAGCCCCACTTTACTTAGGTTGAGTCGGTCGGTATTACCGGTTCTGCCGTTGGCATATAGCAGGCAATCGGCACGCATCTTTTTGCCGGACTGGAGGTGTAGGATCACCCCATCTTCAGTGCCTTCAATTTTGTCATAGGTCTCGCCATTGCGGATCATGACACCACTGTTCCAGAAGTGATAAGACAGCGAGTCTGAAATTTCATTATCGAGAAATTCGAGTAATCGATCACGGGTATTAATTAAGTCGACCTTGACCCCTAGCCCTCTAAAGATTGAGGCGTACTCACTGCCAATAACCCCTGCGCCATAAATAATGATGTGGCGAGGGTCATGCTTTAGTTGAAGTATTGAGTCACTGTCATAAACCCTGTCGTGGGTAAAGTCGACATTATTGGGTTGATAAGGGCGAGAGCCTGTCGCAATCACAAATTTATCTGCCGTGTAATGTTCACGGCTACCATCTGGTTTCTTTACACTGACGGTGTGTGAGCCGGTAAAGCTGGCCTCGCCAAAGATAATCGAACACTGGTTACGGTCATAAAACCCTTGGCGCATTCGAGTTTGTTTATTCACGACATCTTGCGCATGCCCCAGAATTTGACTGAAAGTACTATGGAGGCTGGAGTTATTTTTACAGTAAAGTGGGTTCTGGTTGTATTCGATGATCCGACTAACAGCATGACGTAAGGCTTTGGATGGAATGGTTCCCCAGTGTGTACATCCTCCCCCCACACTGTCTTCTCGTTCAATAATTGCCACATTGAAACCAGCTTTTGTTAGCCCCATGGCCGTCCCTTCACCGCCAGGTCCACTGCCGATAATAATCGCGTCGAAATGTTGATTGGCGGAATTTTTGCTTTTTGTCATGCTTGGCCTTTATTATCATTTTGGCAACATTGCGGTCTCGCCATTTTAACTTTTTCTAAAAGCAGGTAGAATCAATCTTCTATGATAGATAGGCAATGATCACGTTGTTCAGGTAATGATGTGTGAAAAATCGGATGTATGTAGTGATTTTTCCCTTATGCGTGAGTTTGTGAGCTAGCAGTAAATCTGGCCATTCGGTTTTGATTAAGTGTATGTCAGGAATTACTATGTTTTGATGACTATCAAAAAGCGCGTATAGTGGCAGTAACTTGGCGCAAGATAACTCAAAGAGAAGCAAGAAATTCATGGGTATTAGGGCTCAGCAGAAAGAGAAAACCCGCCGTTCATTGATTGATGCAGCATTTAATCAGCTGAGTGCAGAACGCAGCTTCTCGAATCTCAGTTTACGTGAAGTGGCGAGAGAAGCGGGTATTGCTCCAACGTCTTTTTATCGTCACTTTAAAGATATGGATGAGCTTGGGCTAACCATGGTTGATGAGGGGGGATTGATCCTTCGTCAATTGATGCGTCAGGCTCGTCAACGTATTGCTAAAGAAGGCAGCGTTATTCGCACATCGGTAGAAACCTTCATGGAGTTTATCGAAAGTAGCCCGAATGTTTTTCGCCTATTGTTGCGCGAGCGTTCAGGAACGTCTCCAGCTTTTAGGGCTGCAGTAGCTCGAGAGATCCAGCACTTTGTGGCGGAGCTTACCGAATATTTAGAAGCCAAGACTGGCGTAACACATGACGAAGCTTATACCCAAGCTGAAGCATCTGTCACCTTGGTGTTTAGTTCTGGCGCTGAAGCGCTGGATCTTGATAACCATGCTCGAGCAGAGCATGCGGAAAGATTGATTATGCAATTGAGAACGATTGCAAAAGGTGCCTACTGGTACCGCAAAGAGCGTGAGCGTCGTGAGCTCAGGCAAAAACTCTAACTTCATTTTTGTTGGTGAAAGGATATGAACAAAGATCAAATTAAAGCTGAACGCAAAACGTTAGTGATGTCACTACTTGCAGGTCTATGTGGTAATGCCACGTTGTCTGTACTGACCTCTGGTGCCGTATCATTTTCTATTTTTCCTGTAATTGCGTTTGCATTGGCAGTGTACTGCCTATACCAAGAATACCTAAATAAGCCAATGTCTGAAGGTACTCCGGCGATTGCCTTTGCCTGCTTCTTGGTTGGTGCGTTTGGTTATTCCGCTTTCTTACGTGCAATGGCACCTGAAATGGGTTCAAACTTTTTACCGTTAATGATCACCCTAGGTCTATTGTTCTGGGTGACATATAAAATGGGCTTTATGTCGACAAAGACAGAAGCATAAGTAATTTAGCTTAATATTAAAAAAGGCGCCTTCAGGCGCCTTTTTATTTTCTCAGTTAGTGAGCTTATTTGCGCTCTAGTAGTACACCTGCTTCCATATGATGGGTATATGGGAATTGGTCAAACAGTGCAAAGCGAGTAATACGGTGTGTTTCACACAGTATATTTAGGTTTTCTTGCAAAGTGTCTGGGTTGCAAGAAATATACATAATACGCTCATAGCCTTGTACCATACGGCAAGTGCCTTCATCCATCCCCGATCGAGGTGGATCAACAAAAATGGTGTTACAGTTGTAGCTCTTTAGATCGATGTTTTGGCTTTTCAATCGACGGAACTCACGTTTTCCTTCCATCGCATCCGTAAAATCTTCAGCCGACATACGGATGATCTGAACATTGTCGATGTTGTTGACTGCAATGTTGTATTGCGCGGAATCAACCGATGGTTTAGCCAGTTCCGTTGCTAGCACTTGCTCAAAGTTTTGTGCTAAAGCCAATGAAAAATTACCATTCCCACAATACAGTTCCAGCAGATCACCTTCACTTTCTTGGGTACAATCAACGGCCCATTCAAGCATTTTTTGCGCGACTTCACCGTTTGGTTGGGTAAAGCTATTTTCAACTTGCTTATACGTCAACGTTCGGTCGTTAACCTTTAGTTTTTCAATGACAAACTCTTGATCAAGTACAACTTTCTGCTTACGAGCTCGACCAATTAAATTAAGGTTGAAACCTTCATCATTTAGACGCTGTTTCAATGCTTTGGCTTCAACTTCCCACTCTTCATCAAGTTGGCGGTGATAAAGCATTGATACAAGAATTTCACCGCTTAAAGTCGATAAAAAATCAACTTGAAACAGTTTGTGGCGTAGCGCTTGTATAGGCTTAAGTGCATCAACCAGTAGTGGCATTAAATCATTAATTAGGCGACTGGCGGCAGGAAATTGATCGACACGGTATTTTTCACGCGTTTCTTGGTTGAACATGACGTAAAACAGATCTTCGCCTTCGTGCCACATGCGAAATTCTGCGCGCATACGGTAGTGTTCGGCTGGCGAGGAGAACACCTCAAGCTCTGGGGTTTCAAAATCTGCAAAGATATTTTGAATACGCGCTGCTTTTTCATCTAGCTGGTTTTGGTATTCAGCTGGATTAATCGCGGTGGATGCCATGTCGTTGCCTCAAACTGCTCAAAATAAGAGCGGAGATTTTATTGCATTGTTGACCGATGTCCAGTGCTAGCTCAGATAAAAATGGTGTTATTGGCTATATTTCACTATCAACCGTAAACGGAGGTAGACATTTGCTGTAATGATTATTAGCATCCTGAGTGCGCTGGTTAGCCTGATAGCAGGCAAAGGGAATACGGTGAAAGTCCGTAACTGACGCGCAGCGGTGATAGAGAACGAAAGCACATGGACGTAAGTTCCGAACACTGCTTCTACCTAATTGCGCAATGCAGTTGCTTGAAGTGGGAAGTTGTTGCCTAGGTGGTTACTCAACCTTGCTCTTAAGTCCGAAGACCGACCAGTGTACTGAGTAGGAAAAGCCTGCTTAGTAATAACGCGACTTAAGGTAATCCACATAATGAAAAAAACGCTTTTAGCAGTGGCGTTGGCGCAAGTGTGCCTGCCATCTATGGTCTCTGCAGAACAAACCTCGACAGACGAAGTCATGGTTGTAACCGCAAACCGTTTCGAACAGCCCATCAAAAATGTCATCGCTCCCGTATCGGTAGTAACAAAAGACGAAATTGATGCTATCCAAGCAAAATCCCTTGCTGAAGTATTACGCCGTTTACCAGGGGTGCAAGTTGTCTCTGCGGGTTATGGACAATCAACGGAAGTTTATGTACGCGGAACAACATCACGTCATTTACTGGTCATGATTAATGGCGTTCGTATTGGTAGCGCTACGTTAGGCAGTGCTGACTTTAGTCAAATTCCACTCACAGGCATTGAGAGAATTGAATTTATTCGTGGTTCTCGCGCTGCGCTCTATGGCTCTGATGCTGTTGGTGGTGTGCTGAATATCATTACTGAATACCAACCGGGTGAAAGTATCGCTGAAGTGTCGGCTGGTATCGGTAGTGATGGCTATTATCAATTGGGTGGCTCTCTCGCTGGTTCTATAGGCCAAAGCAGTTGGGGCAAATTGGCAATAAAGGGCGAAGAAGCTGATGGTTTTTCTGCTCGCAAAGAACCTTACGAACAAGATGACGATGGTTTTAAAAGTCGAAATGTTATTGCAGAGCTTGGTACCCAGATTAATGAAAACTGGAAGCTAAGTCTTCAAGGTTATTACCACGATGGTGAGACTGAATATGACGATGGTTACTTTGATTTTGTAACGGGTGATTTTATATCAACGCCAAATGCACAAAGTGAAAGTTCTCTTTACAATGTAGCAGCGAAAGCGAGTTATCTATCATCTGATTTTATAAGTGAATTCACTGTTGCTCAAAATCAAGATGAAGCACGTAACTTTAGTGATATAAGCCGCGGTAGTACCATCAAAACCAAGCGTGATGTAGTGAATTGGCAAAATCATTACCAGCTAAATAGCCAATTGGAATTTGGTGGTGGTTTGGAATGGAATCGAGATTCTGTTTCTAACACTGGTACAGCTTATGACAAAGATCAGCGTGATAATACAGCGGTATACCTAACGTCGATTTATCGAAATCAAGGATGGCAGCTCGAAGGTAGCGTACGTAGTGATGATAATGATAGCTATGGACGCAATAATACTTGGCAGGCAGCTGCAGCTTATACGTTTACATCTGATATTCAGCTGTCCGCTAATGTAGGAACGGCCTTCAAGGCCCCAACATTTAATGATTTATATTGGCCAAATGATGGTAACCCGGACTTAAAGCCTGAAGAATCGACAAATTATGAGGTTTCACTTTCTGGTGCACACCAACTTTTAGATTGGCGTATTACGGCTTATCAATCTGATATAGAACAGTTGATAGCGTGGGCTCCAGTCGATCCAAGCGATCCGTTTAGTCCTTGGAAACCGATGAATGTTAACGAAGCTGAAATTAAAGGTATTGAGTTAACCGCTGGGTTTAATACAGGTTCGCTTTACCACGACCTTAGCTATGATTATTTAGACGCTCAAGATACCGATCTTGATAAAGAATTGATCCGCCGTTCAAAGCACAGTGCTAAATGGAATATTTCGTACCTGCTCGATCAATGGCAATTTGATGTCAGTGCACTGTATCGCGGTAAGAGCTACGACGATGCAATGAATACTAAAGAACTTGATGCGTATACACTGGTTGATGTTGCCGCAAGTTACTACATGACAGATAGTCTGATATTACGGGGGCGTGTCGCTAACTTGTTCGATGAAGACTATGTAGCGAAAGAGACATATAACGTCCAAGAACGCAGTTACTACGCGACAGTAACCTATCAATTCTAAGAATGTTCAAAGCCACCTGCTGGTGGCTTTTTTCATGGAAGTATCTAATTATGAAGCCAATCAAAACCATTGTAAGCTGGTCATCAGGTAAAGATTCCACATTGACTTTAATTCGTCTGCTTAATGACCCAAGTTATGACGTTGTTGGTTTATATACAACTTACCTTGATGATGAAGTACCGTTCCAAGCAACACCGATGAGTATAGTGAGGGAGCAAGCCCGTTTGGCTGCTTTACCATTAATTGAAATCCCATTACCTGAGGTTTTTCCTGCTAATGACATATATCAGTCGTTAGTCATTGATGGGATCAGAGGAAGTGGGCTCGAAGTTGAAGCTGTCGCTTTCGGTGACATGTTTTGTAATGGTATAGCAGAGTATCGTCGTAGCTATATAGAGCCTGCGGGTTGGCAATGCGTTTTCCCATTAATGGGTCAAGAAAGCCACTTGCTAGCACAAGAGATCCTCGATTGTGGGATTAAAACGATGGTTGTCACTGTAGACACTAACCAACTAGATGGTAAGTATTGTGGGATGTGGTACAGCGGCGAATTTATTGAAAGTCTACCTGAGAGTGTTGATCCATGCGGCGAAGAGGGTGAGTTTCATACGTTAGTCGTTAAAGCGCCTTGTTTCAACGATGAACTTGTCATTGAACCTCTCACTATTGAACGAAAAAGCCGGTTTCATCATCAGCGTTATCAATTAGCAGAGAAATAACGACGAGATACTTTTCGATTTCCCTATATTCGCAGTATTATGAGCTCTATCTTGCAATGAAGGTGTAATAGACAGTGAAGCGGGTACTTATCTTTGACTCTGGTGTTGGTGGGTTATCAATCTATCAAGAAATTTATAGTCAGTTACCGCAAGTCCAATATGTCTACGCATTTGATGACGCGGCTTTTCCTTATGGTGAATTATCAGAGCAGGAGCTTATTAGTCGCACGGTACATATCGTTACGCTTTTAACCGAGCGTCATCAAATAGACCTTGTCGTTATTGCTTGTAATACGGCAAGTACCATTGTGTTACCTACCTTGAGACACTCACTTTCAATCCCGGTTGTGGGTGTCGTACCTGCGATTAAGCCTGCGGCGCTGAATAGCCAACGAAAAGTGATTGGCTTATTAGCGACACCAGCAACTGTTAAACGGCAGTATATAGATACTTTAATTAGTCAGTTCGCGAGCGACTGTGAAGTACTACGTATTGGCTCTACGCGTCTAGTGGAAATTGCAGAAGAAAAGCTTCGAGGGCTACCAGTTTCTACTTTAGAGCTTAAGGACATTTTGTCACCCTGGAAAGACCAAGTTGATAACATCATTTTAGGCTGCACCCACTTTCCGTTAATTAAAAAAGAAATATTGGTGGCGTTAGGGGGAGGGGTCGATGTCGTTGATTCAGGTAAAGCAGTAGCTAATCGAGTGAAAGCGCTGCTAGGTAATATTGAAGATTGCCATGTTCCAATTGTAAACCTTACATACAACAGTGCCGCAGTTGAGTGTTCTGCGGCACTGAATGTAAGCTTTGCAAAATTAAAGCTGAATACTATTCAGTCTCTTCATTTTCCCCGTTCTTAGGTTCATTTGCTTCACGGACTTTAAGTGTTCGTTGGCCATATTCTTTATTGTTTAACTGATCAATCGCATGCTCCGCATCTTTACTATTGATCACAACAAAACCAAAGCCTCGTCTTTTCCCAGTACGTTTATCTTTCATTAAGCGCACTGCGAACACTTCACCGTATTCTGCGAATAACGTTTTTACTTCACTTTCATTAGCACGGTAGGGCAAGTTACCAACATACAGGGTTTTACTGCTTTGAGAGTTATCTGCTTGTGTGTCTTTAGGCTGAGAAGAAAGGAATAGTGGAAGTGCGATACCTGCACAGACGGCACCAAGGGCAAAAGCAATGCCAGATAGAAGAGAGAAGAAGCTAAAAAGGATGCCTCCAACTACGGCAACAGCGAGAATCGGTATTAAGTTTTGATTGGATAATTTCATATAAAGGCTACATCGTCATAAAAAGTAAAAAAGAAGGCGTTATAGGTTATTTTAACAACAAAGTCACATTGATATTACTTTCATTGACTTGGAATTACTAGTAAGTGAATGTGACGATCCTCTAATGTTTAATTTAGAGGCGTTAATCTCACATTAGTTGAAATAATCATCAGGTGATAATTTTTTCTAAAAAAAGGCTTGTCAGGCGGGCTGAACTCTCTATAATGCCGCCTCACTGACACGGAGAACGGCAACTTAAGCCGCTAACCAATCAGTTTGTTCTTTAACAATTTGACCATGCAATCTGTGTGGGCACTCGTGAAAAAGTTAAGTCAAAAGATTTATCAATGAACTGAGTGACCAATACAAGGTAACGCTATCTCTTGTAGATAACGAAGCTTTGGC
>NZ_JAKJSI010000031.1:0-108675 GCF_050336695.1 Photobacterium minamisatsumaniensis | reverse complement strand
ATATTATTATACTCGCTCTTATCATCAAACACCGGTCGTAGATATCTTTCGGTAGTACCTCCTTCCAATAACAAATTCTCATCAATTAACTGGTTTATCTGATAGTAAAATAAAGCCGAAACTTGCGGGTCTTTTATACCACCTAACTCCAAGATTAGCTCTGCTGACTTAATACCGTCAATAGCTCCTACAAGAGGAAACTTAGCAGCTGGTAATAGCCATTGTTGGGTGTTTGATAATAATAATACATCTTTATTATCAAACACATAAACATTTAAGCTCGGGTGCCATTTCAATTCTAATGTAGTTTTCATTCCCTTGATCTCACTACAACTAAATGTGTAACACATTAATTAGCAGATGCTTTCACTTCATAAACATCGCTATCATTAACATTTTGTATTCCAAAAAAAGTTTTCGCATTACCTTCCATCAAACTAAATAATTCAACATCGGATAATTCACTAAGTTGTGACGCTATATCATCAGTAGAAAACTGCAAATGATCTGGGTGAGGGTAATCACTTCCATATAAAAGCTTATCATACCCTATAATTTCAATGACTTGTCGCAAACATGGCTCTCCTAACTCGATGGTTACCCAGCATTGCCGCTTAAAGTATTCAGAGGGTAACATTTTAATATTGTCTTTAGTTAAGGAAGGAAACTCTGGATAACAAATATTATCTAGTCGCCATAGCCAGTGTGGTATCCAAGACGCCCCAGCTTCTAAAAAAGCAAACTTTAACTTAGGGTGCCTTTCTAGTACACCAGACTCTAATAAAGACAAAAAAGCCATTTGAATTTCCATGGAATGCGAGCATGCATGCATGGCAAAGTGAGAATTAAATCTATCTGTGCCGGCCGTCGCTAAACAAGCATGAGTACCGCCATGGATGGCTACGCTTATACCGTTGGTTTCGCAAGCACCCCAAAATTCCTCATAGTCAGCATGACCCAATCCCCTACCTGCTATTACTTCAGGTCGTAAAGTAATACTTTTCCAACCATTAGTAATAATACGATCAAGCTGAGCTAGCATTGTATTTGGATCATGGCGACTGAGCACGCCAACAGCATTCAAACGCATTGGCTCAAAATCACAATATTCTTTTAACCACCGATTATAACCATCAGCATATGCTAGTGATATATGAGCTGGCAGAGATTCATGATTAATTAGTAGCCCTGCGAATGTGGGTAATATACTCGCCCATGCTACTCCTGCTTCATCCATACTTTCCAACTGTGTTTCAGGAGCCATGGCATTTCGGCGTTCAAGCTCACTACTCTTACCCTCAAGGCATGCAAGTTGTAATTCTTCCCCCCATCGTAATAACACTTCATTGTCGCCAATCATGTAAATGGGAGGTAGCTTCTTCGCGGCCCCAAACCCGAGCCTTTCAACTCTTTCTTGCATCGCTTCTTCAGTATCATGTCTCAGTGTTATTGGATATTCAGCAAACACTGTTTCTTCAACATATGTCTGCCACAAATATAGTGGCTCCATTACATGTCTATCAGAGTCAAATAGTTCTATATTATTCATGGAAATAGTCCTATATTAAAAATAATCGCTAATTTAAGGACATGTAAACGGATACTGCATTCCATCTGCGTTGTATTGAGCGAGTGCAATAGCTTTAACAGCATCGTCTGAAAAAGATCCTGATTGGCTTGGTGGCGCTGGGTAATTAAGTTTTACCTCGTTATATAAACCACTCCAACACTGATTGGACCTATCCCATCTTGCTCCTTCAGGTGCTTYTTTAAATTTAATATTGAAGCCCCATGGATTAACAAAACCAATAAGACTGGTTAATGCTTCTAATCCATTTTGTTCTAGCTGTTCGGCAAAATTAGGCGTCGTATCACTGCCATCTTTTTCTTGAGTCGCCCAGCAAAGGCTAATCGCTTGTAATAATGCACAACTAAAGTTAACAAAATCTTCAGATAGTCCTTCACTATCACTATCATCTGTTGTCCCCATTAATGTGGGAAACATCTGATTGTAAGCAGCAATTGCATTAGAGTATTCTTCAGTGTCTTCCGGAGCTGGTGGTAAATTAATAATAAATTCATCATTTATACCAAACCAACCAGCTGTTGGACCAGGCATCCAACGAGTATTAAGTGGAAACCCGTCTTCTAAAGGTTTTGGAATATACACATAAATTTTTGCAGTCCAAGGAAGCGGCTCTTTATTTGGTAATAAGTCAGTAAATCCTTTCCACTCTAAAATATTATCCTCTAAAAGGCCATTTTTAAACTCCTCATCAGTCCATGATTTAGCTATTGCTTTTAAATATGCAGATCTAAAACTGACAATTGACTTAAATGACGATTTATATCCAGCAATAGTTGTTCCCATGATATCACCCTCTCTGTATTTAATAAGTTTTTTGTAATAAATTTGACAGGTGTTTCTTTGCATGTAATTTTGTTTGTTTATTCCCTCTACTCTCTGATAAATAAATAGCTTTATGTAAATCACTTTTTGCAAGTGTAAAATTAGGTTCTTTTTCTCCCAATAAATAACATGCCCTCCTCAAATAGAGTTCAGCTTCATAGCTAAAGTCACTATAACGCTTACAATCAAGTAAGCAATCATCGATAAGTTCAACTGCAGATAAATGACTACCTTGTTGAGCTAATGTGTCGGCATGCAATGAGGCATAGTACGGTATAAAAGCATTACAGTTCATTTCCTTTAGAATACTAACAATACTAATTGCACTATCTACATTATTTTTTCGTGTTGCCCACATATTTAATAAAGAAGCATACCCTTTGTAGGCAGGCAGGCTATAAGCATCTGAAAATTCAATAATCTCATTTGTGATTTTTTTGACATGTCTATTATTACCATGAAACTGAGCGACAATAGCACGATATAGTAATGCGATACATATTGAAGGCACATGCTCTAACGCTCTCGCACTACTAATTGCCTCTTCCCCTAGGCTGTTTGCTAAGTTTAGTTTCCCTTGATAGCTAAATATAATGCCAAGCATAGATTTGGCCCATGTAAACATATCAACACCAAATAAAAACACCAAATCTTTGTGTTCTTTCTCATCATACAAGCTTACAACCTTAGAAAAAGATGATATAGATTCTTCCAGGTTTGCGTCATTAAAATTAATGAACCCTTGCATGATATGTGCAGCCAACACCATACCTGATTCGTTTTTACTATTTAATATTTCTTGAACATGCTTATGTAAGCCAACCATCCCATCTTTTTGACCAACAACAAAATAGTACACAAAGGTCGAAACCAAGCTCCAAACTACGCTTCGACTATATTCTGATGTTTTCAACCCAACAAAAAGATGCCTTGTACTGTCAATATGGTTATAAATTTTATTATGACCCCAACCATATTTGAGCATTAAGGCTTGCATCAAGATCCGATTGATTTCAATTTTATCAGCTACCATCACATTTTCTGGTATATTTTCAATCCAAGTACAAACCCTATACCCCTGATAAATAGTCTCTTCTATAGAAAAATTTTCAAGTGAGGAGTTAGCTGAGATAATTCCATAATTAATAGCCAAATCATATCGAGATGCACTAGAGAAATGAATAGCCACCTCATTAGGGTGTTCTTCGACACGCATAGGGAAGTATTTTACTAACACCTCTGCTACTTTTAGATGTGATATTTTATGAGTCTTGCCATCCATACTTTCATAAGCAGCATCCCTAACCAAAGCATGCTTGAAGATATAACTATCGCCTTCTACTTGTCGTTGTTGGTAGATTAATTCAGCCTTAATTAACTCGTCCAAATCTATTTGCACTTGTGCTTCATCTTTACTTGATGCTGCTACGAGTAAATCGTAGTTAAAAGTGCGCCCTATTGTTGCGGCAAGTTGAGCGGTATCTTTTGAAAATTCAAGCCAATCTAACCTTTGCTGTAATGACTCTCTTAAACTGACAGGTACTTGGCTCTGTTTTTCGTTGTCGACAAAATCAACGATACCATTAACCTTATGCACTAATTTTTGATTTTGTAATGTTGACGCAAGCTCTTCAATGAACAGCGGAATGCCATCGGTACGCTCAAGCAATAGCGCCGTTAAACGTTGCGACAGAGGCTGCTGATTAAACAGAAAGGCAATATAGTCATTAACGTTCGCATCACTGAGTTTATCAATTTGAACTAACGTGAAAGAGAGGTCTTCCATTATAGTGGGGATCGCCTCCCGAGACGTATTTAGCCAGCTGTGCTTTCCATCTTTAAATGCGTCAGTTTGGACAATGAAATGGATAAACTCTTTGCTTGTTGGATCTGCCCAGTGTAAATCCTCAAAAATGAACAGATGCTGTTTTTTATGGTTTGCCTTCTCCCCTGAACTTAAATGTGTCTGACACAGTAATTCACTAACTACGTCAAACAACCGCTGTTTTTGTAATGCAGGAGACAAATTACTTAGCGCGTTGTTACCATCTACGTTCTGTTCGCCAGTAAGTAGGTTTAGCCATGCAGCCAAAACTAGCAACCCTTGCTCTTGGTGCTGCCGTAGCAAAGGGCTTTGTTCAATCGCTTGTGTTAATCGAGCTAGCTTTTGAGTATCAGATAAAGGCTCAAGGGCATATTTAACTTTCAATAATGTGAGAATAGGATAAAGCGCATTATTTTGATGCTCAGGTAAACACTGGGCAACCAAATGACGCCAATCTTCGACACGCTCTCTTAATTCGAAGACTAAACGTGACTTACCAATTCCGGCTTCACCCTGAATATGAGCAATTCTATATTGAGTCTCTTCACTTTGACTCTTATTTAACGCCGCATGTTCATCACTATCACTAGCAAGCAAATTTACTAGCGTTGCTATTTCTTGCTCTCTGCCAATAAAAGCCCTGTTTTTTTGTGTACTGCGTAAAAAACCAAACGCTTCTGATAAGCGCTCTGAGCGTAATAAATAAGGTCTATCTTCAACGCAACTTGCCAGTCTATTAACAGATGCTGGTATGATTAGACGCTCAAAATTGAGATAACTTTCTAGAATGAGTTTGACGCTTTCTGAACACACTATTTGCCCAGGCTTTGCTTGTCGACATAAATTCATAGCATCATGGGCAGCCTTCCCTTCGGGTATATTACCGACGAGACTTTGCATTAATCCTGCCTGCATACCCATCTGAATATGACTAACAATCCCATGGCTATTTTTTAATAACGCATTTTTCCGATTAAAGTTACTCACAATATCTAACGCGGCACGGCTACATAGCCGGCTATCGTTATCGCTTACCTTGGGATAACCGAAATAGAACAATAAAGTATCGCCTAAAGACCCCACATGAGTGGCACCGTAACGAACGGCAAGATCAATACATTGCTGCATCTGATCACTATGAAAAGTGTCAATCACATCCTGTTCAATAAGCTGCACAGCTTGCCCTTCAGATGGCAAAACCCCTGTTGTTAAAATAACACTCAGTACCGATATCTGTTTACGCTCAGTTAGCCGAGAATACGAAAAATGTCCGTCATTAAGTAGGGTTTCGTCATGCTGGTTAACCTGTGTAATATCACTGAGTTCAACAGCTGTGTGGTGATTTGATATAGGGGAAGAAGTACCCGTTAAATTGGTAAAATTAAGCTTTTGAAATTCATGGTATAACTCAGCAGTATCAACAGGCCTCTCATGTGACTTTTTGTTTAATACGCGGCGAAAGAAAGGCGCTGAATTATGCCCAGCCAAAACACCTAAGGGCACATTCGTTGGGCTTAACTGCTGATGGAAGATCGATGCGAGACTACGACCTGTAATTGTTGGTACACCGGTTAAACACTCTAAAAAAACCAAGCCCCAAACATATATATCCGTTTGAGCAACAGGAGGCTCTCCCCGTAACTGCTCGGGCGAGCTATATGTCGGCGTTCCTAAGGTTTCTTGCGTTAAGGTAATACTTTTATAATCTAGCTGTCGAACTTCATTCTTTAATGTGCCAATTCCAAAGTCCAGCACTTTAACGTGCGTTTTCGCTCCTACTTGATAGAGCATAATATTGGCTGGTTTTATATCTCTATGTATCACTCCCTTTTCATGTGCATGCGATAATGCATCTAATACGCATGCCATAATTTCCGCTGTATCAACAGCACTCAATGCACCCTGAGTATCTAAATGCTCTTTTAATGTACATCCATCGATATACTCATAGACAGCATAGATCAGAAAATCATTTTGCTGACCTTTATCAATAAGATGAACAATATTAGGATGATTAAGACGACGAATTAAATCAGATTCACGATGAAACCGCTCGATATAGCGCCGTTTCTTTTCTTGGTCAAAGTCAGGACTGAGTATTAAAAATTTTATAGCAACTAGCTTTTGGGTGCTGTGTTGAAGTGCTTTATAAACATGCCCAAAACCACCTTCGCCAATTTTTTCAATTAATTCATAATCAGGCGAGTTAAAAGTCGTTTCTACAGAGTATTGACTCTGGAAATCCATTCCCATTACATATTCTCGTTATTATGTTAATGATCAAATCTTTAAATTGGTCACCATTAATAACAATCCTAGATGGAACTGCATATTATCAATACCGAACTTCACCTAACGATAGATGCTCTTTATTGAATTATCAAATAAGAATAACTCAGGTAATTTCCTTAATGTGAATTGACACGCATCAAACTAACCATCAGCATGTAACGGGTAGCTTTTGCTGTCACAACGCACACTCTAGAACTAATTACCTTTTGTATTTACGGTAATATCTCAACACGTTAAGTCGATTTTGATACTTCGACGATTTGTTCATACAGCCAACGTTGAGCAGGATCATTCATACTCGGCTGGTGCCATACCAAACTGTAAGACACCTCACCGTAATTAAATGGCAAGGGTTTGGTTATTAAACCTTTTGCTTGAAGTGCTACTTCAGCCCACTTCTGTGAACAAGTAAACAGTAAATCGCTGTGCCTACACATCAGCGCCGCCCCGCCAAAGTCAGCGACATTTACTGCAATTTTACGTTTTTGATGCTGCTGCGCCAATTGCATTTCAAAAAATGGAACATTCAAATCATTGTCCATTATTCCAACATGCCCATAGCTCAAATAATTTTCAATGGTTAAAGGCTGATCAGCTAATGGATGGTCGGCATTCATTAAACAAACCATCTCGTCTTCAATTAGGCTTTCCCAAACAAGGTTATTGTGAGAGCTAGGTGGCTGGCTTTTATCATGGGGTAAAATAATAAAGTCTAATCGACCTTTTGATAAGCTTTCAAACCCCATACTATCGCGTGACCATATCTCCAACCGCATACCCGGTGACTGCGCTAACACTCTGGCTGTTAATTTAGCCGCAATAAGTTCAAACGTACTTTCACGCATTGCTAAAGAGAATCGACCTTGATAAGAAGCAGGATCAAATGCTTCTTGCGTTAGCATCTGATTCATCTCGTTGATCATTTGATGGACTGTTGGCCCTAACCGCCTTGCCAGCGGTGTTGCCACAAGCTGGTTACCATGACGATAAAATAACTCATCGTTCAAGTTATCTCGCAACTGGGTCAACGTTTTACTAACTGACGATGGGCTTAAACATAAGCGCTCAGCACTCGCTGTTACGCTCAGCGTATCAAGCATGACATGAAGGGTAATAAGGTGCTTCATGCTAATGCGCGATAGTTTAATTAAATCCATGAGATCCTTGTTTGGATTAGTTAGCTGCCAACAAAGGCAAACAAAAATGCCAGCGAATTATACGCTGGCATTTTATGAAATTTAAACTTGTATGGTATACAACCAAGATGCCTCAGCGAAGACCGTGCAAGAATTCCGCACGCGTTGCTGGGTTGCGCTTGAAGATACCACCAAGTGCTGTGGTGGTGGTCACACTGGTCGCATCCATTACACCACGCGCTTTTACACAATAATGTGTTGCATCCATAGTGACTGCCACATCATCGCTTTCCAGTAAGGTTTGCAATGCAACCAAAATCTGTTGTGTCATGCGCTCTTGCACTTGTGGGCGCTGAGCAAAGAAACGAACAATTCGGTTAATTTTGGACAGACCGATGATTTTTCCACGAGGAATATAAGCAACCGTTGCCTTGCCATCAATTGTGACCAAGTGATGTTCACAAGTACTAGTTAATGTAATGTCTTTAACTCGCACCATTTCATCACAGTTCATCTTATTTTCAATAACTGTGATTTTAGGGAAATTGGTGTAATCAAGGCCAGAGAACACTTCATCAACATACATTTTGGCAATGCGATGTGGGGTTTCAACCAAGCTATCATCAGTAAGATCTAATGATAGAAGCTCGAGGATCTCACGCATGTGATACTCAATCTTCTCTTTCTTCTCTWCGCGGCTAACGACTTTATCCGTCATTGGCGTTTCAAGGCCACGATCAACCAGTGCTTGGCGCACTTTCAACGCAGATTCGCTAAATGCTGTCATTTTATTCCTCCAACTTACTGGCTTGGATAAATTCTAAGTAAGATTAGAGACTTAGATGATGATAAATTATCCAAATACGCATACCAGCAATATTTCTGGACGCAGGATACCTGTAAATGACAATAATTACACCACGTATTTAATGCGGCATTAGTTATGGGAAGCTTTTTTTGTCATAATTACTTACTATGCAAAATATAATAAAATGATAAACGGATACCAATTATGGGATGTTGTGATACTCCGGGCTTAATGCCAGTTGAATTGGCACTAACAAAGATCTTGGATCAAGTTAAGCCATTAGAAGTTGTAAACACAGTTTCGCTTTCCGATGCGATGGGTTTTGTCATCGCTGACGATATTTGCTCACCAATAAACGTACCCCCTTTCGCTAACTCTGCAATGGATGGCTATGCTCTTCGTAGCGCTGATTTGCAAGTAAGCGATACATTAACCCTAGCGGGAAAATCTTTTGCCGGCACGCCTTTCGACGGGGTGTGCCAACAAGGTCAATGTATTCGTATTATGACAGGTGCTCAAATGCCAGAAGGCACTGACACTGTTATCATGCAAGAAGAAACCGAAGTCGATGGTGATGCCATTCGCTTTACGGTAAAACCACCAGAAGGTGATAACGTGCGCCCGATAGGCGACGATGTCCATCAAGGTGATGTGGTCGTAGCTAAAGGAACACGCATCACTGCTCGCGAGATGCCCCTGCTCGCCTCTTTAGGTATTGCAACGCTTTCTGTCTATAAACGTCCAACGGTTGCTTTTTTCTCAACCGGTGACGAACTCCGTCCAGTAGGCGAACCACTTGAAGCTGGTCAAATCTACGACAGCAATCGTTATGGTATTCGTGCGCTACTTGAAAAATTTGGCTGCGACGTAATGGATTTAGGCATCATCCCTGATAGCCCAGAAAAATTACGTGAAGCATTCGATACCGCAACAACAGCAGATGTACTCGTAACGTCAGGTGGCGTTAGTGTGGGTGAAGCTGACTACACCAAAGACATACTAGATGAGCAAGGTGAAATCGGTTTCTGGAAAATCGCAATGAAACCGGGTAAACCTTTCGCATTCGGTACCATTAAAAACACATGGTTCTGTGGCCTACCGGGCAACCCAGTGTCAGCCATGGTTACGCTGTATCAACTTGTGCAACCAATGCTGGCGCAACTTGCAGGGCATACTCAATATCAGCCACCACAGCGCCTAACAGCAAAAGCAACGTCAGTGTTTAAGAAACGTCCTGGTCGAGCTGATTACCAACGTGGTATCTATAGCATAAATACTGACGGTCAGGTTGAAGTGACGACAACTGGTAACCAAGGTTCCGGTGCGTTTAGTTCTATGCACCAAGCAAACTGCTTTGTGGTGCTAGAACAAGACCGCGGACGTGTGATGCCTAATGAAGATGTTACTATCGAGCTGTTTAATCATACTATGTACTAACCGAATGAGGTGAGAGCCGCTCTCACCTCCTTTACCTCACAGGAAACACCCGTGGTAGAACTTACCGATGCAGAAATGCTGCGCTATAACCGCCAGATAATTCTCAAACAGTTTGATTTTGACGGTCAGGAAGCTTTAAAAGCCGCTTCAATGTTAATCCTTGGTGCTGGCGGCCTTGGTTGTGCTTCAACTCAGTACCTCGCAGCTGCTGGCGCGGGTAAACTAACGCTTATTGATGACGACATTGTTGAAGTATCAAACCTTCAACGACAGGTTTTGCACAACGACAATACCGTTGGCCAACTGAAAGTCGATTCAGCAAAGCAAGCACTACAAACAATCAATCCAAATACGCAAGTTGAGACGATTGCGCAGCGTCTTTCAGACACGGCGCTAAGTACTTTCATTGAACAACACACAATAGTGATTGATTGCAGCGATAATGTTGAAACTCGCAACCAGCTAAACCGGTTATGCCACCAGCATAAAACACCGTTGATTTCTGGTGCTGCCATTCGAATGGAAGGCCAGATCAGTGTTTATACCTATCAAGGCAACGAGCCGTGTTATCAATGCCTCAGTGCCCTATTCGGCCAACAAACTCTAACATGTGTAGAGGCTGGCATCATGTCACCCGTTGTCGGTATTGTTGGTGCAGTGCAAGCGATGGAAGCCATTAAAGTTGTTGCCAACATGGGGCAAGCTTTAACAGGGAAGATCCTAATGCTTGACGCGATGACGATGAGCTGGCGTGAAATGAAACTAGCGAAACAAGCTAACTGTGTCGTCTGTGGGGGAAAGTAATCTTAGCTACGGCTTTATGCCAATAGCGTATTAATAACAAAAGGAAGCAATGCTTCCTTTTGTTTAATCTGCAAACATATCAAATTTAGGTGTCACCCTAACTTCTATTCGGCGGTTTGCCTGTCGCCCTGAATTCAATTGATTGTCGGCTATTGGGGAGTTTTCACCAAAGCCGAAAATACCCAAACGATCCTCATCAACACCATTATCAACTAAAAGGTCTGACACTGACTGCGCACGCTTGGTAGAAAGAATACGATTATACTCTTCCGAACCGATGCTATCAGTATGCCCTGCAATGAAAACACGAGATTCCGGTAAACGGTTAATTAATGTCGATAGCTGCTTTAATACATCCTGTGCTTCATAACGAATATCTGCGCTGTCGTGAGTAAAGCTACGATCACCTTTTAAGGTAATAATCACTTGATCACCTTTTCTCTGAACAGTGCCCACATTGTCTGGTATTAATGCTTTGGCTATTCTTATATTCTCCGTCAAAAAAGCATCAACTTTCTCCTGAGAAACAGGGCTCGTTGCCGTTCTATTTCCAGTTGACTGACACCCAACGATTAACAAAGACAACACTAAATAAAATACTATTTTCATCTTTAATACCAACGCCTTCCTGACTATTACGCTCCAAGTATTCACCGACTCTATCAAAAGTAGAGCGACCTTTTTATCTCAAAAAACCAACTATGGAACGACGTCACAAATAAGCTTGTAATGCGCAATTCGGTCCAAAATTACTGCGGCAGGCTTCTTCATCACTTTAAACTTGCAAGATGCAGGAACATTTAAAAATCAATTTCAGGAATAATCTTTATCGTTTGTTATCTAAAATCGAACTAGAGACTCACAACGACTCTTCAGCGTAGGATTTTTATTTATGCATGATCTAATGACTGTCAGCTTTACTGTATTTATGGGTTTTTTTGCCATTATGAACCCAATAGCCAACACCGCAGTGTTTCTTGGATTAACCAGTAGCCAAAACGACCAGCAGCAGCGTGCAACAGCCATGAAAGCTGTTTTATCAGCATTTTTAATCATTGCGTCATTTAGCTTACTCGGGAAAGGAATATTTGAGTTATTTGGTATTACTCTACCAGCACTCAGATTATCGGGGGGTATTTTGGTGTTTCTTGTGGGTTACCACATGCTACAAGGCAGCAGCTCAAAATTACACTCAAACAAATCTGATGAGACGAGTGAACCAAGTACCCAGCCCGATCAAGATATTGCTATTTCCCCCCTTGCGTTACCAATCCTCGCCGGCCCCGGTACTATAGCGACGGCGATGAACTACTCGGCGGCAGGTGGCATTATTAATATCTTGATCACAATTGGTGCTTTTGCCGTGCTTTGTATCATTACACTCGTTTGCTTTATTTACAGTCAAAAAATCGTCAGTGTCATCGGAGAAAATGGCATTAGTATTGTTACCCGTTTAATGGGATTAATTTTAACGGTTATTGCCATGCAAATGCTTATTCAAGGTGTACACGATGCAATATTCTTGTTTGATAAGCCAAGTTAATGCGAGTGTTTTCCTTCTGATCTGACTGTGACTTTGAGCCCATACATTCACAGCATCAATATATCTTCACTCCAACGTTTAAATGCCTGCTTATAATTACATCAAAAGCCAAAAAAGGAGGCAAGGATGCAATTATCAAGCATGTGCAAAGGGCTATTGGTGTCGATCCCCATCACCATATCCTCAATGAGTTATGCCAAGTTAGAAATATCCCCCAACACCGAGCCGCCAAGAGGTGTTGTTGGTGAAAAGTATCGCTGGAATATCCCCGTTGAATATGACGGGACTGGCGAACTAAGCTGGTCGACAGAGAACTTACCCAGCTTTATTTGGGTAAACAGCAACGGCGTTTTCTGGGCAAAACCATGGGCTAATCGAATGCCACCTGCAGGCTCTGAAGGTTACTACCCTGATGTAACGTTCACCGTGACAGATGGTACAGAAACAAGTACTTATGGCCCTTTCACTTGGATAGTGGAACCTAATGAAAATGCATCAGGTGCTTTAACCTACCCTCGAATCGACCCGCAAGCTCCAGCGCCAGTACTACCAGAAGTCATGTTAACTGACGAGCAAGCAGCCTCCTTATTATTTCAAGCGAGCTTTGGCCCCAAAATTAACGAGCCTTCACAAGTTAGCGCCCAAGGGTTTGAGCAATGGTTTAATGAACAATTGGCCACTGATCCAAGTTATCACCTCCCACGGTTTGATGAATATGTTGCCTATGGCACGGGAGCAAGCGCAGAAACACGCTACAAAGTATGGTGGGACAGAAGCATTAATGCACCGGATCAACTCCGCCAGCGTATGGCTTTTGCCCTAAGCGAAATTGTCGTTGTATCAGAAAAAGACGCCACACTAAGCCAGCAGCCCCGTCTGCTTACCGATTATTATGATCTATTGATTCGTCATGGATTAGGAAATTATCGTGATTTACTTGTCGATATATCACGTCACCCAGCGATGGGTTACTACTTAACATCGGTCGGTAGCCAGTTAGAAAACCCCTTCGAAGGGATCCGTCCCAATGAAAACTATCCAAGAGAGTTAATGCAGCTTTTTACCATCGGCTTAGATGAGCTAAAACCTGACGGTTCACCTTTCCTCGATTCAGATGGTAGCCCTATTGCAACCTATACAGAAGCAGATGTGGGTGAGTTCTCTCGAGTATTAACTGGTTGGCATCTCGCGGGTAATACCGATTGGTCTAATCTATCAGACGGTGAATTATTCATGCCGATGCAACCGAATGATAGTCGTCACGACAGTGGTAGTAAGCATGTTATGGGCATTAGTTTTGAAGGTGGCAAATCGGCACAGCAAGATTTAGAACTTGCTATCGATATGCTCTTTAACCATCCCAACACCCCTGTTTTTGTCAGTAGAATATTGATCCAGCGTCTAGTTATGTCGAACCCGTCACCAGCATACATTGCACGTGTGGCAAGTGCTTTCAGGAACAACGGCGAAGGTGTTCGAGGTGATCTTGCCATGGTCGCTAAAGCAATCCTCAGCGATGAAGAAGCGAGAAATAGTCAAGCTTACAAACTTAAAGAGCCCCTTATCGTCATGACCAACCTTGCCAGAGCAATGGCAATGCGTGGTAACCTTGATGGATATTACCGTGATATAGACACCGCAGATTCATACGGACAAATTCCACTCGGCGCACCCTCAGTCTTTAGCTACTACCGCCCAACAGACGCACCTGATGGTGCCATTTCTGAAGCCAAGTTAACCGCGCCTGAATTTACGGTTCTTAACGCTTCATCATTTAAAGCCTTCAGTAATATTTTCCATAGCGTCATTGGGCAGAATAAAAATTATGATGCCCCTGAAATCAACGAATCAAATAAAGTTGATATATCAACATGTTACTCCAATAGTAATGTATCTAAATTTGAGCAACAGATGGATTACTTACAACAGGCCTTCTACCACCGTCCTATCAGCGGCACGATGCTAGCTACTTATCGTCAGTTCACCGATTCAATTGGCGCGAATAATGGCAGAATTCGCTGTAAAGGCATGATTTGGCTAACGGTCACTTCCCCAGAATACTTGGTTCAGGAGTAACGATAATGAAAAGACGTGATTTCCTAAAAAAATCCCTCGCAACGGCTGGTGTACTTTCATTATCGACAGGTATTGGCATGCGGAATTTAGCCATGGCTGCAGGTGGTGATTATAAAGCACTTGTTTGCGTATTCCTTGCCGGCGGTAACGATTCACATAACATGCTGATCCCAACGCAATCTCAACGTTATGATGAGTATGCTAGTGCCAAAGGTGCACTCGCTATCGATAAAAATAACTTAATTAACCTCGCGATGGACGGCGACTTAGCTCTGGGTGGGCATCCTGCACTATCGCCATTATCCGACCTCTTCGCACAAGGAAAGATGAGTGCAATCATAAACACGGGTAATTTAATCGCAGCGGGTGATAGAGCAGCATTTGAAGCCAAAACCGTCCCCTCTATTTCACGGCTCGGTTCACATGCAGATATGCAAGCAGCAAAACGAAGCGGGTTTGTTGGGGGAGATATAGCAACAGGCTGGGCAGGAAGGTTACTGGATACCCTCGCCTCACCGGTTTATGAGTTTAGCCCCGCATATAGTACCGGAGAAGAAACCAACTTTTTGCTGTCTAGCAGTTACCAGCAAGTGCTGTTATCGGAAAGTGCCAATATTAAAGCATTTGGGTTAGCGGGAGGCCTAGAACAAGCTTTCAAAGATGACATGGCTGTTGAGCGCGTGAATATCTTTCGTCAACAAATTAACCTCATTAAGCAACAGATGTTATCGTCAGGCGCACAACTCGACCCGCTACTAGAAGCTGACCTAACGACAAAATTCCCTAAGTCATCTCTGGCTGATAACTTGTCATTGGTTGCCAAGGTGATCAAGGGTAATGCGGTACTGAACCAGCAGCGGCAAGTTTTTTATGTGATACAAGGCGGTTATGATACACACAATAATCAACTAGCGGCTCACGAACGTTTATACAAAGAATTAGCAGAAGCGTTATCCGCATTTCAAGCTGAACTGGATGTCTCGGGTCTTGGACCAAATGTTACTACCTTCACCATGTCAGACTTCGGTCGGTCCCAATTAACTAACGGAACAGGGACAGCTCATGGCTGGGCTGGACATGAATTAGTGATGGGAGATGCAGTTCTCGGAGGCCAGTACTACGGAAACATCCTAGATCTAACCCATGATGGTAACTGGTCAATCAACAATAATGGCCGGATGATCCCAACAACCTCAGCCGATCAAGTAGCCGCGACACTGGCTCAGTGGTTTGGTACTCCTACGGAATCACTGGATACATTATTCCCTAACTTGGTGAATTTCGAACAAAAAAACCTCGGATTTTTGAGCTAATTATTTTCATATTACCGCCTCTAAATACATTGAGGCGGTCTACTCTCAACTACCCGCTGAATTTATAAACACCTTCTTTGGTTTACGCATCAATACAATGTTGAGTTATCCTGCCAGCCATTTAGATTGTAAGTAAACACATTTCAGGACTAGACATCGACAAATAAAAAAGCCACTCGCTTTAAGCAAGTGGCCTTGATATTGATTATCGAATTTTTAACCGCCAGTTTCAGCGGTAACGATTAGTTATCGTTTAATCGAATACCTTCACGGTCAATGACAATGAGGCCTTTTTTGTATAGACCACCAATGGTTTTCTTGAAGGTCGCTTTACTGGTGCGGAATTCTTTAAAAATAGCTTCTGGCGTTGACTTATCATTCAATGGCAACGAGCCACCTTTACGCCCTAGCGTGGTTAGAATTTTATCCGCAAGATCGTCAACTTTAGCACGACCAGCCTTCTGTAAAGACAGGTTAATTTTACCATCTGGGCGAATTTCTTTGATGTATGCTTTTAGCTTTTTGCCTGGGAACAATTTACCGAACGATTCAGTTTTGAATAATAGGCCCCAATGCTCGCCTTCAATAACCGCTTTATAGCCAAGTTCAGACGTTTCTGCGATCAATGCCTGTACTTCCTGACCCACTGTATAGTTTGCTGGGGTTTTATCAAGGAAACGGTTGAATTTAGTTGAACCAACAATACGGCCCGACGCTTTGTCTGTATAGATACGCACCATGACATCTTGGCCTTCTTCAAGGCGACGGCGTTGTTCGCTAAATGGAACAAGTAAGTCTTTTCTCAGGCCCCAATCGACGAAAGCACCAATTTCACAAACACCAACAACGCGTAGCAATGCAAAGTCACCTACCTGCGCAAAAGGTTGCTCAGTCGTCGCAATAATTTCATCTTCAGAATCAAAATAGATGAAGACTTCGATGTTATCTCCCAGCTCAGTGCCTGCCGGAACAGAGGATTTCGGCAGTAGAATATTGCCAAAGTCTTCACCACCGTCAAGGAATACGCCAAAATCTACCTGCTTGACGACCTCTAATGTGTTGTATTGTCCAATTTTAATCATTTGTTTCGACACTCTCTGGGTAAATAAAACGACTGAACTTTAATAATCACTCAGTTGCATTATTGATGAACGCGCTTGCGATCACCGTATACGTTAGGCCGCGCATTATACGTGATGTTACTTCCGTGCGCCTGACCTATCTTCAATTATTTGCCTACTTTACACGCTAACAGCGTAACAATACTGAATTAACACTGCTATTAAGTGGCTAATTCATCTAAAATTAACTCAACTTCAAAGTATTGGCACTACCCTGCCAATAGCGCTCCTAAATCTCCGAGGTAAATAAATATAGTGATCACTGTTGAAAAAAAAGACGGACATAAACTCAAAATATCCCACGTCATTCAAGAAACAACCAACAGGCAGCTCGATCTCTATCTTTTCATCCCCGGTGAACTCGGCCTAAACAGCAACATTATTTCAGAAGAAGACTTCTTCCATAATGCGATTCAAGGTAAACGCACTTATTATAGTGATGTGAACCATCTTCCCCTTGTTCACAGCCGTCTCGCTAGCCGTGGAAAACTGTCAACTGAGCAATACCGCCTAAGTTTGAGTTTATATGCCTACCAATATGCTATTGCGCTAGAAAAAACCACGCAGCAATTACTTGATGATAAGCAAGAGCGTTCACTTGAAGAAGTTGAAGAAGTCGCTCAACTTACGAAGCGTATTCTTAAACGACTACGTCGTAGTGCCCCAACCGATAAAAAGCTTTATAAATACTATGAAAATGTTGATAACTACTTGTCATGGTTTACTGAACAACGCTTGCTTGAGTTAATTGCTCATCTACCGCGTAACAGTGATTACAGCGAAATAAAGGCACGACTACTGGAAACCTGCACAAACGAATCCGAACACCGTATGAAGAACAATTACAACTCTTCTCGTGCAACCCTCGATCCCACTCGAATGTCGAATAAAATGCGCCTGTTACGCAGACTCATCGAATACCCCGTCACGATGAAAGAAAAGACCGTTGAGCTGGGCAACAATACTCGAAAAGTCGTTACAGGGTTTGCTGCAGGTTTTGTGATGATTTTTGTCACGCTCATGCTGATAAAAGCACGTGGGGTGTTAGGCGACATTACGGCATCGTTTGTGCTAGCCATGTCATTTATTTATGCCGCTCGTGAAATCTTCAAAGACGATTTAAAAACAATGTTGTGGCGCTGGGTTAGAAAAGGAAAACCTAAGTGGCGAAAACAATTTTTCGATATCAATTCTAATCACCTTACTGGCCGCCAACTAGAGTGGATGGAATATACAAGCTTTAAGAAGCTCGATGAAGAAATTAGGAAAATTCGCAAACACAAGGTTTCGCAACGTGAAGAAACCATACTGCACTATAAAAGTACTACACGTATGTCTCCAACTAAGTTTTTAACTGGTTACGAACAAACACGTGAATCTATCATGCTTGATCTACGTATCATTACAAAGCTGATGGAGAAAGGTTCGCAAAAAATCTATTTGCTCAAAGATGGGCAAGTATCGAAGGAAACGGTAGAAAAACGTCATTTAATTAATTTGATTACGCGTGAAACCGATGAAGACAATACGGTTCGTGTACGCCGTTGGAAAGTCATTATGAATCGTTCAAAGATTGTTGATATAGAAGCTATTGAGCCTTAGCCACCAGCGCCTTATTATTACCCCTACTTTCTCTCCGTTGTAACCTGATGATAAGTTGATACGCTTAAAGAAGAGATAAGCGTATCAATGAGCAGCCAATGAAAACTCTGTCACAGTTAACGTTCAATAACACCTATAGTGCATTGCCTTCCACTTTTGGCACCCGCATTACACCTCAACCTCTTGGTGACCCATTTCTTATTAGTGTGAACAGTGAAGTGTGTCAATTACTTGAGCTGGACCCTACAGAGGCGAATACACCGTATTTTATCGACTTGTTTACAGGCAACGATGAACACCCTCATTTTGACCCAATAGCAATGAAATACACAGGGCATCAGTTTGGGCAATATAATCCTGATTTGGGTGATGGACGCGGGCTACTTCTTGGTGAAGTATTAACGTCTACAGGCTGTAAATGGGATATCCATTTAAAAGGGTCTGGCTTAACCCCTTATTCTCGTCAAGGCGATGGTCGCGCCGTATTACGATCGAGTATTCGTGAATACCTTGCTAGTGCAGCAATGGCAGGACTCGGTATTAAAACCACCCACGCACTGGCAGTATTATCCAGCTCAACGGCTGTTTATCGAGAAAAAATAGAACGTGGTGCCACGCTCATCCGTATAGCAGAAAGTCACCTTCGCTTTGGTCACTTTGAATACCTGTTTTACACCAATCAACATGCTGAATTACAGCAGCTTGCTAACTACGTTATACAGCATCACTTCCCCGAAATTAGCGAAGAGCCAGATGATGAACAACGCTACGCACTCATGTTTCAGCGCATTGTTGCACTTACAGCCAAGCTAATTGCTGATTGGCAAGCGGTCGGGTTTGCTCACGGTGTAATGAACACTGATAATATGTCGGTACTTGGCCTGACCTTCGACTACGGGCCATATGGTTTTTTAGACGATTATAATCCAGGGTATATTTGTAACCATTCCGACTATTCAGGCCGATACGCATTTAACCAGCAACCGAGTATTGCCCTATGGAATCTGTCAGCTCTAGGCTATGCACTAACCCCTCTATTACACAAAGACAAAATTGATGCAGGACTCACGCTTTATCAAACCCAATTACAGCGTGAATATAGCCAAAATATGCGTAGCAAACTTGGGTTAATCGCGAAAGAAAAAGAAGATACCGACTTATTTAACCACCTGTTTGATCTTCTGTCTCAGCAAGCCGTTGATTACACTTTATTCTTCAGGACGCTGTCTTCTATCCCACATTCTGAACTGCCTAATCCAAGCCATGCGATGACTGAATTATTCCACAACACCGCACCACTTGAACAATGGCTATCGGAATACGCTAAGCGGTTGGAAAAAGAGCCGCAACCTGATGGCGAGCGACTGGTGATGATGCAAAGCATCAACCCTAAATTCATTCTTCGTAACTACCTTGCCCAACAAGCCATTGATGCTGCAGAGCAAGGTGATAATAGCCTAGTTGAACAACTACTCGAAGTACTCGCAACCCCATACGCAGAACATACCCGGTTTACACATTTTGCCCAATCACCTCCCGACTGGGGCAAAGAACTCGAAATTAGCTGCTCATCATAAACATCATCATTTCGACTATTCACCAGCACTATAAGGGTGCTGGTGAGAGCCTGAATAAGCCTCGATACCTATTCTACATTACAGCCGAATGGATCTGTGCCAACATTTCTTTATTAACATCTGACGTCATATCAACACCTTTTCACCGATGTTAGCTACACTTTTGTACAATAACTTCAGTTAGCGAAAGCGCCCATGTTGGTATTGTTCAAGACCATAGCGATAAGGTGGCAAGTATGTCGGATAGCCCAGCGCACAGCTCAACGCAATCAGTTCAGGATCCCAAACACACCGCCCAGAGAATACTTGGCCTTGTCACTCAATTAGCCAAAGAGCTTCAACCCTCGCAACACACCACAAATGTGATCCATCTCGATAGCAAACTTGATCATGAATTAGGGTTTGATAGCCTAACAAGAGCCGAATTGCTTCAACGCACAGCGCAGTGTTTTACGCTGAACCTTTCCGATCAATCACTCGCCCGCATTGATACCCCAAGAGACTTACTCAATGAAGTATTGGCTGCACAACAAGTCCCCATAGCCCTACAAGATACCGTTGGAGAAATCAGCCTCGATACAGTCGATGCAAACCCTGATCATGTCATGACCCTTCAAGAACTACTAGATTGGCACGTTGACCATCACCCTACTCGGCCTCACCTTTATGTTTACCAAAATGCCAACGAAACGCAGACAATCAGTTATCAGCGTCTACGCGACAAAGCGCAAGATGTCGCAAAAGGGTTAATTGCGCATGGCATCGAACCCGGTGACACCGTTGCTATCATGCTGCCCACCAGTAACGATTACTTCTACTGTTTTTTTGGCATCTTATATGCGCGCGCAATCCCTGTTCCTATCTATCCCCCCGCGAGGCTCTCACAACTGGAAGATCACCTCCAACGACATGCCAAAATACTGAAAAATGCGGAAGCCAAGTTGTTAATTACCGTTACAGAAGCGAAACCGCTGTCACACCTGCTTCGACTTCAAGTGCCCTCGATGTCATCTGTCGTCACATGCAATGAGTTACACCAACACAACACGCCAGTCTATGTAGGCAACGCTACGACCAATGACATCGCTTTTCTGCAATACACCTCCGGTAGTACTGGTGTTCCCAAAGGGGTTATGTTGACCCATGCTAATCTACTCGCAAACATTCGTGCGATGGGCAAGGCCGTAAGAGCCAGTCCTGATGATGTCTTTATCAGTTGGTTACCCGTGTACCACGACATGGGGTTAATCGGCGCTTGGCTAGGAAGCTTATACCACGCCATGCCACTCGTCATTATGTCCCCCTTAGCCTTTTTATCACAGCCACATCGTTGGTTATGGGCGATTCATCGCCATAACGGTACTCTCTCGCCAGCCCCCAATTTTGCCTATGAATTGTGCCTGAATAAAATTGCAGACAGTGATCTAGAAGGCCTCGATCTTAGTCGTTGGCGATTATCATGGAATGGTGCAGAACCTATCAGCCCGCAAACCATGGCCAGATTTACAGCCCGTTTTTCCCAATACGGTTTTCGCCCAGAAACAATGTCACCCGTCTATGGCTTGGCCGAATCATCTGTTGGACTCACATTCCCTGCCCACTCCCGCCCGCCACGCATTGAAACCGTTCAGCGGCAAGTCATGATGCGTTCAGGCACTGCGGTAGCCGCTAGAGATGGCGAAGCGGATACGCTACAGCTTGTAGGGCTTGGGTTGCCGCTATCTGGTCATCAAATCCGCATTGTCGATGCGCTGGGCAACGAGCTGCCTGAACGTCAAGAAGGCGAGCTTGAATTTAAAGGACCATCATCAACATCGGGCTACTACCACGACCCGAAAAAAACGACAGAGCTATATCATGATGGCTGGTTAAAAACAGGAGACCGAGCGCTGACCATGGAAGGTGAGCTATTTCTAACTGGGCGAATAAAAGACATCATCATTAAAGCGGGGCGCAATATTTACCCCCATGAATTAGAGGCAGCAATCAGCCAACTGCCTGACGTAAGAAAAGGCTGCATTGCCGCCATTGCAGCAGATAATCATCAAACGGGCACCGAACAGCTGGTTGTTCTAGCCGAGTCAAAGCTCATCAATACCGACGAGCAACAACAACTGCGTCAACAAATCCAAGATCTCGCCATCAACTTATTGGGGATCCCAGTTGATGATATCGTCATTTGCCCAGCCCATACCGTACCGAAAACATCAAGCGGAAAAATACGCCGTTCTGCCTGTAAAACGTTATATCAAGACCATAACCTGAATGCATCACAGCGACCTGTTTGGCAACAGACGTTACGGATGGCTATCGCGGGGGTACGTCCCTCTCTCTATCGTTTCACACAACTGCTCCGCGATTTTTTCTTTGCTACTTACATGTGGTTAATAATGGCACTACTCGCCCCGCTAGTATGGTGCTTGGTGGCGGTCATTCCGACTCGCCACCAATGTTGGAAAGTAACGCGCTGGGGAGCTCGCACACTGATCCGACTAACAGGCATCCCCTTAACCATAACGGGTAAACATAACCTTCCTGCCAAGGGTGACGAGCCCTTTATCATTGTGGCTAACCATGCAAGTTACCTCGATGGACTGGTATTGGTTGCGGCGACCGAATTAGAACACCAGTTTGTCGCTAAAGCGGAACTCAAAGCGAACCCGTTTGCCCGCATTTTTTTAACCAAACTCGGCAGCCATTTTGTCGACCGCTTTGACACCCAACAAAGCCTAAAAGATACCGAAAATCTCAGCGCAAGTGCGCAAAGTCACAGCCCTTTGACACTTTTCCCTGAGGGCACGTTATATCGTATGGCGGGAATCCATGCCTTTCATATGGGGGCATTTCAAATTGCGGCCCAACACACGTTGCCCATTCTGCCGGTTACCTTACGGGGCACTCGCTCAATATTAAGAGATAAATCATTATTTCCTCGTCATGGGCATATAGACGTTATCATCAGCAAACCCATCATGCCCAACGGCAACGACTGGAACGCGGCCTTAGCACTACGAGCACAAGTGAGATCTGAAATATTAACATGCAGTAAAGAGCCTGATTTGGCACAAGAAAACACGCGTTAAGGCTCGAGACAACCTTTATGAAACGTTGTCATTCAACCAGAAACGAAATGGAAGCGTTTATTTGTCGGTAATTCAGAAAAAGAGTTAGACCTACATAGGTGATACTATCCGTGTGAGAATTACAAAACATCGCTATCTGTTAAAGTGAGATGTCGATACTTTGACCACCTCAACTTGCCTAGAACACAGCAGTGAGTGGATCACTGAGAGCCAGCTCACGCTTTAATCACTTCTTACACAAAGCTGATATTTCTTTGATTAAATAACTCCTTTTCTGCGACTAAGGCTGCTACATTCGCCCCACTTTTTTCGCTTGATTGATTAACTTTTGAATATGCACAAAGACCGAATTGCAAGTTTTGAGTGGGGGCGTTTAATTGCCCTATTGGCTGTCATTGTTATCCATGCAAAACCATTAATGGATGCACCTCTGATCGATGAACTACCATGGGTAGGCTTACTCCTTAATCAACTAGGTCGTTTTGCGGTTCCATTCTTTTTCATTTTGGCCGGTTATTTCATCATGCCTAAGCTGAGCGAAAGTGCCTTAAGTACGTTAAAGCGCTATAGCTTACCGTTACTGAAAGTTTGGCTGGCGTGGAGTGTGATTTACCTCGCTTTACCTTTTAATCTATCGAAATTCTTTGCTGAAGGTTATATTGCTGAGCGCAGCGGCTATTGGGGGTTTCTTGCTTCAAACCCTTTAAATACGTTATTTGAAGGCGGAATAGTTCACCTTTGGTATATCCCTGGCCTATTAAGTGGTCTGGCTATCATCGCGTTGTGCTGTGAATTCAAACAAGAAAAGCTGATTTTTCCTATTGCTATCGCTCTGTATCTTTATGGCCTGATGGCGGGAAGTTATCAGCCTATTTTTGGCTTAGAGGCTCCAATATTCACTCGTAATGGTCCTTTCTTAAGTACTTTAATGGTTGCTGTTGGCTTTATGGCACGAAAACATAACTACCAACTGCCATTCACTATCGCGGCACTACTTGCGGTAGGTGGCATGGGGCTACACCTATTAGAAGCGCTATTCCTACTAAAGCAACATGACGTAGCCTTTAATATAAATGACTTCTTGCTTGGCACACCGCTTTGGGCAGCCGGTATCTTCTTTATGCTCGCTAGCAGGCCTGAATTTGGCCGCTCGACTCAAGCCCTTAAGCTTGGTAAAGATATTCTAGGTATTTACCTTGTTCACTTACTAGTGATTATCTACCTATTCAACACGTTCGGTATGCTTGAGTTTTCTGGCTTTCTGGCCGATGTCTCGGTGTTGATACTGACCTGTCTAATGTCTTACGTTATCGTTAAAGGTATAGATAAAACACCGCTAAGAAGTGTACTACTGCGCTAACAATTTACAGGGGGATGATAACGTCCCCCAACAAACCTGATATCACAACTATTGCGATGTCGTTCGAAAGTATAAGGTGTCCTGAATACACCTTATTTTCAATATGTTATGGGTCGAATTAACTAAACCAAGCTTTTAGTTTATCCCGCATACTAATGTTGTTCTTCCAAATCAATAAATACCATCAGCAAGCTCGTTGGGTGTCATATTTTTGGGCTGAAAAACTGTATGGCTACCGTCGTACTTAGACCAGTCGGTAGTCAATATTCTCCCTTCTTTCTCTAAGTTGGAATACGTCTTTGAGCCAGGGAATGGGATCATATAGTGTGGAATCACCTTATCAACCTTGATCTCATTCAGAAACGCCTGAGTCTGCTCAAAGATGGATGTATCATGCTCATCAAAACCAAATAGAAAATCCCCCCACACCTCAATGCCATACTGCTTGATTGTGGCAATGTATTCTTTCATTTTCGAAGGCTTAACAAAGCCTTTTTTCTGCGCTTTCAGTGCTTCTTCAGAAGGCGTTTCAATCCCTAACAATACTGACTTAAAGCCAGCTTTAGCGGCTGCACTCAACAAGGCTTCATCCCGTGCTATTAATACAGTGGTTTCACCATAGAAACTCATCTTAAGCGGTTCTATCGCTTTAAAGAGTGCCATTGCATATTCTCTGTCATGGGTAAGGTTATCTGAATGAAGCTCAACCCACTCCACGCCAAGGGCTTTTAGGTGCTCAAGCTCTTTGACAATATTAGCAATTGGTCTTTGTTGAAATTGATTGAAAAATCGAGGCACCAGACAGAAATTACACTTAAATGGGCACCCTCTTGTCACCACAACAGACCAAATATAATCATATACCGAAGGGGCAATGATATTGGTTGGGTAAGGATTCAGTAGACTTAAATCGACAGGCTCTTGGCTTTTATACTTAACCTTCAAGCAACCAAATTCGGCATCACGAAGAAACTGAACCCAATAGTTTTCCACTTCACCAATAATAAGGCTGTCTGCGTGCTGTGATGCCTCTTGCTGATTAAACGTGGGGTGCAGGCCGCCAAGTACAATCGTTTTTCCTTTTTCCCGATAAGTTTGTGATAGCTCATAGGCTCGATAGGCATCAGGCGTAGACATAAAAATCACGATTAATTCCGCATCCGTATTTAGGTTCGCTTTTACACCAATCGTTTCGTCGACCATATCTATCGAGTACCATTTCGGCGTTGCTGCAGCGGCGGCAAAGATATTCTGCGGAGGTCCACCTGTTGATGCCTTGTATTTTGAATAATCACTGCCTGCGGATGCTTTAATAATATATATTTTCATTGATCACACCTAACTCTCGATAAAGATAAGAAAAAGCGACAGCTTTTATCTTTGATGCATTCTCTTTTGCAGGAAGTTAGGGAATATCATCCGCTTCCTCTGCAAATAGCGAGTCTAACTACGTTCAGCTGCGCCAGCTGTTGCCAAGCAATAGAGATACGCCGACTGAAATGCCCAATGCAATCAAGATATTTGGCAGAGTGAAGCCCCATATAGCCACACAAACCACGACAGTAACCATCGACCAAAGTAGTGTTTCTAAAATCCAAGTTCCCATGCTTTTAACTCCTAATGCTTAACTTGGGAACAAGGATAATAGATAAGAGGTTAACGTTTGGTTACGTCAAGAGGAGCTTTATCGTGGTGGAAAACAACAGAGGAAAAATGAACGCTATTTTCCTGTTGATGTGAGAAGTGCCAACCTTGGTTGCTGCACACTTTTTCTATCAGAACTAAGCCGATGCCAAATGAGGCTTCAATTGACTGAGACTCATGAATTGTCATGTCTTCGATGGGATTCGTTACACCAATATAATCAGTTGATAAAGAGATACTCACGATACCATTCGTACTATGTTGGAAAGCATTACGAACCATATTGGCGAGTACTATTTCAATCAGTGCTAGTGGAGCCCTAATCTGCAAAGGTTCTTTCTTTATGTTCAGTTCAATACGTATCTTTTTGTGGTCGATTAAGTAGCGGTGGCTTTCGATCACTTCCGTTGCCAACTTATGGACATTGATGTTGGTCGGCTCCACATCATCTTGAGTGTTACGACTCATCCACAAAAGCGTGGTGATCAACGTCTGCATTGTTGCAACGGAGCGTTTAATTCGGGCTACTGCTCTTTGCCCACCTCGTGGCATCGATTCAGACAATCGTTCTAGCATTTCACTACTGGCTGACATAATAGACACTGGCGTCCTGAGTTCGTGACTGGCAGCTCGAAGGAAAAACGCCTCGCGTTCTATGGCATCTCGCTCACTACGAACACTTTCGACCAATTGATTGGCAAGAAGATCTACTTCGCGGTAGCGAAAGCATTTCAGTTTGTCGGTCTGATTTAAATCCAACGTTTCTGACCATTGAGACAGAGCCAAAATGGGCTTAGTTAATCGATAGATCAACAAGCGAATGATAAGAAACACCAGTAATAATAATCCACCAATCATAATAAAAGCAGAGTTAAACTGGCTGACTGAGTCAGGCGGACTGAGTTCGAACAGTTCAAGGTAGATAGCTTCGTCATACTGAGAGACGACATATAAGGTCTTATCCACACTGGCGATATGATGTGAAGCGGCGTAAAGATATTCGCCAGTAGCACTACCTGTCGCAGGCACGTAGTGCTCATAAATCGCGTCGTTAACGAATGTGTTCCAGTCGAAAGCTGTGAGGAATTTTTGCGGGATCTGATTGAGTTCGAGATAAACCTGAAACGTGCTGGTCTGAAATTGGGGCAGTTGGCCAGATTTGAGATACTCACTTTCCGACGCCTTCAGCTCATAAAGAAAACCATATTTAGCCGATTCGTTCAGCCCGATGTGGTAGCTCTGATTGATCATCAACCCGTATACGGCCGTTAGGCTGATTACGATACCAAAAAGGTAGAGATAGATATCGCGCTTTATGCTGACTCTGGTCATGCATCATCCTCTCTTATTGCGATGCCCACCCCATGTACAGTGTGAATTAATTTGGTTTCAAATGGCGCATCGATGGCCTGACGGAGTTTAAACAGATGAACTTTAAGGCTGTCTGCACTTGGCAATTCATCTCCCCAAACCTCATCTTCCAACTTGGCTTTGCTGACCACATTCGGACTACTGCGCATCAGGCATACCAGTATTTTCCAGCATACAGGGGGAAGCTTTACAGCTTGCCCTCCGCGAACGACCAGATGTTTATCCAAATCAACACTCAGATCACTGACTTTTAACGAAGTAACAGCACCTTGTGAGCGTCGAATTAATGCCTGAAGTCGGACTTTTAGCTCCTCCATGGCAAACGGTTTAACCAGATAGTCGTCAGAGCCAGCCGCAAAGCCTGTCACCTTATCATCTAATGTATCTCTAGCCGTTAACATCAGTACTGGCGTACTGATGCCTTTATCTCTAAGCGACTGACACACATCAATACCGTTCATTTTTGGCATGTTTATGTCAGTGAGAATAACCTCGTACTGATTAGTTAACGCCAGATTAAGCCCTGCAGCTCCATTGTAGGCAAAATCAAACTCAAAACCGTCCAGTTCCATATAATCACTGATAGCTTCAGCCAAATCTCTGTCGTCTTCGATTAGCAGGGCACTAATGTTCATGGTTATCATTTATTCCTTTGTTGTTCCTGTTTCCATACCCAAATAGGCGGCTTTATCAGAATTTGCAGTCGGTAGCCCCAACTTGGCGCATGCCACAACTGTTCTATCAGTTTCGCGTAGCCATGAAGGTATACTTTAAACGGATTGACGGAGTTAATCCGTGGGTAAACGCCATATTTCACCTCTTCACCCTCACGGGCGAAGGTACCAAACATTCGATCCCAGATGATCAGTATTCCTGCGTAGTTTTTATCCAGATACTGCTTATTAGTGGCATGGTGAACCCTGTGATGTGACGGGGTATTAAAAATGGCTTCAATCGGCCTTGGGAACTTCTTCACCGTCTCGGTATGCAGCAGAGTCTGGAATAGCTGGACAAAAGTCTCACACATCAGCACCACGAATGGATTGAAGCCCATTAGAATCAAGGGCAGATGAAAAAAGAAGGGGAAGAACCAGTCAAGCGGACCAAATCGATAGGCGACTGAGATGTTAAAGTACGGCGAACTATGATGAACCGAATGGGTACCCCATGCAAAACCATTACTATGAAGGAACCGATGTTCCCAATAGTAGGCTAGATCTGCCAAAATCAAACATCCAAGAATGGTCCAACCGGTGAGTGGCAACTGGGTAAGGCTGAAATTATCATAAGCAAATACGAATGCTGCGACGTAAGCCAGCCCTACGAAAAATACTGTCACCAAAAGGAAAAACAGCGTGACGAAATTAGTCGCACTGTCACCCACCATGTTCCAACTAAGCTTCTTTTTGAAACCGTAGCGGACTAGCTCGATCAGGAATAACGCGATAGCAATAAAAACAAAGCTATCATCTACCCAGGTTTCGGCGAAGATAATTGTCGTTTCAGAAAAAACTTGAGACATAAATTCCATAATGTATCTCCTTCAAGCCCACTATTTATAGTAGACAGACAATTGGCTAGATTCCGGCAGCCCCAGTGGGCTGAGATAGTGAGTTTCGACCAACGCTTCGACCGATTTCTGGAAGTTGATTCGGCTCCAAGCATCAATAAGTTCAGATTCACTGTGCTTTCCTCTACTCAATAGCAAATCGGCCTTCTCTATGGTTGGAAGCTCAACCATAGCATTGGACAATACATTTTTTTGAGTTGGGTAACCTATCGTCACTTTAGCCTCAGTAAAATCGCTGTTGAAGTTTTGATATAAAACGATGACTCGATCACTCCCAGCAGGCAGCTTATTTTTCTCAACGACCTTGTTCTCGAAGTCGCGCCACAAAATAGAAATGGATTGCAGTGGTATCGTTTTGGTTACACCGTGCAAAAATTGCTGAGTATCTTTCGAAGACTTGGTGTGAATTGATATGTCATCTAAGGCGGGTTTGGCCTGATCCTGTTGAGCGTTTTCTGCCATAACTGGCTGGAAAACAACCAAACCCAAAATTGAACCTGCGATGGCTCCCGTTGTTAGTATTGACGCGAATAGTTTCATCTTCTCTCCTGTGTCGAAATGCATTGACGTTCTAACTTGGAGAAAAGACTATGTGTAAGGTGGTTAACAAAAGGTTACTAACTAAAGCTGCAATACTTGCCTAAGGCTATCGCCCTACTATGCCAGTTCAACGCACATGCAGCACTGTACATCGCCGCTTACATCCCTCCTAATCCATTATCCGTTGCTCTCATGTCATTGATCCTGTACGGTTAAACCCACAATATCTGGGGCGTATTCAAGATGAAAACAGCAATCGAATTCAAGTCCGCCTTCATGCATAAGATGACTCTAATACCGTTAAAGGTATTGATAAAATACCACTGAAAAATGTACTCGTGCGCTAATAATTAACAGGGATTATAATGCCTTTAACTAAACACAAAACCGTTATATCGCAACTAATAAGCGATATTTTTCGAGTCTACTTTGCCTTACTCAAAGTACTTATCCCCGCGACAATTATTGTCAAAGTACTTGAAATGTTTGGGGCAACGCAATGGCTTGCCAGTTTATTGTCACCGGTTATGTCAGTGGTTGGCCTATCTGAAAGCCTTGGACTTGTTTGGGCTGTTGCTCTTCTGACTAACATCTACACTGCGATGGTTGTTTTCTATAGTATTGCAGGGCATGAAGTTATCACCGTCGCTGATGCTTCGGTACTTGGTACCATGATACTTATCGGCCACGCCCTGCCTGTTGAGGGTGCTGTGGCAAAAGCGACCGGCGTTTCGTGGCGAGTAACAATCGCTGTCCGGGTTGGTGGGGCAATCGTACTAGGCGCTATACTTAATCAAGTTTACCTCTGGGGCGACTGGCAACAGCAGCCTATTAATTTAGTTTGGCAACCTACCGCTTCAATCGATGCAAGTTTAGCCTCTTGGTCAATCGATCAAATCCAGATGCTGCTAACAATTTTTGTCATCCTCAGTGGCTTAATTACGCTATTAAGAATTTTACGTTGGGTAGGTATTGAAGCCTTAATGCATAAAGCGCTCTACCCTCTGCTTCGCAGCCTAACGCTTGGGAAAGAAGCCGCTAACATCACGGTTATAGGTGCGACCTTAGGGTTATCTTTTGGTGCAGGGCTACTGATTGATGAAGTGAAACAAGGACATATATCTAAGCGCGATACATTACTAGTGATGAGTTTTCTTGGCCTTTGTCATAGTGTAATTGAAGATACGCTACTCATTCTATTGCTGGGTGCCGATATCATGGCGATACTGTGGGCGAGATTAGTTTTCGCGATTATTGTTATCGCTATTTGGGGAAGATTGATGCCAGTGAGAGATATTCACCCTACTCCTGAGCAATAGAACGTTTTATCATCATAACCATGATAAAAACCTTATAACAATGCCATACAATATGATAATAGAAATTATATGCTAGAATATCGCCATCAGCGACATGAATGTGCAATACATCTCATTTGTTTGACTGAGTGTAGTGAAACCCTACCATGATTAACTAATGAGGATTAGAGCGATGAGTAAGTTAAATGCCGAACAACGTAAAGCACGAGACGATGAGCGTTTTTCACAGCGAGTGAATGAGCGCAGAGAAAAAGGTGAAGATGTCGTGGCGTATGCTCTTACTACTAAAAAAGCAGTCAAATTCCTGACCAAATCAGAACGAAAAGATCTTAACGAAAGAAAAGTTGCTCGTCAGGAAGAAATAAAACGCAAAGAACAGCAAGAACTCGAGAAGATTGAAGCTAACTTTATCGAACAAGAAGACGCAGAGTAAGCCAAAGATAAGTATTGATCAACATTAACAATACTTGTTATACGATTCAGAATTCAAAGTCGCGTATCTATACGTGACTTTTTTCGTTCTCAAATAGTCAAACGACAGATATAAAAAATGCCGGCCTTAGCCAGCATTTTTTCAAATCAAGTCTTCGACTTATAAAGCAACTACGTTAGCTGCTTGAAGGCCTTTTTGACCTTGTTCAGTTTCAAAAGAAACTTTTTGACCTTCAGCTAGAGTTTTGAAACCCTCAGAAGCGATAGCACGGAAATGAACGAATACGTCAGCGCCGCCGTTATCTTGAGTGATAAAACCGAAACCTTTCTCTTCGTTGAACCATTTTACGATACCAGTGCTTGAATTAGACATATGATGCCCCTTATAAAGTTAATAAATAAATCGCCAAATTGCGATGTGCTAAGTGGTTGAATTATTCAATGTTACGGTAAATATAAGGTAAACACTTAGGGACAATACGATAACGTAGATGTAGCTAAAGGTTAAACTTGTACTTGATGCTGCATTTAATAACTCTCTGAACAACAGAGCGAGAGGAATAATAGCAGCTACATATTTTTTGTATAGGGTCTTTTTCAAATTAACTCAAAAAAATACCGTAATAATGAACCTAACACCCCATCGTTCATCGACAGTTTGATACAACAACCTAAGTAACTTTGCTCGAGTTGATTTAATAATTAGACGTATTTTTATTATGTTAAACAAAACACATATAAAAAAAGATCTGACTAAATCAGATCTTTTAATCGATATCTGCTTGATAAAACAGCAGAGCACTTATCGCCTCTATTATGAGGCCTTCATGTCATTACTGAGTGATCACGGTTTCAACGTTATGGTCGAGTAACCAACGCTGTAACTTAGGTGCATTATTAATGTAGTGACTAACAACTGCGCACGTTTTACCAGTCGTACTCACGGCTTTCAATGCCTGACGAACAAGCAATAAAATGGCTTCGTTCTGATCATCATGTAGGTATTCTAATGAAGGGTGCGTCTGATCAAGACCTAAGGAAAACTGAGCTAGCTGGTCGATATCAATGACTAAACCATCGAAATACTGCAAGAACTTTTCAGCCAATAATGCATTTGCAGGCAGCTCTGCCATTAAATTTACTTTCAATCCATGTGCACCGCGGCACAACCCCTGCTCTGCTAAAAGATCAATAATAGTTGCCGCTTCGCTAAATGTACGTACGAATGGGATCACCAATTCAATATTCGTCATCCCTTCGGCATCACGTGCGCGTTTAATCACTTCGCATTCAAGTTCAAAGCTTTTTCGTACCGATTTATCGGCATAGCGAGATACGCCGCGTAAACCAATTAACGGATTAATTTCATCATTTTCAAGCTCAGAACCAAATAATGACTGGCGCTGATGAGAATCAGCACCACTCAAGCGAACACGTAACGGAGCGTCACCCGCCACCTTTGCAGCTGTAATTAATTGCTGTGTAAGCGCTGATACAAAATATTCTGCAGGATTCCCATTACAGCGTTCAAGCAGCTGCTTTTGTGGCTCTTCAGCTAAATCTGCAGCATAAGCGGCGGCATAAGGGTGAATATTTAATTCTTGAATCAAATCGTCCATTGAAACCAGACCAATTTCTAGTCCTGCTTTATCAAGCTGAGAGGAGGATTTAAGCAGTTCGGTAAAATGTAAACCTGACTGAGTGCTGTTTGTCATAAAAGGCACCATTACAACTTTAGTTAGCCAAAATCAGAAGTTAATTAAATTAATCGCAACTTCCATGTCTAATTCTCAACATACGCACTCACTGTTTATGAGGCAAGCAGAAAAACCACAAAATGCAAATATACCCACTAAGAAAGCATAAACAGTCAAACTATTCTTTTCTTATCAACAATTAACGCGACGCCTTGCTTAAAAAGCAACCTTTCATTGATCCACATTGGTAATTTGTGCATACATGATGAATTTAAAAGAATAAAAAACTAAGCTATATCACAAGTTTGGTTTATTCCTGCGGCCATTTGGGCTATCTTTACGCGTCAATAATTTTTGTAATACCGAGATAGGCAACCGATTATGCCAATGAAAACAGATGAACTACGCACCGTTAGCCTTGGCCTTATGCCAACACCCGAAGAGGTTGAAACGGCTTACCCAATCACCGATGAAATTGCAGCACATATTGCAAGCTCTCGTCGTCAAGTTGAAGCGATTCTAACTGGGCAAGACTCGCGCCTTCTCGTTGTCGTTGGTCCATGCTCGGTTCACGACCCTGATGCTGCTATCGACTATGCAAAACGATTGCTAGATGTACAAGATAAATACCGCGATCAACTTTGCATTGTGATGCGTACGTATTTTGAAAAGCCGCGTACCGTTGTCGGCTGGAAAGGTCTTGTCTCTGATCCAAACCTTGATGGTAGCCTTGACCTTGCCAAAGGCTTACATACTGCACGTAAGCTTCTTGTTGATATTAACCGTCTTGGTATGGCGACAGCCACTGAGTTCCTTGACATGATCACGGGCCAATACCTTGCCGATTTGATCACTTGGGGTGCAATTGGTGCACGTACGACTGAATCTCAAATTCACCGAGAAATGGCCTCTGCCCTTTCGTGCCCAGTTGGTTTCAAAAACGGCACAGATGGTAATATTAAAATTGCTGTTGATGCCATTCGTGCAACTCGTGAATCTCACGTCTTCTGCTCACCAGCAAAAAGCGGCGAAATGACTATTTACCGCACGGCTGGTAACCCGCATGGCCACGTTATTCTTCGTGGTGGCAAAATGCCAAACTACCACCGTGAAGATATCGCTGCATCTTGCGAAACATTAGACTCGTTCGATTTGCCAACACGCTTAGTGGTTGATTTCAGCCATGGCAACTGTCAAAAACAGCATAAGCGCCAACTTGATGTTGCGGCAGACATCTGTGAACAGATTAAAGACGGCAGTAATTACATTGCAGGCATTATGGCAGAAAGCTTCATCCTTGAAGGTAACCAGCCTGTTGACACTGACAATCTTGATGCCCTGACTTACGGAAAATCGATTACTGATCCTTGTATTCACTGGGACGATACAGTAACTATGTTAGATATGCTGGCTGAAGCAATTTCAACCCGTCAGTAATATCCACTCAATTTTCTACTCTGGCATTGGCTTATATCGCCAGTGCCAGATAAAATAACTGCTATATCATATAAATATACTTACTAGGATTAAGCACATGCCATCTTTTGATATTATTTCTGAAGTCGATTTCGTTGAAATCCGAAATGCGATTGAAAACTCATCTCGCGAACTTGAAACGCGTTTTGACTTCCGAGGTGTTGAAGCGAGCTTTAAGCTTGAAAAAGAAGTCGTGAAAATCACAACAGAATCTGACTATCAGCTAAACCAACTGATTGCAATTCTTCGTGGCAACCTAGCAAAACGTTTTGTTGATGCACAATCAATGGATCAAAAAGAGACAACCCGTACAGGTAAATCTTTTGCTTGTAACGTTGAATTCAAGCAAGGCGTTGAGCAATCTGTCGCAAAGAAAATCGTCAAATTGTTTAAAGAAGAAAAAATGAAGGTACAAGCCTCTATTCAAGGCGAAAAAGTACGTGTTACTGGTAAGAAACGCGATGATCTCCAGGCAGCTATGGCACTCGTCCGTGGTGCTGAACTTGGCCAATCATTCCAGTTCGATAACTTCCGTGACTAATATTCTTTAATTACTCCATCTTCATAAGTTGTGGACAAAGTTCGACCTTTGTCCGCAATTTTTCCCTGCACCACCTCTCTTCATCTCGATTGTCTCAAATCATCCCCCCTCTAAAATGACCTCAATAAAATGGCTTTGTGGTATTTCCTTTTAGCGAATAAACACCCATAGAATAGAGAGTTAGCGCAGCCTCTCAGACTGCTATTTTGTCTGATACAATTTACCGTACCTTCCCTGTAACAGAGACAATCCACTATTAACAACTTTCTACCTTTGACAACAATTACTCATAACTCTCCTTTTATCCTTTACTACATATGCATATTATTTGTGCAATCAGACATGCATATCGCGAAAAGCCATAGTTGTAATACGGATAATCCCCTATACTCCCTGCGTCCGATTTAGGGTTCCATATGTATTTTTAAAGGTTTGATTAATTAGAGATATCGAGCAGATATCAAAAAGTTGCTTTACGCTCACACGGAAATGTACCTTAAGACCCAGGATGTCAAAAAATTAAGACTTACTTTTTGTAAGCTTTATTTTCACGAGTCACAATTGCTTCCTTCAATGTTCTATTGAACACCAGTACATTCTTGTACTGACTTCTGCTCATATCCCTTTGTTGTTCGCCAACGTAGAGCGTACGCAAAGCAGGGATGATATGCAGCGAGAACCCTTTTAAGGCTATATAAAAAACTATACCTATAAAGGAGATGTCCATAATGGACTCTGTGAAAAATAATACTGTTCATGCTCAATCGACAAGCAAGACAAAAGCTGGTTGGAGTAAAAGCGATACTGTTTGGGTCTTAGGCTTATACGGTACCGCTGTAGGTGCTGGTACGCTATTCCTGCCGATTAACGCAGGTGTAGGTGGCCTTATCCCACTATTAGTGATGACGCTACTGGCGTTACCTATGACCTTTTTTGCCCACCGTGGTATGACTCGATTTGTACTTTCCAGCGCTAACCCTGGTGCAGACATCACTGAAGTGGTTGAAGAACACTTTGGCGCTGGCATGGGTAAAGTGATCACGCTACTTTATTTCTTTGCTATTTACCCTATCCTGCTGGTTTATAGTGTGGCGCTGACTAATACCGTTGAAAGCTTCATGCAATACCAACTTGATATAACGCCACCACCAAGGGCAATTCTTGCGCTCGTACTTATTATTGCGCTAATGGCTATCGTCCGTTTAGGTGAGCAGCTAATCATTAAAGCAATGAGTATTTTGGTTTTCCCGTTTGTCGGTGTGCTGCTCATGCTGGCGCTTTACCTTGTTCCTCACTGGAACAGCACTATCTTTGAACAAGTAGTGCCAGCAGAAGGTGGGATGACATCTGTTTTCATGGCAGTTTGGCTAATTCTGCCCGTTATGGTGTTCTCTTTTAACCACTCGCCAGTCATTTCTTCATTTGCTGTCGCAAAACAAAAAGAGTATGGCGATAAAGCAGAGCAACAATGTTCGCGCATTCTTGCACGTAGCCACATTATGATGGTTGTAACGGTGATGTTCTTCGTTTTCAGCTGTGTACTAAGCTTATCACCAGCAAACTTAGCAGAAGCAAAAGCACAAAATGTTTCGATTCTGACTTACTTATCAAACCACTTTGATACACCGATGATTGCTTATGCTGCACCTGTTGTTGCAATCATTGCCATCACAAAATCATTCCTTGGCCATTACCTTGGTGCAAGCGAAGGTTTAAATGGCCTTGTTATTAAAACCGCTCGCAGTCGTGGTAAGGAAGTTGGGCCTAAAGCCCTTAATACATTCACCGCATTATTCATGCTACTCACAACTTGGGCAGTCGCAACCATCAACCCTAGCATTTTAGGCATGATTGAAAGCCTTGGTGGCCCAATTATCGCAATGCTTTTATTCATTATGCCAATGTACGCAATCAATAAAGTACCCGCTATGCGTCAATATTCTGGTGCGCTTAGTAACGTATTCATTGTTGTGATTGGTATGATTTCTATTTCCGCTATTTTCTATTCATTAGCTCAGTAATTACCAATAGTTAACAGAAGGCCATTAGTTAATGGCCTTCTGACTATTGAGTGTCAGATACCACTTACTACGCGTAAAACAAAACAACCGACTTTCGTCGGTTGTTTTATTCAAAGGTTCTACCTTCTCTTATGATTACCTTCTAAGTAATGGCCTTCTTCTCAGTATTGCTACTAACATCAAACCAAATAGTGCTGACACAGGCACACTAGCACCACCACCGGAGTCGTTCTCTTCCTGTTTATCGTCGGTATCGTTGTACGACAGAGTAACAATGATCGGATCATGATCTGAAGACGAGTAAATATTGTCTGATTTTTCTAAATCACCCGTGTGCTCGCGACCATATTCAAACAAATTAGTCTCTGCGGCATTGATATGCCAAGCTTCCACAGCAGCAACTTTGTCAATTAATGACGGGCTAGCAAGCGCATGATCTAAACTACCTAACTCACCTTCATAGCTATAGCTGTAATCGGTTTTATGTTTGAGGTTAACCAGTCCATACCCTTTTTCTACTAATTGGCCTTCATCCTCATACTCTTTACCGTCTAATGTGGTATACGACGCTGTAAATATCTTCCCTCCTCTATCTTCATCATTGAATGAAGTCAGCGTCAGAATTGGATCTTCCATCCCATAGGAATTGAGATCACCCATCACAAGCACATCACCACTAATAACTTGCACGGCTTCACCTAGAACCTTCGCCGCAGAAACGCGGAAATTATTACAGCTTCCTTGTACATCGTCTTTATCAGCAAAAATTACATCATCTTCCCAACACGTAGAGCCTTTCGACTTAAAGTGATTCACTAACACAGTTAAATCATCTTTCTCGCCCGGAATATTAAATGTCTGCATCATAGCGTGACGCTGGTAAGCACTCTTGACGCCACCGCCATCAAGTGGGGCGTGTTGCTCAGGAAGAACAATTTGCTGAGCCTGATTTTTGGCTTTAACTTTATCATGACGATAAATAATGCCGACGGTGATGGCATCAGTACCGAAGTATTCGACCCCCTCAAAGCCCGGCTCGTTTTTAAACGTTAGATCCGATTTATGTACCTTCACAGCGCGGTAGTGATCTTTCTTATCAGGTTGTGCGTCATTCAACGCACTCACCAATGACGCCAACGCACTGTTTTCATCAAAACCGTTATTTTCCAGCTCCATTAGCGTGACAATATCCGCATCCATCGCCACAATCGCATTCACCAATTTTTCTCGCTGAAGGGAGAATTCATCAACAGAAGGCGCACCACGGTAACAATTGTCATTAGGGCTAACCGATGCCTCTGAACACATATGGTTTGGATTCCCATCCTCGGCATATGACGTAAAATAATTCAGGACATTAAAGCCAGCAACCTTTAGTCCATTTTCATTCGATGTTAATGGCTCATCCACTCTTTCATTTTCTGGAAGACGTAATATGTCGCCACTGCCAATGGTGTTGGTCGTGACTAAGCGGTATTCGTTATAGCTGTATCCCACCATTGCAGTTAGCCCTGTGAGTTTATCTCCCATACGGAGATAACCATCTACTGGGTTAAAGTTATCGAACCAAGGCAGCTCTCCATCCTTTGCTTTATAATCTGATTCCACATATACGCGGCTAATTGCATTTTGTTCTGCTTGTGCTTTGGCGGCATCGGTTTCGGCAGCATAGATATGGGTTGGGTTATACAGTGGTGAATTCAGTGCTAGAACTGAATTGTTGCGGTATGAAGCATAGTCAAAACTGAAATTACGCGTAATCACCAATGGACTATCAGCATCCAGCAAAACCTGCATGCCTTCATGGCGCTCAAGCGCCGTATGCAAGTCTTCACCTTCTTTCACCCTAAAACGGGTCGGAGCTGGAATTGGGTTATCAATACTCAAGATCTTGAATGCGCTATCACGTACATCTAGCTGAGTATTACCGTAATATTCTTTAACCGTTGCTTCTAAGCACACTTCCGCACCCGGTTGGATGGTATTTGGCACCGTGCCACCGCCTAAGAAGACAAACACACCATCTGATGTGTTTTCATTGCCGTCCCCATACGGGTCTTGCAGATAGAAGCCTTTATATAAACTCTCGCCACGAGCAGTAACAACGCCATGCACAAAGTATTTATCTGGGCTTTCAAAACTACCTTCTGGCACCAGCGGACTGCTACCACCGTCACCCTGTACATCATAAATTGGAACTAGATTTTCGGTATCACAAACGAAAGGGTTCGGTGGAGGTGTTGAACCATCACATGCCTCAAGACCGCTACACCCTAGCCCATCAAAGGTATCTGTTGGGAAGCTGACCCACTCTAGATTCGTATCAAACTCGTTTTCGACATCCGTTCTTCCTGAGGATATTAACGGGTCACGACGTAAAGTCACATCCTTAGCAAAATCTTCACGCACCCCAAGTTGACCTAAGCTGTCGACTAATTGCTCACCATCAAACAGCGCAACAACATCATCGCCATTGAAGTTCAAGCTACCTGAAGCTTGATCGCCAACATCCTTTATTTCTTGTGCCGCTGAGCTGTGGTGAAGTACATAGCTTTCACCACTAGGCAAAGTGACATCATTTAAGACAATCTGACTACCAAAAGAGCTAGCCCCGTTCATTGCCAACTTGATGCTATATTCTGAGAGGTTAATTCCAGACTCTGATAAGTTTGTCACCTCAATCGCTTTATTATTACTCTTACCTTCAACGTATTCCGTTATTAATAGTTGTGCCGATACAGAAGAAGACATTAGAGCTAGCGCGATAGCGCCAGATAATGTTTTTATGCGTGTCATGTATAAACTCCAATATAAATAAAACCTAAGCACAATTAATGCTCAGGCTATTGCCAACTGATATTAATTTGAATGCTCAGTGAATAATTATTAAATAAGTCGAATTTTTAAATTTACGTCCGAAATTCGCTTTATGAGCGTGCTTATTGTTATACAGCAATGTTACAAATATCAATTTTAACGGCAATGAAATGGAGTTTTTATTCAACTTCTGACTCAGGTGCACATAGTTACATACAAGTATAATTCAACTTCTCAATCCATGTAATATAGTGTTGAATTTAAAGAAAAAAAATGCCTTGGTTGATTATGGGCGTTACATATTAATGATCGTACTGTTTTATTATTATAACGTTAGGTATTACGCCCCTGTATTTAATGACGTTGATTCAGTAGCTTCTTGCGCATCAAGATTCGAATGCATCTTATCCATTTTCTCCTTCATCTCTGGATTCGAGTGCATCTTGGTCATCATTTCCTTCATGCCTTGCTCCGAACCCATTTTGCCCATCATTTTCTTCATCTCTGGATTTGATTGCATCTCTACCATCATCTCCTTCATACCTGGATTCGAATGCATATTGCTCATCATTTCCATTCCAGAATCATCCGTCATTACTTTATTCATGCCAGCAACAGCTAACGCAGGAAGCGTAATAATAGTTGCAGCTAAAAAAATAACCTTTTTCATATTTTCACCAATTTCTCTTATATTTAAATAAATGTATCACAACAACAACTAATTCCCTGACCAGTTATAGCCCTCTTTGGATTTAGTTATAATCAGCCATATCCTTTTATTATTTATTTAAGGAGTGAATAGACTTTAAAGCTTCCAGCTGCAGTAAGGTCAAGAGAAGAACAGCCTCATTTTTCAGTTTATTCGAGCGACTCGCTGAAATAAATGATTTATTTACGCAGTACAAGCTTCCACCGTAAGCGGTCTATTCTTGGCGAATAGCACCGATCAATATCAACCCACACCAAATATGCAACTAGTGCCATATAGATCACAGACAACCAAATACTTTTTCAATAAACTTCCAGTCATACAAGTTGTGTTGTCTGTTGCAAAGTTTTCAATAGAACCCATAAAAGTGATGCTAAAGGAGATAGCTTATGAAATTGAATCATAGTTATACAAAAGTAATACTGGCTATATTAAGCGTATTCGCATTTACCACTGGAGCAAGTCAGGCGCATGCTTATAGCGACTGTAGAATTATGAAAAAATACAGCAACTTCTATGAAGAGCTGGGGAAAATTCAAGATGACAGAGTCATGCAAAAGCATAGTAATTTCTACGAAGAAGTAGGTCGTATACGATCTGGGCTTATCGAGAAAAAATACAGTAATTTCTACGAGGAAATTGGCCGGGTTTATAACGACCAAATTGAACAGAAATACAGTAATTTCTACGAAGAAATTGGTCGGGTTTATAACGGCCAAATTGAACAAAAATACAGTAACTTCTACGAAGAAATTGGTAGAATGGAAGGGTCTGGATGCACAACTGAAGCTGGCGGAGCGGGCGCTGTATTATTGGGTTTACTGGCATTAAAATAGATTCCTAGACACGACAGATTGAAGCAACAAGCGCGTAAAATTCATCTCAAATAGATAAACGATCGAGGGTTGTTGAACTGTCCATTCTTAATTATCGGCCAGAGCTCCACACCAGCGAGTGTGGGCCTGGCTCCTTCATCTGATTTCCAGCCTAGACACTGATTCATTTTACCTTTCACTTTTCGGTGACTTTGCTCGACGATGTTATTCAAATACTTAATTTGAAGCACTTCAATTAGGTTAAGAATATTCCCCATTAGCTAGAGCTGGAGTTGAATATTGTGCAGGGCGCACCATTCTCATCTATCACCACCTTTTCAGGTAAGAAGATAGTCGTTCAAGTTTTTCAAACAAGCTGTTCGTTTTTGCCCTCTGTTGGTCGTCGTGATTGCTTTCTACACTACAAACAGACAATCAATTTAGGGGAAGAACATGGCAATTCGTCGTATTAAGCAAATCATTCAATCACACTCTTCGTCTGATGGTGACGGTGTGAAAATCCAGCGTGTACACGGGTTTAATAACAGTCTCTTTTCACCTTTTTTAATGATTGATGAGTTGAAATCTGTAAGCCCTGATGACTATATCGGTGGCTTTCCAGCTCACCCGCATCGCGGCATAGAAACTCTCACATATATGCTAAACGGCCATTTCCAGCATAAAGACCATATGGGCAACGTAGGTGAATTACGGGATGGTGGCGCACAATGGATGTCAGCCGGTAAAGGTGTCATCCACAGTGAAATGCCGATGGTAACTGACGGCTCTCTACACGGCTTCCAAATCTGGATTAACTTGCCAGCAGCCAAAAAGATGCTGCCAGCCCAATATGCTGACTTCCAGCCAGAAGCAATTACTGAAAAGCAATTAGGTGAAAATGGGCTATTACGGTTAATTTCTGGAGATCTGACAGTTCAGGGGGAGACCATTAACGGCCCACTGCAAAAGACTGGCGTTCCTACAACCATTGCCGATTGGCAAGCAGCCGAAGGAGCAAAGCTATCTAGCTGCCTGAACCCAGATTTCCAAGCGATGATATACGTCTACAAAGGCAGTGTTGATATTGAGGGGCAAGAAGTAAAAGTGGGCGAACTTGCCCTACTCGACCATGGAGAAGGTTTGGCCATCAATAGCGTTAAAGACAGTGGAATGCTTTTACTTTCAGGCATCCCTATTGACGAGCCTGTTGTTCATTATGGTCCATTTGTAATGAATAGCATGGAAGAAATTGAACAAGCCGTTCAAGATTACCAGCAAGGCCAGCTAGTATAACCTCCCCTTATATAAGAAAGCCTGCTCAGTAAACAGGCTTTCAATACCAAATAAAAAAGGCCTTTCGAAACAGGCCCTTTTAATACTCGCATATAGGTGTAATGGCTGCGCTATTTTCACAAAGGCAATATAGGTAACTTAATGACAACCATTTTCTCTTCAGTGAGGTCTCGCATTGTGTAGGGAATTCCCCCAACGCCATAACCTGATTGCTTCCGTCCCGAAAATGGCATCCAATCAACCCGAAAGGCTGAGTGATCATTAATCATCACCGCTGAGGCTTCTAACGCATGCTGAGCCTGCAAAACAGTCGCTAAAGCATTGCTGTACACAGCTGCTTGGAAGGAAAATGGAACATCGTTCGCTCGTTGATAAGCGTCTGTGATCTGATCAAAACCATACACACACACTACAGGGCCAAAAATTTCTTTTAACGAAACGTTAAGGGTTTCTGCAGGGTTAAGTATTACCGTTGGTTCATACAGTGTCGCTGACAGTACACGACCGCCAACTAACACTTTGGCACCACTGCTTCTTGCTTCTTCAACCCATTCAGATACGCGCTGGCACTCCGCTGGGCGAATTAACGGGCCGCAGTCAGTATCTGCATTTCTTGCATCACCAACGACTAGTCTTTTAACTAGCTCAACCAATTTATTAGTAAACTCTTCAAGAATAGTGTTATCCACAAAAATACGTTGTATCGAGACGCAAACTTGCCCTGAGTGATAAAAGCCACCTTTAACGATAGAAGGTAAAATAGAGTCGATATCAACGGTACTATCAATAATAACTGGCGCTGCACCACCATGCTCCAATGCGCAACGGGTACCTGGTGCTAATTGACTTCGTAAATACCATCCCACTTTTGGTGAACCTATAAATGAGAAAAAAGCCGTTCTTGGGTCGCTCACCAATCGTTCTGTATCTTCTCTTTTAGCCAGAAAGAAACGGCACCATTTAGGCTCCAGCCCTGCTTGATAAAGTAATTCTACAAATTTTTTTGCGCTTAAAGGGGTATCATTGGCAGGTTTAATTAAGATCGGACAGTTTACCGCGACTGCTGGTGCCACTTGATGAACAATCAAATTCAGCGGATGATTAAAAGCAGATACCGCGACAACAGGACCAATTGGTTCACGATAAGTAAATGCCAATCTGCCCGAACCCGCGACAGTCAAATCCATCGGGATCTGCTCACCCTTTAAGTTCAGTAACTCTTTGGCACAAAGCTCTACACCATCAATTGCCCTATCGACCTCTACCTGAGCATCGGTTAAAGGCTTACCACCTTCGCTAGCAATAAGCATCGCTAGATCATCTTTTTGCTCTCGCATTAGCTGAGCACATCGATTTAGTATCGCTATACGCTCATGGGCTGGTGTGCGTTGTGCTTTATCAACAAACGTCTCATGAGCTTGTTGTAAAAACGTATCTAACTCATCCCAGCTAGAAAGTGTAACCTGATCCATTACGGCTTGGTTATAAGGGTTTTCAACATTAATTTGAGTCATAGTAAACAGACCTTCGAGGCTAACTCTTCAATCAACACCGTTTTGTTAGCAGTATAATCTACTGGTACATCAACCAAATGTACGCCACCCTCCTCAAAAGCATTGTTCATTATGCTCTCAAAGCTTGCAGCACTGGTAATCCGGTGACCCATAACACCATAAGCTTGTGCATATAACACAAAATCTGGATTGGTAAATTCCAATCCCCAGTCGGTGAAACCCGCAACTTGTTGCTTCCATCGAATCATTCCGTAGGAACCATCATTGAGCACCATAACGACTAGGTTTAATCCTATTCGCTTTGCGGTTTCTAGTTCTTGTGAATTCATCATGAATCCACCATCACCACAAATTGCTAATACTCGTTTTCCCGGATTTAGCTGCGCTGCCATCATAGCCGACGGCAATCCTGCGCCCATTGTGGCTAATGCGTTGTCTAGCAATACGGTGTTTGGGTAATAGGCTTTATAATTTCGGGCAAACCAAATTTTATATATACCGTTATCTAGGGCGATAATCCCATCTTCGCCCATCACCTTACGGGTATCAGCAACAAGCCTTTGCGGCGTTATAGGAAATGAATCGTCTTGGCTGCCTTGTGCCGTATGATGGTCTATCTCACCCTTTATTCGCTTAAAGTACGCCACTTCAGGGCACTTCCAACCAGCCAGTTTTTCACTAAGGCGCTCCACGGTTCGGCTAATATCACCCACCAATTCAAGCTGAGGGAAATACACCTCATCGACTTGAGCCGATTTGTAGTTTAAATGAATCACTGTTTTATCATTATCGGACATGAAGAATGGTGGTTTTTCGACCACATCATGGCCAATATTAATAATTAAATCCGCCCGAGCAACAGCGCAGTGTAGATAGTCGTTTTCAGAAAGTGCAGCGGTTCCTAGAAAGAAATCACAACGTTCATCCGCCACACCTTTCCCCATTTGGGTATTAAAAAAATAAATACCGGTGTCACTGGCAAAATGTTCTAACGCTTTCCAAGCAGTTTTTCTATTAGCCCCAGCTCCTAGTAGGATCAATGGCTGGTTAGCTGTTTTGATCTTATTTACCGCTTCATCAAGCACAAATTCATCTGCCACTGCATAATGGCGCACACTCGATTTTATGATTTTGGCATTGGTCTCTTCAGCGGCAATATCTTCTGGCAGCTCAAGAAGGATAGCACCAGGTCGCTCCTCTTCAGCTCTTCTAAATGCCTCTCTGACCAGAGAAGGAATAGTATTACCGTGAACAATTTGCTTGCTTAACTTACAAATAGGTTCATACAGCTTAACCACATCAATGATCTGAAACTGCCCTTGTTTCGATGCTTTAATCGGTTTTTGCCCTGTAATCATGATCAGTGGAAATGCACCGAGATGAGCATAAGCCGCAGGTGTCGAAAAGTTAGTCGCACCAGGGCCTAGCGTTGCCATACAGACGCCTGCTTTTCCTGTCAGGCGACCATAAGTTGCAGCCATAAAGCCAGCACCTTGCTCATGGCGCGTTAATACCAACTCGATAGAAGAATCTTTAAGTGATTCCAGTACATCAAGATTTTCTTCACCAGGAACGGCAAAAATGTACTCAACCCCTTCATTTTCTAACGCCTTAACTAATAAATCTGAAGCTTTCATGCAAATACCTTCTTAGCCACTTGATATTTTCGAACAACTACCAGCACCATTAGCCTTGATAATTAGCCACTAAATTTGTATTTGAATATAGTTCATTATTTGATATTGCAGTGCCAAATTCCAAACGGCTTAACTGCATTTATGTTGAAGGTGGTGATGTGTTAGAGCTGCTATTTCGATGGCATTTTTAGCCGTTAGTGCTGCATGCTTTATCCCCTTATATAAGCATGCGCTGGAGTAACGAATAATCAAAAGCCTGCTCAATGAGCAGGCTTTAAAATGACTATCAAGATTTAGCGAACATTATTCTTTACCCGATTTTTCTAACTTCTCTTGCGCCAGCAATGTAAAGTATTCCGTCGTTAACTTAAAAACAACGGGGCTTAGCAATAGCAACGCTATCAAATTCGGGATCGCCATCATGGCATTCAGCGTATCGGCTAATAACCAAATAAATTCTAATGAGCTGGTTGCCCCAATGGGTACTGCGACAATCCACAGCACCCGAAAAGGAACGATCGCCTTAACACCAAAGAGATACTGGACACACTTTTCACTATAAAAACTCCAGCCTAATATAGTGGTAAAGGCAAAAATAGATAAGGCTACTGCAACCACGTAATTCCCTATTCCGGGCAGTGCAGAAGCAAATGCCGCTGATGTTAATGCAGCGCCCGTTTCACCGCTTTGCCACGTTCCTGATACAACAATGGCTAAACCTGTAATGCTACAAACAACAATGGTATCAATAAATGTACCAAGCATTGCCACCAGCCCTTGCGCCACAGGATTTTTAGTTTGTGCGGCGGCGTGGGCAATAGGCGCACTGCCTAACCCGGCCTCATTCGAGAAAATACCACGGGCAACACCGAATCTAATCGCAGCCCATACAGCTGCACCAGCAAAGCCTCCCTGCGCAGCAACGGGAGTAAACGCACTGGTGATAATCAAACTAAAAGCAGCGGGAAGCTCAGAGGCATTCATCGCTAAGACAATAATTCCTGATGCGATATAAAAAGCGGCCATTAATGGCACTAACTTACCGGCAACATCGGCAATGCGCTTGATCCCCCCCATAAGAACTAACCCGACCAAAACCATCATAACTAGGCCAGATATCATGGGAGAAACACCAAAACTGGATTCAACAGCAGCAGCGACAGAATTAGACTGTACCGTGTTACCAATACCAAACCCAGCTAACGCACCAAAAATAGCAAATGCCGTACCCAGCCATGCCCACTTGCTACTAAGTCCATTTTTGATGTAATACATAGGGCCACCGACATGGTTGCCATTAGCATCCGTTTCACGGTATTTCACCGCACATACTGCTTCTGCAAACTTCGTTGCCATGCCGACAAGCGCAGTACACCACATCCAAAATAAGGCACCAGGCCCACCTAAAAATATTGCCGTCGCAACACCGGCTATATTCCCCGTACCGATAGTGGCTGACAATGAAGTCATGAGCGCATTAAACGGGCTTATTTCACCTTTGACCTTTTCTTCTTTTTCCGGGATCCTGCCAGACCAAAGAAGCTTAAAACCTGATCCTATTTTTACAATCGGCATTAATTTCAAGCCGAGAGTTAGGTATATGCCGACCCCAAGGATAAGTACCAACATTGGTACACCCCAGACAAAACCATTAATTGCAGAAATAAAATTAGCTATTGAATCCATCCGTATTCTCGCTTTTTTATTTTATCTAGATGCAAAAAACATAGGCGGCATTGACTATAAATTCAACATACGAAGCGGCAACAATTGCTCAATTAAGAAAAGGTTTGAAAATACTACCCCAAATAAAAAAGACGCAAGGCAGCACACCTTGTGTCTTTTTTATTATGTATGTACCAACACTGACGCCTTATACTTCTTTAAACGCCCGATAATAAGAGCTCATTAATGGAGCGGTTAGATAATCCCATAGCGTCCGGCTTTCCAACAAAACAAATACTTCTGTTGGCATTCCAGGATAAAGTTCAATATCTTCCATTGAAGCAATCTGCTCTGCATTCAACCGAACTTTAATCAGGTATCCACTTTGTTCTTGCGCGTTTTTCGGTTCAATTTTATCTGCTGCGACATAAATAACTTCACCATTTACTGGCGGTGTTTTACGGGCATTGTATGCGCTCAATCTCACCTTTGCCGCTAACCCTTGGTGAACCACATCAATATCTTCTGACTTAAGTACAGCCTCAATAATTAAGTCATCGCTATCCGGTACAATTTCCATAATGACATCGCCTGAATTAACGACACCACCAATACTATGAACATTCATACCCACGACGGTTCCTTCATGCTCACTACGAATCGTTATTCTATCCCTCACTTCACTAGCCGCGATTAAGGCTTTTTCGGTATCACGCAACTCTCGACCGACATTCTCTTGTTCGCCCATTAACCCTGACCGCATTTCTGCTGTTTCAGTTTTATAGTCATACTCGAGTGATGATATTTTCTGCGCAGCTAGTTCCGTTTCCGAATTGAGTTCGGCCAACTTAGCCTGTACCGTTGCACGATGTCGTTTTAACTCCAACATCTTTGTTTTCGAGACGTAACCTTTGGTGGCTAAGCCTTTCGTCATATCAATTTCTTCATTAATCAACTCAAACTGAGTTTTTACTGCCGTGACCTGTAAACGGTTACCTTGCAGCTGTTCAACTAACAATTGACGCTTTTGTTGGTAATAACTATTTCTTAGCTGCTCTCTCATCAAGCTTTGTTGATGTTTGATGATTTGAGTATTTAAAATGCTATTTGCTTCTGCTGGCGCTAACGCCCAATGGCCGACACTCTTTGGCCAATCCACAGCGGCTTGGCTACTATCAAGTTCAGCCTTAATCTCCGCTCGCTGGGTGAGTAAGGTGTAGTACTTAATGGATAAGCGCGAAAAATCGGCTTCTGCTTTACTATTTGCAAGCTCAAGCAAAACATCCCCTTTATTGACTTTTTGCCCTTCGGTGACATAAATTGCTTTTACCCAGCCCCCTTGTAAGTGCTGAACTTTCTTGCGCTGAGATTCCACGACAATCGTACCGCTAGCAATTGAGGCTGCATTGAGTTTCGCGGTCATTGACCATACAAAGAAGCCAACCACACCGAAGAGGATCAACAAGCATCCAGCTATAATGGGCTTATTGGTATCAAAGCTAACTGACTTCATGCTGCACCTCCTTGTTTTCTCATCACCACTTTCGATTTTGATTTTTCGACGGCTTTTTTGTCGTCAATCCCACCAATGGCACCTAAGAATTTGTCACAAGTACCTGCTTTTTCAATTTTCCCTTCATTAAGGAAGATTACCCAGTCCATCTGACGCAAGAACCCAGGACGGTGGCTTATCATCACGACGGTGATTTTATTTTCTTTACAATATTGCAACACGATCGAGAGTGCGATTTCACCCTCTGGGTCAAGGTTTGAATTGGGTTCATCGAGGATCAAGATGCTTGGGTTTGAAAAGATAGCCCTCGCGAGGCCAATACGCTGACGCTGCCCACCAGAAAGCTGCGCTCCACCTTCACCTAAATATGTGTCATACCCTTGTGGTAGTGAGACAATCAGTTCATGAATACAGGCTAGCTGAGCTGCATGAACAATTGATTCATCACTTGCATCGGAAAATCGACAAATATTTTCCGCAACGGTACCAGCCAACAATCCAACATCCTGCGGTAAGAAACCAATATGCTGACCAAATTGATCTTCCGGCCATTGTTCAATGTCTGCCCCATCAATTTTAATACTGCCCGCTGCGGGTTTTACGATACCCATAATGACAGAGGCTAAAGTCGACTTACCTGAACCCGAATTCCCCATGATTGCCAATGCGTGGCCACCACCTAACTTGAAATTAATATTCTGTAAAATAGGCTTTTTATGCCCTTTCATTCGGACCGAAATATTCTGTAAGTTGAGTTCACCTTTTGGCTCTGGCAGAGCTGTTTTCGCGTGAGCGTAATCATCATCCATCTCTTTTAAGCGTCGGTATGCCTTAAACCCACTTAACCAGCTTTTCCAGCCCATGACGGCCTGCTCAAAGGGAGCTAAAACTCGTGACATAATAATAGAACTGGCAATTATTGCCCCAGCACCCAACTCTTGGTTTATCGCCAAGTACACCCCAGCCGTGAGCACTGCTATTTGCAAAATGGTACGAGCATAACGACTAAAAGTGAGTACTTTGCCGATTTTTGAGTTCAGCGACCACTGTAACTGAAGCAACTCTGAGTTTTTGTCCTGCCAGACTCGGCCAATATCATTTGCCATGCCCATCGCGCGCAACATAGGTGCATTACGTAGGTAATCATTTAGCTCCATATTGGTTCGATTGGTGAGGCTTTGGGATTCCTCGTTCGGTTTCTTTGCTGCTAGCATCACAACAGTAGATAACCCAATAAACACCACCATGCCCATTAGCGCAATCATGCCAATAACAGGATGAAGCATAAATAAAATGAGCAAAAAGATAGGAACCCAAGGAATATCAAAAACCGCGGCTAGTGATGGATTAACCAATAAGTTTTTCACTTCGGTTAAATCTTGTAATCCCTGTTTTTGAATACGATTGGATGTGGATGAGCGCCGAATGCTCTCTGAAAGCATAAATGGACTAAGACGTTCATCTAGCTTTAGGCCTGATTTTTGTAGCAATACGGTTCGAGTATGCTCGAGCGCTGCTTGAACAGTTAACAAGCCAACGGCAATAACGACTAACGCAACTAATGTGTCAATACTGCTGCTTCCCATAACTCGGTCAAACAACTGCAAGCTGTACATAGGTAGCGTTAAGACTAGAAAGTTAATGGCAAGACTGAATAAGCCAACATAACGTAGATCTCGACGGCAAAAGCCGAATGCTTTTTTCAATTCATTTCGAAGCAAGGTATACCTCCGTTACTCACATCCTGTGAGCATGTCGAAGTAAAGAAAAGCCCAGAGCTAAGCTCTGGGCTTTATCACGTTACAAATCTGAACCATTGAAGCTGATGCTATCAGCATCACTGTCGCTCCAAATCGTGACTTCTTGTCCCTCTTCATTGCTAAAGGTGTAGCCATTGAGTGCTTCAGCATCAATGTCACTGCCTTCTAGCGACTCAAGTAGTTCCGCAGACATATCATTGGTAGTACCTGTTAGTGACCAACCATCGCCTTCCAACTCCACCCCTTCAGCACCCTGAAGTACAAAGTTACCACTTACATCACCGGCACCGTCATTATCCAGTACGTTATCCAAAGCCAGTTTTATTTGTGCATCACTGACATCTAAATTAACGGCTTCAATTTCTTGGAACGCGGTTTGGGTCATATCGATACTTTGGCCACCGCTGTCAGCACCGACAGTCAGCACATCGAAACCGTCGCCGCCGCTGTAAGTAACGCTATCACCGCCACCAGCAAGATCTTCACTGTCGTAGACCAAGATATCATCGCCGTCACCTGCGAATAATTGGTCAATACCACTGCCGCCATCAAGGGTGTCGTTACCTTCCCCCCCAAAGACCAAATCATTGCCTGCGCCACCACTTAAGACATCGTCACCAGCATCTCCTTTAATGGTATCGTCACCTTCGCCTCCGGTAATGGTGTCATTGCCCTCTCCACCAACCAGATAGTCATCACCCGCACCGCCATCGATAGTGTCATCACCATCTTGACCATATAGGCGATCATTACCCTCACCGCCAGCTATGGTGTCATTGCCATCTCCAGCATAAATAGTATCGCGCCCTTCACCACCATCGATATTGTCATCGCCAGCACCAGAACGAATCACATCGTTGCCTTCACCAGCGACGATAGTGTCATTTCCTGCGCCAGTTAGAATGGTGTCACTGCCAGCACCGGCATTAATCTGGTTGTTACCATCGCCAGCATTGATCACATCACTGCCATCGCCTGAGCTAATGCGATCGTCACCTGATCCTGTATTAATCTGATCGCGACCAGCACCTGCGGTGACTTGGTTATTACCTTCGCCAGCATCAATAACATTATCACCGTCACCAGCATCAATTACGTCATTACCAGCACCAGTTGTCACAGTGTCACTACCTTCACCAGCATCAACCGTATTATTTCCCGACATCGATGTGATGGTGTCATTACCACGGCCGCCAGAAAGGTTGTCGTCACCTTCGCCACCGTCAATAATGTCATCGCCTTCACCACCGCTAATGGTGTCATTGCCAGCGCCGCCTTCTAGTCGGTCGTCTCCCGCTCCACCATCGATAGTATCGGCACCAGTACCACCATAAACAACGTCATTACCTTCACCCGCTGATATCGTGTTATCACCGGCTTCAGCGTGAATTTCATCATTACCCGCACCACCATCTAGGTTGTCATTACCTTCACCAGCAAACAGTTTATCGTCGCCTTCACCACCTGATAGCTTGTCATCACCTTCGCCACCAAACAGTAGGTCATTACCCTCACCACCTTGTAGTTGGTCGTTACCCGCGCCACCTTCAAGTTGGTCATCACCTGCACCGCCTGAAAGGTTATCGTTCCCCTCACCGCCGTACATTAAGTCATTGCCAGCACCTGCTGTTGCAGTATCATCACCAGAACCACCAAATAAGGTGTTATTACCATCACCTAAATCAATGGTGTTGTTGCCAGCTTCACCATAAACCACATCATCGCCTTCGCCAGCGTTGATCGTGTCATCACCCGAGCCGGCGAACAATGTATCGTTGCCCGCACCGCCAGTGATATTATCGTTATCGGCGCCACCGTATAAGGTGTCATTCCCTGCGCCACCGACCAGCGTATCATTACCTTCACCACCGTAGATGTGCTGACTACCACTATCAGAAGCGATCATGGTGTCATCGCCAGCCTCACCGAGTAAGACATCGCCACCATCATCGACCATGTAGTCGTTACCTTCACCACCAGCGAGGAAGTCATTACCTTCACCACCAATCATCTTGTCATCGCCTGCGCCACCATATAGCACATCGTTACCGGCACCGCCTTCGATGGTGTCATTACCTGCGCCAGCATCAACAAAATCATCGCCTGCGCCTGCATCGATAACATCATTACCGTCACCGGCAAATACGGAGTCATTCCCTTCGCCAGCCGTGATCGTATCGTTATCTACACCACCGTAAACAAAGTCATCCCCGGCACCTGCATCAATGGTATTGGCACCCGATTCACCATGAATCTCATCGTTACCTGCCCCGCCTTCTAAGGTGTCATCACCCTCACCGCCGAAGATCTTATCGTCACCTTCACCACCAGCGATGGTGTCGTTGCCTGTGCCACCAAACAGCAAGTCATCACCTGCGCCGCCGTCAATTTTGTCGTCGCCCTCACCACCTTCAACGTGGTCATTCCCTGCGCCTGCGCTTAGCTGATCATTACCAGCGCCACCGTGCATTACGTCATCACCGCTACCAGCTGTTGCAATATCATCACCAGAGCCACCAAACAGGGTATTATTACCTTCACCTAAGTTAATGGTGTTATTACCGGCTTCACCGTAAACGGTATCGTCACCCGCGCCAGCATCAATATTATCGTTACCTTCGCCAGCATAGATTTCATCGTTGCCTTCACCGCCAGTGACTTTATCATCACCTGCGCCAGCGAATAGCACATCGTTGCCTTGACCACCATCGATCTGGTCATTACCAGCACCGCCATAGACGGTATCGTGACCTTCGCCAGCAGTGATGGTGTCATCGCCTGTGCCACCGTAGACTTGGTCATCGCCAGCGCCAGCGTCGATTTGGTTAGTACCACCTTCAGCATAAATGGCATCATTGCCTGCGCCAGCATCTACCTTGTCGTCGCCAAGGCCAGTGACAATCGTGTCATCTCCTGCGCCCCCCGATAGCTTGTCGTTACCTTCACCGCCATCAATGTAGTCATTACCCTCACCACCACTGATAACATCATTACCAGCACCACCTTCAAGATGATCGTTACCTTCACCACCATCGATAGTATCGTTACCCGTACCACCGAATACAACGTCGTCTCCAGCACCTGCCAAAATGGTGTTATCACCAAGTTCACCATGAATTTCATCATTACCGGCACCACCTTCTAGGTGATCATTTCCCTCGCCACCGAAGAGTTTGTCGTCACCATCGCCGCCCAACAGGGTGTCATTGCCTTCGCCACCGAGTAGCAGATCATCACCTTCACCGCCATCTAAGGTGTCGTTACCTGCCCCACCTTCTAATTGGTCGTTCCCTGCACCGCCTGAAAGGTTATCGTCACCCTCACCGCCGTACATCAAATCATCGCCAGAGCCTGCAACAGCAGTGTCACTACCCGAGCCACCATAAAGGGTGTTATTACCCTCTCCAAGATCTATGGTGTTATTACCAGCCTCACCATAAACAGTGTCATTGCCTTCACCCGCATCAATTTTGTCGTTGCCTTCACCCGCAAACAGCACATCATCGCCACCACCACCAGTGATGGTATCGTCGTCGGCACCACCATAAAGAGTATCGCTAGCATCACTACCAATCAGGGTATCGTCGCCTGAACCACCATAGATGTTATGACTACCCGTTGCTGCAGCGACCATAGTATCGTCGCCTTCTTCACCAAGAAGGACATCACCGCCACTATCGGTTAGGTGATCATTACCGGCTCCACCCGCCAAGAAGTCACTGCCTTGTCCACCCGTGATGCGGTCATTACCCGCACCGCCAAATAACACATCGTTACCTTCCCCACCCACAATGACGTCATCACCATCACCTGCATCAACGAAGTCATCGCCGCTGCCAGCATTGATGACATCATCTCCTTCACCTGCGAAAACCTTATCGTGTCCTTCGCCAGCATCAATGGTGTCATCACCCGTACCGCCGTAGATCTCATCGTCACCTTCGCCAGCATCTATCTGATTGGTGCCGGATTCGGCATAAATGGTGTCGTTACCTGCTCCACCATCGAGTATGTCATCACCCGTACCTGCGATAAGGGTATCGTCACCCGCTTCGCCAGAAAGAACATCGTTACCTTCTCCACCTTGGATAACATCGTTCCCTTCACCTCCGCGAATAGTATCGTTACCCGCAAAACCTTGTAGGCTGTCATTACCTAAGCCGCCATCTATAATGTCATCACCCGCGGCACCAAATACGGAATCATCACCTTCGCCAGCATTGATAGTGTTACTGCCTGATTCGGCATGAATTTCATCGTTACCTGCCCCGCCTTCTAGCAAGTCATCGCCTTCGCCACCGAAGAGCTTATCGTCACCATCACCACCAGATAGGCTGTCATTACCCGCCCCACCAAGTAATACATCAGCGCCAGCGCCGCCAGAGATACGGTCGCGCCCCGCACCGCCATCTAATTGGTCATCACCACCACCGCCCGTTAATTGGTCATCATCCGCACCACCATACAGGGTGTCATTGGCATCACTTCCGACTAAGGTGTCGTTACCTTCACCACCGTAAACCTGATGGCTTCCTTCTGCTGCTGCAATCAAGGTGTCATCGCCAGCTTCACCTAACAATACATCGTTGCCATCACCCGTAATGGTGTCATCGCCGTCGCCGCCAGCAAGGAAGTCTGTTCCTTCACCGCCGATTAAATTATCGTTTCCAGCCCCGCCGAGTAATACATCATCGCCGCTACCACCCGATAAGCTATCGTTACCTGCGCCACCTTCGAGTTGGTCATTACCCGCGCCGCCATCAACATTGTCATTACCGTCGCCAGCGTAGACAGTATCGTTACCTTCACCAGCAGTGATTGTGTCGTTATCAACACCACCGTAGACCTGATCATCGCCCGCTCCAGTATCAATTCGGTTAGCGCCAGACTCACCATAAACGGTATCGGCACCGTCGCCCGTCGCGATTACGTCGTCGCCTGTACCCGCAAAAACAGTATCGTTACCAGTCCCAGCTTCAACGCTATCATTACCTTCACCGGCAAAAAGCGTATCGTCACCACCGCCGCCAGTAATGGTATCGTTATCTTCACCACCGTACAGGGTATCGCTGGCACCGCCACCCACTAGGGTATCGTCACCTTCACCGCCATAAATCTGGTGGCTGCCTGAGTCTGCCGCAATCAGGGTATCGTCCCCAGCTTCACCAAGAACGGTGTCGCCACCTTCATCGGTAATTTGGTCATCTCCGGCACCACCAGCAAGATGATCTGCGCCTTCACCACCCACTAAAGTATCGTTGCCTTCACCACCAAGTAAGGTGTCGTTACCCGCACCACCCATAAGTTGGTCATTGCCCGCACCACCCTCTAGGTTGTCATCCCCCGCTTTACCCGAGAGAATATCGTTGCCATCACCACCACTTAGCGTGTCATTCTCATTCGAGCCGGTAAGCTGATCGTTACCTTCACCACCAAATAAACTAGAAGCATTATCGCCAGCGCTAATTTTGTCATCGCCAGCCTCACCGTATAACTCGTTGTTACCTGAGTCGCCGCGGATAATGTCATCGCCTTCTCCGCCATAAACCGTATCGTTTCCGTCACCAGCATCTATGCTGTCACTTCCTTCACCGCCAAAAACAGTGTCATCGCCAGAACCTGCTTCAACTAAGTCATCACCGCTATCAGCAAAAAGTGTGTCATTGCCTTCACCACCAGCAATTAAATCATCACCATCGCCACCTGCAATCGTGTCATTGCCCGCATCGCCTTCCAATACATCATCGCCGGATTCACCGTATAGCTGGTCATCACCGTCACCACCCAGAACAATGTCATCACCGTCACCTGCGGTGACTAAATCATTGTCTTGGCTACCAACAATAAAATCCTCACTGTCTGTTCCAGCTTCGTAGTTAGTTGTTCCTTCAGGTTTTTTAGTGTCAGCCATACGAATATCCCTTTTTGGTAATTAAAAATGACTCAAATATGAGATTAGACGCATATCTATGATGTGCAAACGGAATTTAGCGTCTATGTATGAAAAATTAGTCATGAAAAACACAGACAGTGAGTAGGTGTATTTATGTGGTGCTATAAACAGTAGATAAACAATGTTTTACTAACCTTCCACTAGTGCGAGGTTCTAACTAATAATGACGCCTACACCTAACTCCTAACGGTGAGTTAATACTTACCTCAATTAATTTCATCACGTTTCTTATATAAGGTATTAATCATCTCAACTAAGAAGCCCTTTTATATAAATATTGAGTTAGCAATGAAATTATTATCTCTATATAATGAAATGCATACCGATAATACGACAAATCAATAATATCCTTTAATTTCAATTTTATAGTTTATTTTCGTCTAGTTCATGGTTTTTATTTATCATCATGATGTAGATAAAAGAGCAGTGACGAATTTGAACTGATAATTTAAAGCTTAAGTAATATATAAATAGATAAAGGCAGAAGACACTCAACTATATATTAAATATGAAGATTTAAAGAAGATATCCATGTAGCAACAGAGTAGGCATCTAATGAAGGACATCCAATAACAGTCATATTGATGTCGAACGTATTATTCTATGGGGTCAATCTTTGGGAGGAGATTTGATAAACCGCTACTCATCGTAGCGGTTATTAGTGATTCTTTCACTTAATCATACAGAGACTCTTCCCCTTCAGGCCGAGTTTTAAAGCGTCGGTGCAACCACATATATTGCTCAGGCGCTTCCATAATCGAGCATTCAATGGCTTTGTTAACATATGCAGCTGCCTTATCAGGGTCATTTTTAGGAAAAGCATCCAACGGGGGAAACACCTTCAGCGTATATTTGCCAGAATCGGTATTTCGAACCATTGCAAACGGAACAAGCGCACAGTCTGATGCATCAGCTAATAAGCTGGTTCCTGTCGTTGTGCATGCTTTCTCCACCGCAAACAAAGGAGCAAAGGTTGAGCGACGGCGACCATAGTCATGATCTGGTGCATACCAAACACGCTCACCCTTACGTAAAGCACGCAGCATGCCTTTCACATCTTTACGATCAATCATGTATTTATTTGATCGTACACGTCCGTGAAATTGAAAATAATCAAAGCAGGGATTGTTATTGGGGCGATAAACACCGATACCGGGTGTTTTCAAGCCAAATGCACGCGCGCCAAGCTCTAGGTTCAAAGAATGAACGGCCACAAGAAGCACGCCTTTACCTTGTTTTTCTAGCTCTTGGATATGCTCAAAGCCTTCATATTTGACATGGCGTTCAACACGAATATCAGGCCAAAACCACGCCATACAGGTTTCAAATAATGCTAAGCCTGTATTATCAATGTTCTTTTTTAAGATAATATCGCGCTCTTCCTGCGACATACTCGGAAAGCAAAGTTCAAGGTTACGATCAATGGTCTGCTTACGCTTTTTAACGATAAGCATACCTAGCCGGCCAACGACCTGTCCTAGTCTAAATTGGATAAAATAAGGCAACCAGCTCATTAAATACATGAGACCAATCATTACTAAAGTGATCCAATAGCGTGGATGCAATAATGACTTGGTAAAAACAGGCGCAGTAACGTGGCTCATAATTGTTATCCCATTCTTTTATCTTATTACACCGGTAGTGCAGCTTGCTAAAGCACAATCCAACATATGCAACTGAGACATACCAGTATTGAACGGCGTATTTTATTGCTTGATTATATTTGTTGCAAGAAGATGACAAGTAAAACACATACCACTACAGCTCGTGTTAAGCCATTGATGGGCTAATAAACAACCAGCCTAATAACTATACAACAGACTTAGCAGTTCATCATTTTCAAACAAGTTTTTGAGCAATAAAGAGATAACCAAGCACTACTCTAGATGAGGCTGGCAATAATTAGCGGGAATATGAAGGTAGTAAGGTAGTAAGGTAGAGATAATAACCTAAACAAACGCCCTTTCCCTTGCTACCGAAATAACAAACTAAAGGGCGTTGTCGATACATAAGGCTAATCAGCCCTAAGCAATTTTTTCTTTAATCTTCGTTCTCAGTTCTTTGTCATACAATGATGGCTCACCTTCAGGGCGAGTTTTGAAACGACGATGTAGCCACATATATTGCTCTGGAGCCTCGAGAATAGATTGCTCGACAACCTTGTTGACGAATGCTGCTGCCTTTTCAGGTTCGTTACGAGGAAAGTCATGCAGTGGCGGTGAAATTTTTACCGTGTACTGACCAGAATTACAGTCTCTTACGAAAGTAAATGCAAGCACCTCACATTTAGCGCTATCGACTATCAAACTAGTACCCATCGTCGTACAGGCATTTTCAACTGCAAATAAAGGCGCAAATGTACTACGGCGTAAACCGTAATCATGGTCTGGTGCATACCAAACTCGTCCACCTGATTTCAAGGCTCTAAGCATGCCTTTGACATCTTTACGGTCAATCAAAGTTCGGTTTGAACGACTACGGCCTTTACACTGAAAATAATTGAAGCAAGCGTTCTTATTTGCTCGCTGTACACCGATACCCGACTTCATAGTGCCAAAAGCACGGGCACCAAGCTCAAGATTCATTGAATGCACAGCAATAAAAACAGCCCCTTTTCCCTGCTTTTCTAATGCTTCGATATGTTCCATGCCTTCAAACTTAACATGGCGCTTTACCCTGGCATCAGACCAAAACCATGCCATACCCGTTTCAAGCAGAGCGAGACCTGAGTTATCGATATTTTCCTTCACCATTTGTTTTCTAGCTGCTTCGCTCATTTCAGGGAAACAGAGCTCTAAATTACGTTCAATCGTAAAACGACGCTTTTTCATAAAGCGAAGTAGAGTTCGTCCTAACCCTTGCCCTAAACGGCGTTGAAATGAGTATGGTAGTAGGCTTAACGAGAACATCACAGCGATGAGCAATAAAGTTGGCCAGTAACGTGGGGATAACAGCGTCCAAGAAAATGGAGGAGCGACAGATTTGCTCATGGTTTTATATTCACAATGCTAGACAATTCTTTGTAATCACCTGAAGTTGGTAATTACCCAATCAATACCAGCATAATATTACGTCTTTTTTTTAATTAATAGCTTTATTACCCTTTATACTCAATAATTGAGTACTTATTCTATTTTTCGACAAAAAGCGCATACAAACCCTATCAAAAGCTTAAGATTTTATAATTTTAGTCAACAGAATATTGGTCAAAAACGGCTCATAAAGACAACTTTTTGTATAAWAAGAGCCGTTTTGACCAGAACTAAAATAAAACACTGTACATCAAGCTGTTTTGCTTAGAAGCCTTCCACACCTTTCATGTCTGGTAAATGGTGGGCAATACCTTTATGGCAATCAATGCACGTTTTAGTTCCATCAGCAAGATTGCTCGCATGCTGCGTAGAAGCTCGCTTTGACTGTTGGGTAAAGTCCATATAGCTAAATTCATGACAATTACGGCACTCTAATGAGTCATTCTTTTTCATCCGAGTCCACTCACGTTCAGCCATATGCAATCTACGTGCTTCAAATTTCTCAGGTGTTGAAATCGCACCAGTCACCCAAGCCCACACTTCTTTTGATGCCTGCATTTTACGCGCCATTTTGTCTGTCCAATTATGCGGGACATGACAATCAGAGCAGATTGCTCTTACTCCTGTTCGGTTTGTGAAATGGATGGTTCCCTGTATCTCTTGGTAAACGTTATCTTCGTGGCAACTAACACAAAATGTTTCTGTATTAGTAAACTCCATGCCTGTGTTAAACGCCCCCCAGAAAAAGATACCAGCAACAAATCCACCGAGAGTTAAAAAACCTAGGCTAAAGTACTTCGCGGGTGAACGGATTAACGTCCACCATTTTTTTATCCAGCCCCACATACGCTTTCCCCCTATTTCGTTTCGCTCAATAGCGTATCGAGGTCGGTAAACGTATTACCTACCGCAGGTTTCACATCAGTTTGAACAACATGGCACTGCTCACAGAAATAACGTCGAGGGGATAATTCAGCCAAAAAATTTCCATCACGATCCATATAGTGCGTAACACTGATCATTCTCGCCTGAGTTTCTTCAACACGGCTTCTTGCGTGACAAGACATACATTTGTTCACATTTAAATCAACTTGATAATTATCAATCTTATGCGGAATTATCGGTGGCTGCATTGGGTAGCTACGCTTGGGAATAACATCTGTATTGAGCGTTTTACTCATTGCAGGTGGTTCCGATTCTTGATTAAGTGCAAAACCACGCAATGTCGCAAGCTCATCGCCATTAATTACTGCTGTAGCGCCAATAACAGCGGTGGCAAACAACAGTAAAAGCACTGAAATGAAGTGTTTCATCTGGTTTCTCCTACGCCTTTACAATTTTGACTGCACACTTTTTAAAGTCAGTTTGCTTTGACAGTGGATCGGTTGCATCAAGCGTGACTTTATTAATTAACTGACTTGCATCAAACCAAGGAACATATACCAAGCCTTTTGGTGGTTTATTTCGCCCCCGAGTTTCAACGCGAGTAATAATTTCACCTCGTCGAGAAACCACTTTCACCGCATCACCGCGACGTAAACCACGTGATTTTGCGTCATCCGGGTGAATAAATACTTGTGCATGAGGATAAGATTTGTGTATTTCAGCCACCCGTTGAGTCATAGAGCCTGAATGCCAATGTTCAAGAACACGCCCTGTCGATAACCACAAGTCATATTCTTTATCTGGGCTTTCTGCTGGCGGCTCATACGGTAAGGCAAATATGATGGCTTTACCGTCTGGCTTGCCATAAAACTCAAAACCAGCTCCCTCTTTAACGTATGGATCAGCGCCTTCGCGGTATCGCCATAATGTTTCCTTACCATCTACCACAGGCCAGCGAAGCCCTCGTGTTTCATGATAAATATCAAAAGGTGCTAAGTCGTGCCCGTGGCCACGGCCAAACTCCGCGTACTCTTCAAACAAGCCTTTTTGCACATAGAAACCGTATTCGGTTGACTCATCATTGGCGTGACCTTCTGCGATATCTTCCAACGGGAACTTATCAATTTGCCCATTTTTGTAGAGCACATCAAAAAGCGTTTTTCCTTTGTAAGATGGATTTGCATCGAGCAACTCTTCGGGCCACACTTCGTCGGTAGTAAAACGTTTAGAGAATTCCATCAACTGCCATAGGTCAGATTTCGACTCACCTGGCGCCGACACCATTTGGTGCCAAAGCTGTGTACGGCGCTCTGCGTTACCATATCCGCCTTCTTTTTCTACCCACATTGCAGCGGGTAAAATCAAATCTGCGGCCTGAGCCGTCACAGTAGGATAAGCATCAGAAACAACAATGAAATTATCAGGGTTGCGATAGCCCGGTAACGTTTCCTCATTAATATTTGCGGCAGCTTGAAGATTGTTATTTACTTGAATCCAATAAGCATTAATTTTCCCGTCTTTTAGCATTCGACTCTGTAATACCGCATGCGCACCAACTTTTCCTGGAATAGTGCCATCAGGCAGTTTCCAAATTTTCTCTGCTGTTTTCCGGTGCTCTGGGTTTGCCACAACTAAGTCGGCTGGTAGTCGATGTGAAAATGTCCCAACTTCTCGTGCTGTACCACAAGCAGAAGGTTGGCCTGTTAATGAAAACGGACTATTTCCTGGTGTAGATATTTTCCCGGTAAGTAGGTGGATGTTATAGACCAAATTATTACACCAGACACCTCGGGTGTGTTGATTGAAGCCCATGGTCCAGAAAGACATGACTTTAACCTTCGGGTCGGCATACAGTTCTGCCAATTCAATTAATCTATGCGTTGGAACACCAGACATTTCACTTGCTTTTTCAACGGTATATTCCGAGACAAATGACTTGAACTCATCAAACGTCATTGGCTCCGAATCACCACTATCTGGATTTTTCGCTTGTTGCTGTAATGGGTTTTCAGGACGAAGACCATAACCGATATCGGTTGCTCCTCGTCTAAAATTCACATGCTTATCGGTGAAGTCTTTATTCACCTTGTCATTACTAATAATGTAATTAGCAATGAAGTTTAAGATAGCAAGATCAGATTGAGGGGTGAAAATAATCGGAATATCAGCTAACTCAAAGCTTCGGTGTTCAAAAGTAGAAAGTACAGATACTTTAACGCCAGGGTTCGACAGCCTTCTATCTGTTACGCGGGTCCATAATATGGGGTGCATTTCAGCCATATTTGAGCCCCATAAGACAAAAGCATCGGCTTCTTCAATGTCATCATAACAGCCCATCGGTTCATCGATACCAAAGGTACGCATGAACCCGACGACAGCAGACGCCATACAGTGACGAGCATTGGGTTCGATGTTATTAGAACGGAAGCCCGCTTTCATTAATTTTGATGCCGCATACCCTTCATAAATCGTCCACTGGCCAGAACCAAACATGCCAATGCCCTCTGGACCTTTATCTTTCAATGCCGCTTTCCATTTTTCGGCCATAATATCGAAAGCTTGATCCCAACTGATGGCTGTAAAATCACCCTCTTTGTCATACTTCCCGTCTTTCATTCGCAGTAATGGCTGCATAAGGCGGTCATCGCCATACATGATTTTCGATAAGAAGTAGCCTTTAACGCAATTCAGGCCACGATTAACCGGTGATTTTATATCACCATGAGTAGCAACGACCTTTCCATCTTTGACACCAACATTAACTGAACAACCCGTACCACAGAAACGGCACGGCGCTTTTTCCCAATCGAGCTGTGTCAGTGATCCATCAGTAACAACATTACTCGCGACAACGGGAATTGACATCCCCGCCGCGGCAGCTGCTGAGGCAGCGGCTTGTGCTTTTAGAAATTTACGCCGAGAACATTTCATTATGACCTCTCCAATCTATTGCTATACATTTACGTATCTTTTTCTTGCACTTCTATGTAGTTAGCGAAGCGCTACCCAGTCACCACTTGTAAAAACCATACAAAAAACCCGTAACCGCCAACGACCGCAACGGCTAAAATAGGGAATAGGATGATGGTAATAAACAAGAAAGCTTTTAACTCTGAACGCTGCCGATTTTGCTCTGTCATCACACGTTCCTTAGAAAGTACATACAGGTAACTCTAGTTAGCTTCCATGAAATTGATAACCTTATAAGTAGAAAATACGAATAAAGCTGAATAGCTCATAGAAGCTCGGATAATGTTATCGTGGGCCAACGGTGTTAAAGTAAATATAAATAGATAATGATTTAAGGATGTTAGCGTGCAAGTAAGCAAAACCAAGACCAGTTTCTATCGACGACTCTATGTGGCACACCTCATTGATACTGGTATCACAACAGTACCTGACATTATTGAATATACCGGCATGCCGCGCCGTACTGCGCAAGATACAATTAAGAGTTTGGCTGAACTGGATATCGTCTGTCAGTTTGTACAAACGGAAGGAGAAAGGAATCGAAGTGGAAAATATGAAATCAGTGACTGGGGGGCGATAAATAGAGTGTGGGTAACTGAAAACATTACTGACATTAAATCAGTGCTTGATTACCCATAACGACGAGAAAGGGGGAGATTGATACGTTGTTATCAACCTAACCACCTTCTCGTTATATTTTTTATAGGCAATTCAATAAACAAACACGATGCGGTGTTATTTTTTCTTATTCATCATTGCTTTTAAATCAGCAAAAGGATTAAACGTCGCCGCTTCATGATCATTCTCACCCGCTTTTACGACACTGCCCATTTGATTGTCCGCTTCCGTGTACTTTTCATGTTCATGGTCATGGCAAAATAAGCAAAGTAATTCCCAATTACTTCCATCCGCAGGGTTATTCGTGTGGTCGTGATCAACATGGTGAACAGTCAGTTCACGAAGGTTTGAATATACAAATTCACGAGAACAACGTCCACATACCCAAGGATATAGTTTCAGTGCTTTTTCTCGGTAACCTTGCTCTTGTCGCGCATAGGCAGCACTTGTTCCGTAAAAATCTGATGACATGTTAACACCCAAAATTCAGTCTAAATCAGCCATGATTTTACCTAATTTTTCGCACAATGCCCGCTTCGAATGCATAAATTTATGAATTAACACAACGAATGTCATGAAAATACGCTAATAGTGAAGGTAATAAATCGCGTCATTTACAGGGTATCACGTACTAATGGGTACTATGACAATATCCTGTTAAACCTATTTTGTTTACAATTCGAGCTATAGAAAAGCTAAATGCTCAAATGGGACAAAAAAATGACGGGTTTCGATGTAATGCAACTTGATTATGATAACATTCGACCCAAACTATTAATTGTGAACCACTATTTCACTGCATAGAGAAGACGGATATGGCTTTTGATTTTTCTGAACTAACTGTAGATTTATCGGCAATGCCGACAACGATTGATATGGGACACGCTTGGCTTGGTGGCCTTTTAGCTGTCATGCTCGTTCTATATATTGCCAAGAAAGGCAAACCTGTTGAAATCGAGAAAGTTGTTGAGAAAGAAGTCGAAAAAATCGTTGAGGTTGAAAAACCTGTCGAGAAAATTATTGAAGTAGAAAAAGTTGTCGAAGTAGAAAAAATCGTTGAAAAAATTGTTGAAGTTGAACCAAAACTAAAAACATCAACGCCGGACTCAGCACTTCAGCTATTATCGCTACTTCAACAAGAAGCACGTTTTATCGATTTCATGCAAGAAGACCTAAAAGGTTTTGCTGATGCAGAAATCGGGGCTGCTGCCCGTGTTATTCACGAAGGTGGGCAGAAGGTCCTTAACGAATACTTCAGCTTTGCCCCTGTTCGTAATGAAGAAGAAGAAACTCGCATTACTCTGCCACAAGGCTTTAATGCTTCTGAAGTAAGACTAACAGGTAACGTTATTGGCGAAGCACCTTTCACTGGAACCCTTATCCACCGCGGTTGGAAAGTAACAAACGTTAAATTGCCAAAATTGGCTGAAGGCCATGATGCACACGTTGTTGCCGCCGCTGAGGTTGAACTGTAATGCAAGATATTCAAGAACACCGTTACAGTGTTGGTATCGACTTAGGTACTACGCACTGTGTTTTATCATACGTTGATCTTCAAGATGAAGACGCAAGCGTCAACGTTATGCCTATTGCTCAATTAACAACTCCGGGCAATGTTGAAGAGAAAGATCAGCTTCCTTCATTTATGTACCAAGCCCACGAGTCTGAACTGGCTGAAGGTGATACGGCGCTTCCATGGAGTACCCAGCCTACCGCAATCGTTGGTGCTATGGCGCGCTCTCTGGGTAGCAAAACCCCTATTCGCTTGATTGCAAGTGCAAAAAGTTGGCTTTGCCACGGCGGCGTTAATCGTCGTGATGCATTTTTGCCACTCAATAGCCCTGACGAAGTAGTAAAAGCGTCACCACTAGAAGCAACACGTAATTACCTAGCTCACCTTGCTGATGCTTGGAATCATCAACACCCAGAAACACCGTTGTTTGATCAAGATGTCACCATTACTGTTCCTGCGTCTTTTGACCCAGCAGCACGAGAACTAACCGCTGAAGCGGCACGTGAAGTGGGCTTCAAGCACATGACGTTGCTAGAAGAACCGCAAGCGGCTGTTTATAGCTGGTTGAAAAACAACGATGACACATGGCGTGACCAAGTAAACGTTGGTGATGTCATTTTGGTTGTTGATATTGGTGGTGGTACCACTGACCTTTCACTTGTTGCAGTAACAGAAGAAGACGGCAACCTGACACTTAACCGTGTTGCGGTTGGTGATCATATTCTTCTTGGTGGCGACAACATGGATCTGGCGCTAGCCTACCGCTTAAAGATGAAGCTGGCTCAAGAAGGTAAGCAACTTCAGCCTTGGCAGGTCCAAGCGATTACGCATGCTTGCCGTGATGCAAAAGAAGCGCTTCTTAGCGATGAAAATTTGCAATCAATGCCAATTGTTGTCCCAAGCCGAGGCTCTAAGCTTCTTGGTGGCACGCTGCAAACAGAGCTAACTCAAGAAGAAGTTCAGCAAACATTGGTAGAAGGCTTCTTCCCTCGCAACAGCGTTGAAGAACACCCTGTTGAAATGCAGCGTGGTGCGCTTACACAAATGGGACTTCCATACGCACAAGACGCTGCGGTTTCACGTCATGTTGCTGGTTTCCTTAGCCGTCAGTCTTCTGCAGTTGACGAGCTGTTCGAAAAGTATGAACAACTTCACGAAGGTTTCATTCGCCCAAGTGCCATTCTTTTCAATGGTGGTGTGCTGAAATCAGACTTACTATCTAACCGTTTACTGTCCATCATCAATAGCTGGCTCACAACTGCTGATAGCCCTGAAGCTAAACTACTTGAAGGACTTGATTTAGACCTTGCGGTAGCAAGCGGTGCTTCATACTACGGTTCAGTGCGTAAAGGCAAAGGCGTTCGTATTCGTGGCGGTATTGCAAGTAGCTATTATGTGGGTATCGAAAGCTCTATGCCTGCTATTCCTGGTATGGAGCCGCCATTAGAAGCTCTTTGTGTTGCTCCATTTGGTATGGAAGAAGGAACGCATGCTGACGTGCCAAGCCGCGAATTTGGTTTGGTTATAGGCCAACCCGTTCAGTTTAAGTTCTTCGGTTCGACAGTTCGTCGTGATGACCCAGCCGGTACACATCTAGATTGGTGGCAGCCAGAAGAACTGGAAGAGCTACCTGCAATTCAGGTAACACTGCCAGTCGTCGAAGGACGAACAGCGGGCGAAGTTGTCCCCGTTCGTCTTGCTTCTCGTGTTACTGAATTAGGCACTCTTTGCCTTGAAGCCTTGCCAACTGATGGCGGTGAAAAGTGGCAAGTCGAATTTGATGTTCGCGAAAAATAAGTAATACTAAACGGCGCTATTTATTAGCGCCGTTTTCTTTTTTATATCACTCACATTTTATTGACCGTTGCTTCGCCAACTTCAAGTAAATATTGAAATCAAAGAGTTGGCGCAGATACTTATATCAATCATCGGTATAATACTGCCGGCAAGGTTTGGTTAAGATACTCACCTACAACCTTCATATAAAATAATCAGAACGATCAGCTCTGGAGAAATACATGTCTTCCCCTCGTTATCTTGTTGGTATTGACTTAGGGACTACCCACACTGTTGTTGCCTACACCCTTATTTCAGATGAACTCGAATCAAGCCCAATTACAATATTTGAAATTGATCAGCTTATAGCCCCTGGCGAGGTTGCACGTAAGCCACTACTGCCCTCTTTTCGCTATCATCCGGCAGAAGGTGAAATTGACCCATCTCAAATGGTATTACCGTGGGACATTGAACAAGTTAATGGTGATATTAAGCATGCCATTATCGGTGAGCTGGCACGAGATCTTGGAGCCAAAGTTGAAGGTCGGYAAGTTGTCAGTGCCAAGAGTTGGTTATCGCATGCTGGTGTTGACCGTAGCGAGGCTATTTTACCTTGGTCGTCGAACAATAATGTAGAAAAAGTATCACCTGTTGTCGCAAGTGCTAGCTACTTAAACCACGTTCGTCAATCTTGGGATTACCATCACCAAGATGCCAAACTTAACGACCAAGAAGTCGTCATCACCGTCCCCGCTTCTTTCGATGAGGCTGCACGAGCATTAACACTTGAGGCTGCCTCAATGGCTGGTCTTGATAACATATTGCTTTTGGAAGAGCCTCAAGCCGTATGTTATGACTGGTATGCTAAAAATAAAGATAACGCAGAAGCACTACTGAAAGACATTCCACTACTGATGGTTTGCGATGTAGGCGGCGGTACCACTGATTTAAGTTTGATAAAGGTCGGAACTAAAGACGACAAACTAACACTCGACCGTATTGGTGTTGGCGATCACCTTATGCTTGGAGGTGACAATATTGATTTAGCTTTAGCCCATAAAGCGGAACAACGTTTACACGGGGCAACCAAAAAACTCAGCGCGTCAGGGTTATCAAAGCTGATCCAACAAACCCGAAAAGTAAAAGAAAAGCTTCTCGCAGGTAATGCACCTGAAACAGCAAAAGTAACGATGTTAGGAAGTGGCTCACGTTTAATTGGTGGTGCAAAAAGTATCGATCTTACCCGCGATGAAGTTCATGACATTGCATTAAACGGCTTTTTCCCAAAAACTGACTTCAACGTTCAACCAAGCCAGCGCCAAGCCGCGGTTGTTGAATTTGGTTTGCCTTATGCAGCAGATCCTGCCATTAGTAAACACCTTGCTCAATTTATTGAATTACATGATACGGTTTGCAGAGAATCACTCAACGGCAGCAACTTAGTTGTAAACGAACACCTACCTGCGATTCCTGCGGCCGTATTACTTAATGGTGGTGTATTTAATAGCCCACTACTTTCGGAGCGTGTTTTAGATACCTTTACCCACTGGAGAGGTGACACTGTCACTGAGCTAATGAACCCTCACCCTGATTTAGCCGTTGCCTACGGTGCCGTTGCTTATGCGAAAGCACGTCATGGTGCTCAACTTAAGATTGGAGGAGGTTCAGCCCGTTCTTTCTTTCTTACCTTAGAGGGTAAGAAGAAAAATAAACAAGGCTTATGTATTCTCCCTAAAGGCATTGATGAAGGCACAGAAATCAGGCTTAAAGATCGCAAGTTCGCACTTACTCTAGGTGAGCCTGTAAGATTTAATTTAGTTTCATCAACAGATGATAGCCATACTCAAGCTGGCGAGCTATTCCCCGTTGATAGTGATAGTTTTGTCTCCTTACCTCCATTCATTGCGACATTAGACAGTGAGCGCGATCGCGCTGAATTGGCTGCTAACCAAAAAGACCGAGAAGAGGTCACTTTAGCTTGTCAGTTAACAGAAGTAGGTACATTACAAATAGAATGTGTAAGTACAACAGACGATGCTAAACGTTGGAAGGTTGAATTTGCCATCCGTAAAGATTTGGCCAAGCTAAACCAAGGCGATAAGGCATCAACCCTTGCACAATCGGCCCTACCCGCTCGAATTGACGATGCAATTACACTAGTGAAGCAAGCTTATGGTGGCAGTACTAAAAATGCCGATCCTAAAGCAATTAAAACCTTACGTAACCAACTAGAAAAAATGTTAGGTAAGCGTGATAACTGGGAAACACCTGCTTTACGTGAACTTGCTAACTCACTTTTAGACAGTAAGAAACGACGTAGACGCTCTGATATTCACGAACGTAATTGGCTCAAGCTTACGGGCTTTACCCTACGCCCAGGTTTTGGCTACCCATCGGATGAATGGCGTATGGAACAAGTATGGGCACTGTACCAACATGGCATTCAGTTCGATAGCAATACCCAAACATGGAGTGACTGGTGGACATTTTGGCGACGTGTCTCTGGTGGCTTGAATCAAGAACAGCAACTGATTATTTACAAAGACATAGCCAAATACATAAACCCAAGTGCCGTTCGTGACAGCAAGTTAGCCAAAGAGATGCAAGAGCGCAGTTACGAAGATATGGTTCGTCTTGCTGCGTCGCTTGAAAATTTGCCGTTCGATAAAAAGCTTCAACTTATTGAATGGATTTTTGGCCGTTTACAGAAAGCACAATATGCACAAGCACATTGGTGGGCTATTGGACGAATTGCAACACGTAGCCCTTTCTATGGAAGTGCGCATAATTTACTCAGTGCTGAGCATGTCAGTTATTGTTTACCTGAGTTAATGGACTTTGATTGGCGTAAAGATCAGAACATCGCTTTCGCGGCAGTTATGATGTGTCGAATGACGGGAGACCGTACATTAGACATTGATGATGTAAATCGAAATGCGGTGATTGAGAAGCTAAAATCTAGCAAAGTGCCAGAAAGTTGGCTTGAAATGGTATCAACCGTCAAGGTACTGACGGAGAGTGAAACTAAGCGCGTATTCGGTGATGCACTACCAACAGGATTATGCTTAATCGATTAAGGTTCTGTTAGGGTTCAGCTGGTAATCTTCTTCTCATAAATAAAAACTAATTTTTCGCCTTGATATATTTGCGAGGCGAATCTATTTATGCCTAGCGAGTACGACTATAATGAACCGAACACAATTCCAACTTATCTCTCAGCGAATTTTCAAGTCAGATAATCAACGCGTCGCAGTAGAAGCGGTAATTTTTGATGGCCTTTCTAGCTATGAAGCTGAAAAACGTTTTGATGTGCCAAAAGGCACATTGTCTCGTAATGTACGTAAATACAAGCGTGAAGTTGATTACCTTCAAAGCATTGTAGCTGCATAATAAAAACGGAGAGCGAAAGCTCTCCGTTTTTACATCTAGATGACCCAGCCCAAAATCACATCTTCAGCATATCATCTCGACCACGTAACCATGCAGACGCATAGAAGAATGCAATCCCCAAAACAATGAGCATTACATTGTTAAATAGCCCAAAACTAACATATGTGTCTACCGGGACTGCGCTTGTTAAAATGGATGCAGGCAACCAATATATTTCAGCGAGTGCATCACCCGCACTACTGCTACCCGTTGCTTGATACATTGCTATTTTAAACATCACCACGGCAAGAATAGCCGTTAGAAGTGGGTAACGAGTAAGTTGCGAAACGACAAAGAAGCCACAAGCTAAAGGAAATAAAGCAAGGCTCATCACAGCTAAACGCCCAATAAAACTTACCCAATGAACGCCTAACGATGTTAGTGAAATCGTAAATGATGTGAGCATATCTGCTGACATAAAGAATGTTGCAAGCAGCCAAACAATAAAGTCAGAGAACAGTAATAATATTGAAGCAATAATAGGGACAATACAGAGAGCAAAGATCAGCTTCGCAGCAATCGCTAAATGATCAGACACTGGCATTGAACGCCAGAACATTAAGCTACCTTCCTGTTTTTCTTTCCTAAGGGTTTTAGGAACGTAAATCAGAAACAAAACTAAGTAAAGTACACCTGCGACAATTTCATTCAATTTACCAATTAGCCCAGCAAATTGACCACTGCTGTCTCCCCAGTCAAACAGCCCTGCACCGCTAGTTTGTACCGAAAAAGAAACGTTATCGCCACTCATTACCATTGCAAAATTAATCACCGCAAACAGGGCAAGAAAAAGGGGAAGCTTAACGACCACACTGTATTCTATAAGCTCTTTTTCTAAAAGCGTCTTTAGCCTTTTCATTACGCCTCCTGCTGCACGGCAATAAATATCTCGGCAAGTGTAGGCTTTACAACCTCTCCAAGTGATGCCATTTTATCGTTCTTTGTTACTTCATACATACACACCGATGAATTAACACCTTGTTGAATATATATCGGACGAGCTGATTGGGCTTGCTTTAACTTACTGTCAGGCACAGTCACTTTACAGTATCGGTTAATAACTGTATCAATGTCGCCACTAACCACTGATTTACCACGCTTAAGTATTAATACATCCGTGAGTAAATGGTCGATTTCATCCACCTCGTGGCTTGCTATAATTAAGGCCCTATCACCCTCTTTAAACCACGCCATTAACTGCTGGTAAAATTTCTCACGGAACATTAAATCTAAGCCTAAAGTTGGCTCATCTAAAATAAGTAATTTCACATCTGTAGACATAACCAAAGCAAGATGCAGCTGAACCTTCATCCCTTTTGATAAACGCCCAATCTTTGTCTTTTGTTGAATATCGGTTTGAGACAAAAACGCGTGAACCTTTTTCTGGTCGAAAGCACCATGAACACCCTCGATATATTTAATAATTTGTTTTACAGTCATCCACTCAGGTAACACTGCAACATCGGAGATATATGCTAGCTGTTGAACGATATTAACTCGTTGTTTCTGTGGCTCTAAGCCCAAAACGGCAAGGTTCCCTTCATAACTATGAGCCCCTAAGATGCTCTTTATTAAGGTAGATTTACCAGCGCCATTATGCCCAAGTAAGCCCAATACCTGCCCTGTACGTAAATCAAGATTAATATCCATTAGGGCACGAAAACGCCCGTAAGATTTACCTAAAGAATCAGATTTAACTAGTGTTTCCACGCTCACTTAACCTATACATGTCAGTTTCAGTTATTTTATACCAAACATGTAAAGTCAAACAAAGCATTGAGACAAATATACTAATGTAATATTAATCTGGATATACCATCATCACTTTAATTGGTGCTCAGGCAACACCGGAAATTCACGGTATATGAAAGGTTGAAGATAGAAAGCTGGCTAAATAGCAAATATAAGAAATCATGCACCATGATTAATCATGGTACATAAGAAAAGAGGTATATGTCTAGGTTCTAAAAAACCTAAATTGATCGTCACCTATTAGTGTAATGGCAGCATAAGTCTAATGAGTGTTTTTGTCCTTATACTATTCAATGAGACGACCAGTCATCTGCAAACGTAAGCAAATGAATTACGCACACTATTGCATTTACTATTTAAATTATTCGTTGCCTTGCAGAAGGTCTTCTGGGTGAACGTCTTCTTTTTCCATCATAGCAAGAATTTCGTTCATGCGTACTTGGCGAGCCTCTTCTTTAAACTCATGCAACACAGCAATCAAATTGTTGATTTTATGTAGTGGCATGCGCTTAATTACTGCTTTTTGACGCCCAGGAACTTCATCAGCAAAATCGATTAGCATTTGACGATAGTCAGCGCGTTCTTCTTTAACTTGACCTGTTTTCTGGTCAACACTTTTTAGCATTGCTGATAATGCTTTTTCAGCAGCTGCAAAATTATCCATGAATATACCTCTTAAAATTCGAACTTAAACATTGTTAACCATCAGACAAAGACCACCAGCGTGTCGCAATAAATGCATATCAGTGATATTTTTAGAAGGGTATCTTGGGTTGACAACATATAAATAAATTCACCAGACTGGTGTTCACCATCTAGTTTAACCACATTCTTTGCTGTTCACTTTGTTCAGACTAAGGCTGAGAGAGTGGTAAATACTAAACACCACATCGAGTAGATAGGCTGATGATACCTTTAGTTTGATAACATGTGAACCTAAATTTAATCGAAATCAGTGCTTATTCAGACTTTATAAAGATTAACTCGTCAATTTATTTTGGCTCACACTGAACAGTTTAGCAACAGTAAAGAATTTCCATTCTTAGCAATCATCCATTTAAGTACACATGTAGCGCTATCTCGTCGCATACGATTCTAGGCAGAGACATAATTGCCAACTCGTAATCGACAATACTTTTCGTTATTCAAGGTAGTACCTTATCACCATTCAAAACTTAAAATCATTACAGAAATACTCACACGACATGATTACTTAAGTATAATAAAAAACTAACGCCTTAATAAACATGCTTTCAATTATGCCATTCTTTATTCGCCACCTAAAAGCTTTAGCCCTTCTCACTTTTAGCTTAATCGCTGTTAGTCCTGTCGATGTTATGGCCTCTGTCAAAGCACAGGGTACGTTTACGGCAGTAGAGCGCTGCCCTGCTTTTCAATCGATCAGGAAGAAAACGAACCCTGGTAATATTTCAACTCAAATAGGTACACGTTATCAAACAATTGCCATCAACAAGCCACAAGGGGACTGGGTTCAACTTTATATCAAAAGTGCTTCGCCACAAACTCGCTGGGTTAACTTAAACTGTGGAAATGCTGATTTCCAGAAGCATACAAAAAGTGATGGTTCAGTCTGCACGGTACCAAATAAACATGACTCCTATGTTTTAGCGGTTAGTTGGCAGCCTGGCTTTTGTGAGCATGCCAACTTCAAAGGTGAAAAACCTGAATGTACGGCATTAAATAATAATCAGCTAACATCTCACCACTTAACACTTCACGGCTTATGGCCTAACAAAAAGTCGTGTGGTATTAAATACGGTTACTGCTCCCCAGCAAGTACTATGGATCTATCTGCTGAAACCATCGCTGAAATAGCCTATTGGATGCCTAATTTTCACTACCAAACAACATTTGGTGCCTACCAATGGAAGAAGCATGGTACCTGCCAGTCACGAAGTGATGACGAGTATTTTTTAGCGGCATCGAATCTTGTACAACAAACTGACGCGTCGCCGATAGGCCAATACGTTAAGCAACATATCGGCCAACGTATTTCAATTAACGAATTTCAGCGCTATTTGTCGAATCAACTTGGTCAACAGGCCGTCAAGCGTCTACAGCTTTCGTGCTTGAAAGGTAAATACCTTCAAGAAATCAGACTAAACCTCCCCCTTCGCTTTGAAGAGCAAAATTCACTAATCAGTAACCTCAACATTGCTCCGCCTGCTCGCAGCTTTAAAGGAAACTGTAATAGTGACATCTATATAGAAGATTGAGTGTACCTTTCCTGATCAAGCACTGAATAAAGCAATTTGAGATCAAACCTACAGTTCTAGCCTCAAATTGCTTACATTCGACAATGGGTAATGTAGACTAAATAACTCAGGTAACCATTTGAATAAAAAGCTTTTTGGCGGACATTAGCGCAGCTTGGTAGCGCATTACTCTGGGGGAGTAGGGGTCACTGGTTCGAATCCAGTATGTCCGACCAAAAGGCTTTTTAATCACAGTCCCCTTCCCGCCCTGCTTACTTCCTCGCCTTTCATTACATAAATTGACGCTGTTTTTACACAACATTATCAATAAATTAAGGTAGTATACTTAAGTAGTGAATTTCATTTTTGGGCTGTTATGCAACTGCTAAATCTTCTTCGTATGAGTGCGATTTTCTTTATCATTGTAATCTCAAGTATTCTATTAATAGATAAATGGGTATCAACTCAAGCTTCTGCCCGTATCTTTGAAGCGCCTTCAGACATCCCTTCACGTTCAATTGGACTTGTATTAGGTACCAGTAAATACATTGCTAAATCTTTAAACCCTTATTACACATACCGAATGGATGCAGCGTTAACTCTGTATGAACTCGATAAAGTCAATGTACTGCTACTCAGTGGCGACAATGCTCATCGTTCTTATAACGAACCTTGGACGATGAAACGTGATTTATTAAAAGCAGGGATCCCATCGCAAGATATCGTGTTAGATTACGCTGGGTTTCGTACGTTAGATTCTGTAGTAAGAGCAAAGAATGTATTCGAAGCGGATCATTTTGTCATTATTACTCAACGCTTTCATTGTGAACGAGCTCTCTTCATTGCACAAAGAAATGACATAGATGCTATCTGTTTAGCCGTACCTGAGCCTAATGGTTTAGCCGGAATAAAAATCAGAATAAGAGAAGTGCTAGCTCGAATCAAAGCCATCATTGATTTATATGTCTTAGACATGCAACCGAAGTTTTTAGGCCCCAAAGAACCTATTCCAAATGACAATATTGAATTAGAAGGCCCTCCCGAACATTAAGTTCAGAAAATTAAATAAAGAGAGATAAAATCACAAAGGCCATTGTATTACACAATGGCCTTTGTCACATGAGCCCGAATCTTCAACAACCTAGAAAAAACTCTAGACTTTTGTCGAATCAGAAGAAGCGAATGATTTTATAAATTTACTTCGAACACTGCGCATGTGGGTTTGAGCTTCACTTTGCATCCGTTTACGTGTCAGCTGCTTTTTAGCACTCATAATTCCCTAGCCTATCAATCTATTATTATTTCCTTCTAATAATTATGATACCTATTGCGCAGTTATCTAAAAATCACTTTAATTACCATCATATAAACAATGTGATGCACATCACTTATTTATGCTTCTCTTGCAACCTATAAGACACAAGTCACACACAAACTAGCTTCTTATTGATGAATAGATACCATGGCAGGCTCTCTATTTTCAAAACTGTACCTGCAAAACTGCTAGGTTATTGTTTACTGGAAGATATGGATTTTTTTTAATGGGTACATTTCTACACATTAGCGCATTGCAAGCTCACAAATACTATTATCCCCCCGCCAACAGAACAACATCTGAGCAGTTTAAGATTAACAAATTCAGCACAATTGGTAACATAACCTCATGCCTAACAAGTGCACGCAGTTGCACTTCATAACTATAATCAAGCTAAAGGAAAGCATATGACGGCCTTAACTATGACACTGAAAAAGTGGCTGTTTGACCGAAACAGTATCATTCTGTTGGCAGACATCGCCTTATTTACCCTTCTTTTAAACACCTTACCCTTTGAGAAAGATGTCGTTATTGGTTTAAGTATTTTGACTTTTGTGGCTGTATTGTGGCTAACAGAAGCATTGCACGTAAGCATTACCGCGATTCTCGTACCGATCATTGCGGTTGGTTTTGGTATATTCCAAACGCCTCAGGCATTAAGTAATTTTGCCAACCCCATTATTTTCTTGTTTCTTGGTGGGTTTGCACTTGCAGCGGCACTGCATAAACAAGAGCTTGATAAGGCAATTGCAGACAAAGTACTGCTCATTGCAAAAGGGAGAATGTCTGTCGCTGTCTTCATGCTATTTGGTGTAACAGCATTCTTATCTATGTGGATCAGTAATACCGCAACAACCGCTATGATGCTTCCGCTAGTGTTAGGTGTATTAAACAAAGTTAATGCAAAAAGTGAACGAGGCACCTATGTTTTTGTTCTGCTAGGTATCGCTTACTGCGCCAGTATTGGTGGTATTGCAACTGTTGTCGGTAGCCCACCGAACGCCATTGCCGCAGCAGAAGTTGGATTGAGCTTTACTGAGTGGATGGAGTTTGGCTTACCTATCTCAATGATCCTATTGCCGATCACTGTTGCATTACTTTACTTCATGCTGAAGCCAAATCTTAAGCATACCTTCGAACTCGACCATAAGCCTGTCGAGTGGAACAATGCAAAATTAGCGACCTTAGCCATTTTTGCAATTACTGTTGTACTGTGGATTTTCAGCAAACCAATTAACGCTTTCTTAGGCGGTTTCAGCAGCTTCGATACGCTGGTTGCCTTATCAGCTATTGTAATGCTGGGTGCATCTCGTGTTGTCGATTGGAAAGATATCGAGAAATCTGCTGACTGGGGTGTATTACTTCTTTTTGGTGGCGGTATCTGTCTAAGTAACGTCTTAAAAGCAACGGGCACAAGCGTTTTCCTTGCACACAGCTTAAGCGGCTTCTTAGAGCAAGCTGGCCTATTCTTTACTATTTTGGTTGTTGCTGCTTTTGTTGTGTTTTTAACCGAGTTTGCAAGTAATACGGCAAGTGCTGCATTGTTAGTGCCTGTATTTGCCACTGTCGCTGAAGCACTCGGTGTGTCGCCAATTATTCTTTCTGCGCTCATTGCTGTCGCGGCATCATGTGCATTCATGCTTCCTGTTGCAACACCACCGAATGCGATTGTGTTTGGTTCTGGGCATATTAAGCAGTCAGACATGATGAAAGTGGGTATCTACCTGAACATTGCATGTATTGGTGCACTCTCTGCTTTTGCTTACTTATTCTGGTAATCGGTTCTAGTTAACTCCCCCAAAAATAAAAATAGTGACGTTGTTTCTTTTAGGTGGTCAATCATGACCACCTTTTTTATTCAACGTTACATCACATCTGCGGGATAGCGTACACCAATCATTTCTCTTGCTTGGGTGATAATGCTACTGACAATTTGGCTTCGAACCAATGCAGTATGGCTTACGTCATTATTTTCAATTAACCGAACAAATTCTTCAGCTTCATACCGCATTGCATTTTCATCTTGTGGCACAGTCAATTCAACGGTCGGCTCCCCACGGCGATGGAGATGAATACCCTGAAACTCGGATATAAAGTGAATAGTTAGTGTTCCTTGTTCACCTTGTATTTCGCTTGGAATAACACCATCACTTACCTTTGAGTGTGCGATAGTGACATCATACCCTTTATAATGAAGAACGAGCGTTCCGTGAGCATCAACGCCGGATTCAAGCAGCGTCCCCTGCGCCGTCATACTGTTGGGTTCACCAAACAATGCGATGGCTGCACTCAATGGATAAATGCCAATATCCATCAACGACCCATTGGAAAACTCAGGATTGAAAGTATTCGGGTTTTCACCGTCTAAATATTTTTGATAGCGGGATGAATACTGGCAGTAAGAAAAGTAAACTTTTCGTATTTTGCCAACCTTTGCCAATGCTGTTTTTAGCGCATTAAAGTTTGGTGTGTATACCGCTTTCATTGCTTCAAATAAAACAACATTTTGCGTTTGCGCTTCAAAAATAAGGTCTTGTACTTCAGCAATATTTGACGCTAAAGGCTTCTCACCGATGATATGTTTTTTCTGTTTAATAAATTTCATAGCCTGGGGAGCATGCAATGAATTCGGACTGGCAATGTACACAGCATCAATCAAATCACTACCAGCCATTTCATCAAGCGAATCAAAACAGATTACATCATTATATTTACTCGCGAAGTCTTGAGCTTTTTCTAGACTACGCGAATAGACGGCAGTTAAAACATACTTACCCGTTGATAATGCAGCTCGAATATATTGCTCAGTGATCCAGTTTGTACCAATTACACCGAAACGAATCATGTTCACTTTCCTATTCATTCTATTTAATTAAATTATACCAATACTACATGTCGCATTCCCAGATGATTATCGACTTGAGTGTTGCAATTTTATTGTTTTTAGAATTACTTAGCGATAAGTTAAACCATTAACACTCAGCACGTTATTACTAAAATAAGAGATACCATTATGTATTATGCAGAGATCACTGGATGGGGTAAGTGCCTTCCTCCTGCCGAATTAAGTAACCAAGCACTCAGCGAATTTGTCGACACATCTGATGAATGGATCCAGAGTCGAACCGGTATCCACTCTCGCCGCATAAGTCATGTCAATACATCTGAACTTGCAACGATAGCTGGTAAACGTGCACTCGCGGCTGCTGGACTAGACGCTTCTGATCTTGATCTAATCATTATTGCGACCTGCTCGCCTGATACATTAGTACCGAATATTGCTTCTAAGGTTCAACTAGAGCTTGGCGCTAAAAAAGCAGCAGCATTTGATATGAATGCCGCGTGTACCGGATTTCTTTATGGGCTAGAAACGGCCACAAGGATGATTCAAGCTGGCAACTATCAGCATGTGTTAGTCGTTGGAGCTGAACGCTTATCTTGGTATTTAGATTGGAGCCAACGCGACACAGCTGTTCTGTTTGGGGATGGTGCTGGCGCGGTTATTCTAAGCCGTAGTACGGAGAAATCAGGTTTACTGGATGCCCAATTAGGCTGTGACTCTGAAGGTCGCGATGTACTCGCTATTCCAGACTTTGGCATTGGAATGGATCGCTTTAGCCCTGACGCCGGTTATTTTGCCTTTAATTTTGTTGGACGAGAGATTTTCCGCCGCGCTGTTCGTGGTATGGGGACAGCCGCCAAAATGGTTCTTCAACGTGCAGATCTCACTGAAGCAGATATTGACGTTGTTATACCCCATCAAGCAAACCAGCGGATTATTGAAGCCCTTTGTGATCACGCAGGTATTCCATTAGAAAAAGCGTTCATCAATATCCATAAATATGGGAATACATCTGCCGCCACTGTGCCTATTGCCCTTTGTGAGGCAGTAGAGGAAGGCAAGATAAAACCTAATGATAAAATACTTTCAGCTGCATTTGGCGCGGGATTAACATGGGGAGCAGGCGTTATACAATGGGGTCCTCGAGTCACACCAATCAACGAAAGTGATGCAGAACTTCCAGCATGTGAACATACTGCAACTGAGCTTCTTAGCTCTGCAATTGAGCATTGTGTGAAGACAAAGCGATAGTGCTAATAATAGTTAGTCACTAAAAACACTCAGTTTACTTTGTTCAAAGTAACGCTGAGTGTTTTTTCTAATCGTAACAATCCAAGCCTAGCGTTTTACGTTACGACCACGGTTTTTATGAATTTTATGCTTATTTTTCGCTCGACGCTTTTCTGCTGACCGACCACGAGGACGATTATCTGACGGCTTGATCGTTGGATCCGGCTCATAACCTTCTAGCCACTGCTGAGGCAATCGGGTATCAAGTAATTCTTCTACGGCTTTTAACGCCCATTCTTCATCAATACTAACCAATGAAATCGCATTACCTGTTAAGCCTGCTCGACCAGTACGGCCAACTCTGTGAACATAATCTTCAGCTTTAAACGGCATGTCAAAGTTAACAACATATTCCAGTTGTTCAATATCAAGCCCTCGAGCTGCCACATCGGTTGCAACTAAAACGCGAACTTTACCTGACTTAAAATCATCTAGTGCACGCTGTCTTGCGCCCTGACTTTTATCACCGTTGATTGACGCCGCTTTAATGCCGTCTTTACCGAGTTCTTTTGCAAGTTCATCTGAGCCTTGCTTCGTTTTAGTAAAGACTAAGACCTGCTGCCAGTTACGCGAACCAATCAGGTATGCTAGCAACTCTGACTTTCGATGTTTATCAACAGGGAAAACCATCTGTTCAACAGTTACTGCTGTTGTATTCGCTGGTGTCACTTCAATAAGTTTAGGGTCGGTCAGAATATCGTAGGCCAGTTTTTTAACTTGCTTACCAAATGTTGCAGAAAAGAACAGTGTTTGTCGGTCTGCCTTCATCCGACGCATAATGCGTTTGATGTCATCTATAAAGCCCATATCCAGCATGCGGTCAGCTTCATCAAGCACCAAATAACTCACTTGGCTTAAATCGACAGTACCAACATGCGCGTGATCTAACAAACGACCAGGTGTTGCGACCAAAATATCAACACCCGATTCAATGGCTTTAACTTGCATTTTTATACTAGTACCGCCATAAGCAACAGCCGCTTTTATATCAACATCTTTTGAATACAAAGAAATACTGTCGAATACCTGCTGAGCTAATTCGCGAGTAGGCGTTAGAATTAACGCTTTAACTTGTTTCTTTTTATGCTCGGTATGGCTCGGTGATGCCAGCAGCTGATGAATTAGAGGTAAACCAAATGCGGCTGTTTTACCCGTACCCGTTTGTGCGCCAGCCAAAACATCATGCCCCGCCAGTACCTCAGGAATGGCTTGTTGCTGAACAGGGGTCGGAGTATCGAAACCCAATGACGTCACGGTATCGACAAGTTGGCTTTGAAGGCCTAATGAAAGGAAGGACATGAATAATTCCGGCTTAATTTTTAACGAGCACGGATTCTAGCAAACTTTACCCTGATTACTATGTTTTATAGCTTTATAAAAATAAAAAAGCACAGCCTTGGAGGCGGTGCTTCTTTGAGTCAATCAGCTGAATACGAAGTTATTGAGGAATATTTAAGAATGCAGCACCACGAACGCCGCCTGAATCACCATGTTTGGCTTTGATGATCTTCGGACACTTAGCAACAGACAGTAGGTACTTAGGAATACGTTTTGGCATTTCTTCGTAAATAAGTTCGAAGTTCGATAAACCACCACCAAGTGCCACTACATGTGGGTCAGTGGCAGTGAATAGGTTTGCAAAACAGATGGCAAGTAGTTCCATAAAGCGTTCAACGTGCTCTACCGCTTTTGCTTCACCTTCCGCATGCGCTTTAATAATCTCAATGGCTTTCTTCTCTTCACCAAAGTAATGCGCATAGAGCAACTCAAAACCACGGCCAGACAAGTAGCTATCTAGGCAACCTTTCTTATCACAGCCACAGCCTAGTAGCGGTGCATTATCACCTAAATGGAACCAAGCATCGAGAGGAAGACGGGTATGGCCGACTTCACCCGCAACATGGTTACGACCAGAGAAAACTTTACCTTCGTAGATAAAACCACCACCGAAACCAGTACCCAAGATCAAACCTAGTACTGAAGGCTCACCTTGCAGCTCTTCGTCCCAAGCTTCAGAAAGGGCAAAGCAGTTGGCATCATTTTCAATTCTTACGGTACGACCAATTTTAGCTTCAAGGTCTTTGCGCAGAGGTTTACCTTTTGCCGAAGGTACATTTACAGTCAGAACAGTACCATCATCGGCATCTTCCATACCAGGTAGACCTAAACCGATAGTGCCTTCGCAGCTAAACTCTGTATCGTATTTATTAACCAGACTCGCGATAGTCTCAACCAACAGATCATAGTTATCTGTCGGGGTTGGCACGCGCTCCGTGACTACACGTTCGAGTTTCTCGTTAAACGCACCAAACTCAATTTTGGTTCCACCTACATCAAAGCCGTAGTACATCCTGCACTCTCCGATAAATTTGCAAAAAAAACAAAACTGAAAAAATTATCCACACAACTACACCTACAAACTGTGACAGGTCGCTGATTTAGCCGAGTTTTAATCGACATGGCGTCGCAGTTGCTGAAAGAAACATCAACTAATTGCAAAAAATACGCGCTAGCTGTTGTTTTATTTCTTTCTTATGCTTAATAATTCGCCATATAGGTCTTCAATTGCTTTAATGCTGAATCATCAGGCAAAACGCGGTTTAGCTTGCCCGTCATATAGTTTTCACGGAATACGTCAAACCACAGATCAAGTACATCAGCATTATTCTGCTCACCAAACAAATCAATAATTCGTGCGGCAACCTCGGCAGTACCCAATTGGTTTTCTTTCGATGCTTCACGTACTTTATAACGAGATGGCTTTTCAGGGTTTATTGACAACACAGGAAACTGATTTAAGTATGGGCTTTTACGGAAAATTTTCTTCGCTTCTGCCCAGCTACCATCAAGCATGATAAACAATGGTTTCTTGTTAGACTCAACAGTAATCTTGTCAGCGACGCGTTCAGGTTCAGCATACTCCGCAGGAAATACAACATACGGCTGCCATTGTGGGTCTTCCAATAATGCGAGCATCGCGGGGTTAGGCTCGGTTCGAGACCAAATATACGCGTATGTTTCTTCAAACAAATCTGCAATTAAGCGGCCAGTATTACTTGGCTTTAGTACTTCATCGTCATACATCACTAACAAAAACGCTGCATTTGATTCGATCTGCGGTTTGTTATCACAAATACAAAGGTGCACACGCAACATGCAGTATAAGCATCGTTCAACTTTACAACCTCGGGCTCTAAAAGGGCGGGTCGAACGAGCAAGGCGTTCATCATATAACTTATGGACAGCATGGATACGCATAGCAGCTTTACCTAAATACAAAAACGCCAGCATTTTACTGGCGTCTAAGTAGGTTGCAATCATTAAATGCATTAATGCCGTTTAATTTTTAAGAGGAAAGCTGATACTTTGATAATAAATCTTGTTGGTGGTGGGCAATATCTGCCACCGTACTGGCTTCTTTCACCAGCGTTTTTAGTTGCTGACTATTCGTTTGCGCTTGATGCGAAACCTGCTCCACACTTCGCCCAACATCAATGGATGCATTTTCTTGCTGCTGCGTTGCAGCGGCAATCGTCATAATTTTATCACTGATACTGGAAATAATGGTTTGGATTTGGTCAATTGAAATCTGTACCTCGCCGCTAAGTTCAATCGATGAGGTCATTTCTTTTCGACTGACAGCCATCGCATTATTCGCTTCTCTCGCCGCGTGGTGCAGCTCTGTGATTGTTATACGAATAGATTCTGTTTGTTGATTCGTTTCACTGGCTAACTTTCTGACTTCGTCAGCCACAACGGCAAAACCACGCCCTTGGTCACCCGCACGAGCAGCTTCAATGGCCGCATTCAATGCTAATAAATTGGTATTATCGGCAATAGAACTGATCAACTCGACAACTTCCGTGATTTTATTTACATGGTTATCAAGCTCAACCATTCGCTCTTCATTTACCGCAAACTGTTGGTCTAACGATCGTAGCCCCGACGTACTGCGTTCAATCACCTCAACGCCTTGATAGGCTAACTGGTTGGCGCGTTGTGCTTCCAATTCTGACTCACCAGTACTACTCACAATGTCTTTAATCGACATCTCAAGTTGAGAAATAGCAGCAGCAATTGTAGTTAACTCGTCACTTTGTTCTTTTAGTGCAATTCGTGATTGCGAAGCCGCTTTTTGGCTACTTTCAGCAGCAATATTCAAGCTTTGGCTGTTATTAACCAACCGCCCTATCGTATCGCTATTGTTGCTGTTTGATTGATTCAATAATGCACCTAACACTGCAAACTCCTTCGGTGCATTTTGTGTCGCTCTAGCTGTCAAATCGCCCCGGCTTGTTGCCTTTACGACACGATCAATTTTAGACAACGCACGCTTAACCGTTTGGCTAACCCAAACACTGGATACAATACCTACTGCAAGGCCAGCAACACTCAACATAACGAACAGCGTTATCGCATTTTCTGTCGCGTTCATTACACCCACTTCTCCCTGACTGATCATGTTATCAGCACCACGAGTCAGCGTATCAAGCTGATCCATAATCAAAGAAATTTGTGTTTGAGCTTCCGTTACTTTCAACGACTGTGTTTGCATTAAACCTAGTGTTGTTAAGTGTAAATCAACGATTTTTCCCTCTTCAAACAACTCTCCGACCATTTGGAAAGGCACAGTCACACTGCTGTAATCGCTAATTGAGCTGTCAATACGATTCATTTCGCGCCACGCATAGTTCATACCAGACAAATTAGTCCCGCGTAAGCTGCGTACATAACTTTTCGCCTTCGTTACATCTGTTTCGAGTAACAACGCCATTAGGTGGCTGGCCATTTCCAGAGAGTGGTTTACGAAATTGGTGACATGATTAAGGCCATCGGGCACACCATTGAATGTTTCTGTGCCTAAGCGAGTCATTTCGGCGCGAACAGATGACACCGCATAGTTCATCATCGCTTTATCGTTATTCACCGTCGTTTGGTTCAACAGTATTTGCTGCTGCAGGGAATACAGATCGCCAGCGACCATATCGATGCTACTTAACTGCTCAGATAATAGAGTTACATCGTTTTTAAGCCAACTAATTGCATAGTTATCCGCTAGAGTCCTTAATTCAACAAGTGCTTGCAGCACAGTTTGTTGTTCACTCTTAAACCCATTAAATGCTGTTTCTAGCTGTTCAACAGATGCACTGTTAATCATCTCTAAGAGTTGCTGAGCCGATAGCAGCGAGCCTTTTACTATGGCAGCATTATTCATGGTGACTGGTAATGCTTGCTGACTTAACGTTTCAAACTCTTTTGATACATTATTTAGGCCATTGCTACCAAAATACGATAACAACCCACCCATTGTGACCAGTAGCAGAAAGACAATTTGAATAGAGGTGACGATCGATAATTTTGATCGACTCTTAGAAGATACTTCCATGTTTATCCCTTGAAGTTTATTAAGTACAGGGTGCTTAATAAAAATTCGTATTATAAGTTCAAGAGTAAAATACTAAGGAAATATGACAAAAAGGTTTCAAGGGGTATTTTATTTATAAAATGGAGAAGCAAAGTAAATTAACGCTTCCAAAGTTGAACATTCTCCACTTTCTGTTCTGTTGTAACCTATCTTATAGCTATTTACTGTATTTCCTTGCTAATTGCGCTATCGAAAAGGTTTTTCACTAAGCCAACATAATCTTCTAAAAAAACAACCTGTTCATTTGTTGGGCAGCGTGTCCAAGCACCAGCAAGTACTTCAGTAAGATCAGCCATAACTGCATCTGCTTCTTGCATCAATTTGAAACGAAAGTCAGACTCTAAATCAGGATTCTGAGAGAAAACTGCCATTAAATTCGTCGCTATCATATCGGTAACTACATCTTCCACTGTCTCTTGGCAACCTTCACTTTCTGCTCTTTCAAACAACGATAAGTGTTCGGTAAAGTATTCAATTAACGCGTGATAGCCTTCAGATTCTACAACCATAATTCTTTAGCTCAATATTAACAAAAATAATCATCTTGTATTTACGCCTATTTGGTATAAATATCTCAGTCTATTTTAAAAATTCCGATGATAATTACAACAATATCAATATTAAATTTTCAGTAATCCTAGCAGTCTCACACTACCCAGCCGCTGATTGATTATTTCCTGTACTTGCGTGCGTGAACACCGTCGATTGATTACGTCCATTTTGTTTAGATTGATAGAGTGCCGTATCTGCATACTCAAGCCATTGTTCATAGTTTTCGATACAAGGTGACCATTCACATATGCCCAAGCTAATGGTTACCTGAATGTCTCTGATGTCTGCAACGACAGATGACGCTTCGATGCGAGTCCGTAGCCGCTCTGTAAAGTACAGAGCCAGCTCTGCCGATGTTGCCGGTAAGATAATACCAAACTCTTCACCACCATAACGCCCTGCGATATCACTCTGGCGCTTGGTGCGTCGTAACAGGTTTGATATGTTTTTTATTACACCATCACCTGCAACATGGCCAAAAGTATCATTCACTTTTTTGAAATGGTCGATATCAAACATGACTAATGTCGATGGCTCCCGACATTGCAGGCAGGATTCAAACTCTTTGTCTAAACACGTCTCCCAATGCCCTCGGTTAAATAACTGCGTTAAGCGGTCTGTCATACTTAAATGTGTTAACTGTTCATTAGATTCGCGAAGGTGCATCTTACTTTTGGCAATATCAGAAACATCGGTTACCGTTAAGCACATATGCGAATAATCGCCACTCAATGACTTCAGAGGTGTCAGCGTCATATTTTGATACATAACCGACTCCCCCCCTGTTATTGGGCTAAAGTTTGTAAAATTAAAAATACTTGCTCTATCCTCCCAACAACTAAAAGAACGAGTACGTAGCTTGAATGCAGAGGAAATTTTGTTTTTTAGCCATTCAACCGGTAAATGTTCAATTACATCAAATAAATTCTTACCCATTATTTGATCAGCACTAACACCACTGTATGCTTGCATAAAAGTATTCCAAGCAAGTACTGAATATTCATGATCAAGAATAACAACACCAGCGTCAATATTATCTATAACCTGCATAGTTAAATGAAAATCAGATAGCGTAATAGGGTTATTCATTAATGTAATGTCTCCATAATTCGCTTAATCACTTTTGTTGAACCTTGATCCATCATAAATAACACTTCGCATATGACATCTAATGTTTCAGCCTGATAACGATACTCCACCGTAAAATATTCACTTTTATTGCAATTAATTTCACCCCATGCCATATATTCTTCTAAAACAATAGGCTGACGCACTGAAAAAGGTATATTCATTTGCTCTGATAAGGAAACTAAAAATGAAGATACCATTAAATTTGCGATATCAATAACAACCTCATTTTTATGCTCATTCACTTGGCTAAACCCTAAGCGCTTACCAAATTTATCGACATCTTTTCCTTCTAAACAAATTAAAGCTTCACCATGGATCCCACCACCAACAAATCGCTGAGCGATAGCAACTGTTTCTGTTTGTTGCTTAATATCATTAATCGTCATAACGAGCTCGCCGGCACTAAGCATCGCCACATTAGGTAAAGGCATCTTAATAAAGTCACCAAAATGATCGGATATTATTGCCGCACCTCGACCTAGCGCAACATTTGCGACTTCTTTAAATTGAGAAAGGTAATTAATGTCATTTGTATGTTTAGCAACTGGATCTTGTCCCAACTTTGGCCGTTGATTCGATGTTTCAGGGACTGACAAGCTCACACCAATATTCGAGAGTGACGTAGCCAATTGTGCTTGATTAAATGGTTTTGCTAAAAATGCACTTGCACCTAAATCAAGACACCGTTCAATCGCTTCTTTTTGTACATCGGCAGAAAGTACAATAACCTTTGTTTGATATTGGTTAATAGGTAAATGCTGTAATACTTCAAAGCCATCCATAATTGGCATGGTTAGATCTAAAAATAAAACATCCACATTTATATTTACAATACACTCAATAGCTTGCTTTCCATCTTCCGCAAAATGCAATGTCAATCCAGCATAATGTGAAAGGTATTTGTACATGGTTTTGTGTACAACAGGTGAGTCATCACAAATAAGGATGTTTCTAATTTTATGCACAGTAGCAATGCCTTTTCGGCCATGAAATAGAATCGTTAATAGTAATAAATTTAATCAGTAATCATAATTAAAACTGTTATATTAATCACAATGAAGTGAAGTCGATCGTCTTTTTCTATGTTTAGCGCCTGTATTTACATACATTTTCTTAAGGTGTTTTTTCGATTTAGATTACTTTTAATATTTACGTTTAGTGATAAAAAACAATTTTACTGTCATTTCAAATATCATTCCGAGAGGGAATATCACTCTCAGACCTTTACCCTTATTATAATTATGGTTTTAACTCACAACACTAATCGTTATCATTACTGAGTTAATACTATTTTAATCATAAGGAAGTAAGTTATGAAAGTGATTCGTTGGGTTCTTGGTCGGGCAATTTTGCTACTAAACGCTCTTTTTTCACCAAAAGCTCTTCAACGTAGTACTGATGAGCAACACCAAGTTGAACAATCATTACGTAACATCAAGCTTTATCAGTTCGATGCGTGTCCTTTTTGCGTTAAAGTGCGCCGTACAGCGAAGCGCTTAAATCTTCCGTTAGACACGATCGATGCAAAGCAATCCGTTCATGAGCAGGCGCTTATAACCGGTGGTGGAAAGCGTAAAGTCCCTTGTCTACGCATTGAAGAAGAGTCTGGTGATATTACATGGATGTATGAATCTAACGATATCATTGCTTATCTTGAGCAACGCTACGCGAACTAAAGTAACCAAATTTAAAACCTGCACAGTGTGAAACTGAGTACCACTGAATAAAAATAGTGAGCTATATCAACTCATAACGTAATCACTGTGCATTTTTTCGCATTTAATGACACACTGCGAGCATATAAAGACGACTAAAGAACACCATGAAAAAAACAAAAATCATAACAACCGACGATATTCTCCTTAAGCTCTGCCAATCTTTTTCATCTGTGCTTTCAACAGCGACAGATAGCCCCGTGAATTACTCAGCGATGGTACAGAAAATCAACAAAACAAGCTTAAAGCCGGATATCGGTTGCTTTGTTCTTTTTGATGGTGGATTTACTGGCCTTGTGGTAACTAACTTTTCTCATCAAGCCGCACTTGAGCTGTACCAAGACTATATGCTGAAAATGGGGATATCAGAAAGCGAACTTGCGATACACCACTCTTCTGATGAAGTCGCTGATGTGCTCGGCGAACTAATGAACCAAGTTGTGGGTGATTTCACCAGTAAAATCCGCAGAGAGTTGCAAGTTTCCATTAGTCAGAACCAACCCAAAATGTTGGCACTTAATAAACAAATCCTTCTTTCTGTTGATACGAATCTTGATCGTCCACAAGCACGTAGAGTTAGCTTCACGACAGCGAAAAACAATATCTTTTATTTAGAACTCGCGATGGATAAGACTGAATTTATTCAACTTGAAGAGTTTGAACAGCACGAAGAGGTTGACCCAGATAGCATTATTGCTTCTGCACAGCAAAAGAATGCAGAGAAGAAAAATTCAGCACAATCCGTTGACTTTGATCTGCTTGATGAACTTGGTATCTAGTCGATTTTTTTATCGAACAACAAAGCAGTAAGTTAAGCTTGCTGCTTTATTACATCTAACACACCCGCCCAATACCCCACTTTGCTAGACTATCATTGGTCATCTTTTCTATGGGGTTAGATTATATGCAACGCTGGCGTGCTCTTTTGTCTTCTTCGCTCTGTTTACTTTCCTCTTTTGTCATTTCGTCTTCTTTTGCTGAAAAAGTAAGCTATAGCGAACTTGATAATGGTGACATAGTCACAGTAACCTTAGATCAACTTTTGCCAACTCAGGCAATACTTGACCATGATGCTGAAAATGCAAACTTGCAGAACTATAAAATCGAGCTGAAAAATATGTTTGATGATCTTTGCCACCTCAATGGTGCCAAAGGCATTAAACACTGGGATGACGCTTCCTCCCCAACTCAGCCCGAGTCCTACACTTGCACAAACAAACACGGCACGGACACCGATGCTCTGAGCACTGTTGTGGTCGCACCTGAAGATGGCATTCTTTACTTAACCACGAATCAAACAATTCTCTCTACGTTCTGGGATATGCCCAATGGCGGGATTAGCGTACCAATTACGGTGAAGGTCAGTCATAACCTTATCAGTTCTGGTGACGATTTTTGGCCAGAAATGATCAACGATAATGAGGTCTGGTTAGTTAACGAAAAAGGTAAGAAGATAAAGCCTGATGACCTACCAGAATATATCGGTAGAAAACAACTAAAGCATGATAAGTACCTATCGTTAGCCAACTTCTTACTTGGTATTAGCTATCTGGAACCTCAGCCTGACGGTAAAGAAAACACTGAGCTATCAGTACCCTACCTAGCTTTAAATTGGGCATTATTACTACGAAAAAAAATGAAAGTGTCTGAGTATGATTTGAATGATCCTGATGAGTATGCAACAGCGATCACCGAAGCGGCAACCATCATTGTTGATACACCCGATGATGAAATTGTCGGTAAATCAAAACGTACAGCTGCTGAAATGGGCAAGCTCAGCACTGTTGATAGCAAAGCACTCGAAACACTCCTAACCGATGAAACTTCCTCATTTGGCCTTGCAATAGCCTACCGCCTTAACAAAAAAGAAAAATCGACACCTAAAGCGATATTAGATGAAGAGAAAGCAAAAAAAGAACAAGAAGCACATGATGTCGCCGCAGAAGAAAGCGAACAAAATACGTCAGAAAAAAGTACTGAAGATGGTAAGAAAGAAGAAAACTGAACAACTTGATTAAGCAGTAATTTTAACTGTTTTATGTCTAAAGTTGGTATGTGTCCTTCCGTTATCGCTTTCAACCTTGATGGCTTAATTGAAGGTGCGCATATAATGGAAGTTAACTATAAGTTTACATAACAATAAGGCTGACGATAAATCGTCAGCCTTATCAGTTTTAGTTATGATGCTTAACCAAAAAGCTATCAAGCTTATTGGCAAAGTTTTGGCGATCGGCCTGATTGAGCGGTGCTGGACCACCTGTTTGCACGCCTGAACTACGCATGGTTTCCATAAAATCACGCATCTGTAATCGCTGCTTAATCGTATCTTTAGTATACATTTCACCACGAGGATTCAATGCATGCGCACCTTTTGTGATAATTTCATCGGCTAATGGAATATCGCCGGTTATCACTAAGTCACCCGCTTCTGCGTGCTGCACGATATAGTTGTCAGCAACATCGAACCCCGCTTCTACCTGAATAGAATTAATATGCGGTGAAGGTGGGACGCGAATAAATTGGTTTGCAACCAAGGTTACAGCAACACCGACACGGTTAGCCGCACGAAACAAAATTTCTTTGACTACGTTGGGACAAGCATCAGCATCCACCCAAATTTTCATTCTCTTTCCTTATTATTACTGAATATGAACCGCTTATAAGCGTCATTTTTCTAAATAACAAAAAGCCGCCATTCGGCGGCTTTTTTCAGTATTCACTAGACGTGAAGATTAACCGATAAGGCCTTTCTTCGCTAGGTACTCTTCATAAGTACCGTGGAAGTCTTCAATACCATCTTTAGTAATTTCTAGAATACGCGTCGCGACTGAAGAAACAAACTGGCGGTCATGAGAAACGAACATAAGCGTACCCTTGAAGTTTTCAAGTGCAAGGTTCAATGCTTCGATAGATTCCATGTCCATGTGGTTAGTTGGTTCATCCATCAGAAGGATGTTTGGTCGTTGCATGATTAGCTTACCAAACAACATACGACCTTGCTCACCACCTGAAATCACTTTTACCGATTTCTTAATGTCATTTTGTGAGAACAGCATACGACCAAGAATACCGCGAACAGTTTGTTCGTCATCGCCATCTTTCTTCCACTGACCCATCCAGTCAAGCAGTGTCATGTCTTCTGCAAAATCAGCGTTGTGATCCTGAGCATAGAAGCCGATATTGTGGTTTTCAGACCACTTAACCATACCTTCCATTGGATCCATTGCACCAGCTAATGTGTTAAGTAGTGTCGACTTACCAATACCATTTTCACCGATAATAGCAATACGCTCACCTACTTCCACCAGCATTTTAACGCCATTGATCAGAATGTTGTCATCATAACCTTGTTTTAGGTCTTGAACTTCTAATGCGTTACGGAATAGCTCTTTTTCTTGATCAAAACGAATAAACGGTGATTGACGGCTCGATGCCTTCACTTCGCTTAATTGAATTTTATCAAGTTGCTTTTGGCGAGATGTTGCTTGCTTCGCTTTCGATGCATTCGCAGAGAAACGGCTTACGAACGTTTGTAGTTCAGCCATCTGTGCTTTTTTCTTTGCATTATCGGCATGTAGCTGCTCACGAGATTGCTCAGCGGCCATCATGTATTCATCATAGTTACCTGGGAATACGCGAAGTTCACCGTAATCAAGGTCAGCCATGTGTGTACATACACTGTTTAGGAAGTGACGGTCGTGTGAAATGATGATCATGGTGCAGTTACGCGCCAATAGAATCTCTTCCAACCAGCTAATTGTGTGGATGTCCAAGTTGTTCGTTGGTTCATCAAGTAGCATGATATCTGGGTCAGCAAATAGTACCTGTGCAAGTAGTACACGTACTTTCAGACCAGGAGCGACAGCGCTCATTAAGCCAAAGTGCTGGTCTTCCGCAATACCCAAACCAAGAAGTAGCTCACCCGCACGTGCTTCAGCTGAGTAGCCATCCATTTCAGCAAACTCTGTTTCTAGGTCGCCAACACGCATGCCGTCTTCATCTGACATTTCAGGTAGTGCGTAAATACGATCACGCTCTTCTTTTACTTTCCAAAGCTCTTTGTGGCCCATAATAACGGTATCAACCACAGAGTATTCTTCGTATGCGAACTGATCCTGACCCAACTTCGCCATACGCTCATTAGGATCAAGAGAAACAGTACCGCCTGACTGCTCTAATTCGCCGCCAAGAATTTTCATGAACGTTGACTTACCACAGCCGTTCGCACCGATAAGGCCGTAGCGGTTACCACCACCAAGTTTAACTGAGATGTTTTCGAACAATGGCTTATCGCCGAACTGCATTGTGATATTAGCTGTTGAAATCAATGTACTATTCCAATTATGGTGTCTATCAAGCATTAAAAAAGCCGTCTCTAAAGACGACTTTTCTGTGAATTAGCGCAGATTATAGCAGGTTTTGTGAGTTACATCACCTAGCTATTTAGATGTTTGTTTTTAAACACCTAAAATAAAAAAAGAGCCGTAGATCGGCTCTTTTCATATCGACTTAGAAAGGAACGATTATTCCCAATCTAGGATAACTTTACCTGACATACCAGAACGCATTACATCAAAGCCTTCTTGGAAGTCATCAATCTTGTAGTGGTGTGTGATAATTGGTGTTAGATCTAGGCCTGACTGAATCAAGCTCGCCATCTTGTACCAAGTTTCAAACATTTCACGACCGTAGATACCTTTGATCACCAAGCCTTTGAAAATAACTTGGTTCCAATCGATACCCATATCTGATGGTGGAATACCCAGTAGAGCAATCTTACCGCCGTGGTTCATGCCTGTTAGCATGCTGTTGAACGCTGATGGGTTACCAGACATCTCAAGACCAACATCGAAGCCTTCAGTCATGCCAAGTTCAGACATTACGTCTTCAAGCTTTTCTTCAGCAACATTCACTGCACGAGTCACGCCCATTTCACGCGCAAGCTTTAGACGGTATTCGTTAACGTCAGTAATAACTACATGGCGTGCGCCAACATGTTTCGCAACAGCAGCAGCCATGATACCGATTGGGCCAGCGCCCGTAATCAATACATCTTCACCAACAAGGTCAAAAGACAAAGCAGTGTGAACAGCGTTACCAAACGGGTCAAAAATAGACGCTAGATCATCTGAAATACCTTCAGGGATCTTAAATGCATTGAATGCAGGAATAACTAAGTACTCAGCAAATGCACCTTCGCGGTTTACACCAACACCCGTCGTATTACGACAAAGGTGTGTACGACCACCACGACAGTTACGACAATGGCCACAAGTGATGTGACCTTCACCAGATACACGATCGCCAAGTTCAAAGCCGCGAACTTCTTGGCCAATACCAACAACTTCACCTACATACTCGTGACCAACAACCATAGGAACAGGAATTGTCTTTTGTGACCACTCATCCCAGTTGTAGATATGAACGTCGGTACCACAAATGGCCGTCTTCTTAATACGAATAAGTAGATCATTATGACCAAGCTCTGGTTTTGCGACTTCAGTCATCCAGATGCCTTCTTCAGGCTTTAACTTAGCAAGTGCTTTAATTTTCATTATGTTATTCCTACTACAGGGTAATGTTCCGCAGGTTGTTATTGGATTAAAAATCAACCTGCAGCCCTTAGAATTTAATTGGGTATTAACTAAGCAAGCTTAGATAATTGCCATGTCTTTACCCACTTCGATAAACGCATCAATCGCTTTATCTAGTTGTTCACGTGAATGTGCTGCAGACATTTGAGTACGGATACGTGCTTGGCCTTTAGGTACAACAGGGAAAGAGAAACCTACCACGTAGATACCCTTCGCAAGTGCACGTTCTGCGAATTCTGCAGCCACTTTTGCATCACCCAGCATGATTGGGATGATTGCATGATCTGCACCACCCATTGTAAAACCAGCGGCTTCCATACGTGTACGGAAGTGTGCTGCGTTTTCCCATAGGTGTGTACGCAAATCGCCAGACTCAGCAAGTAGATCAAGTACACGGATTGAAGCTGATACGATTGCAGGTGCAACAGAGTTAGAGAATAGGTACGGGCGAGAACGCTGACGTAACCAGTCAATGACTTCTTTCTTACCAGAAGTATAACCACCTGACGCACCACCCATCGCTTTACCTAGCGTACCGGTAATAATATCGATACGATCGATAACATTATGGTGTTCATGTGTGCCTGCACCGTTTTCGCCCATGAAACCCACAGCGTGAGAGTCATCAACCATTACTAGTGCACCGTACTTATCAGCAAGGTCACAGATAGCAGGAAGGTTTGCAACCACACCGTCCATTGAGAACACACCGTCAGTTACGATTAGCGTATGACGAGCACCCGCTTCTTTCGCTGCGATTAGTTGCTGCTCTAGCTCTTCCATGTTGTTGTTTGAGTAACGGAAGCGCATTGCTTTACACAGGCGAACACCATCAATGATTGAAGCATGGTTTAGTGCATCAGAGATGATCGCATCTTCTTTACCAAGAATAGTTTCGAACAAGCCTGTATTTGCATCGAAACAAGATGTGTAAAGGATCGTATCTTCTTTACCAAGGAACGTAGAAAGCTTTTGCTCTAGTTCTTTGTGTGAATCTTGCGTACCACAGATGAAACGTACAGAAGCCATACCAAAACCGTGCTCATCCATACCGCCTTTCGCAGCTTCGATAAGTGCAGGGTGGTTTGCTAAGCCTAGGTAGTTATTGGCACAGAAGTTAAGTACTTCTTCGCCAGTATTGATTGATACCGCTGCTTTCTGAGCAGAAGTGATAATACGTTCAGATTTGTAAAGACCTTCAGCTTTTACTTCTTCTATTTGCTGATTGATTTGATCATAAAATGCGGCAGACATGATGTTCCTCTCAATATTATTTTTAGTGAATGCGGTAAACGCTCCACTAGGCAATATTCCATATAAAATATTAGGTTATTTGCCTGAAAAAAATGTTCATTTCACAGGTTCTTTGAACTTTAGCCATTCTAATCCAAGGCAATTCAGACTATTATCCCCTCTCTTGGAAAAGGACTGTTGAATTATGGACACAAATAAACTAATTGCCCTTATGCCGGAGCTAGCCACATTCAAAATTGTGGTCGACGAAGGCAGCTTTACCGCCGCTGCCAAAAAGCTGGGGGTGACCCCTTCAGCGCTTAGCAAACAGCTATCAAAACTTGAGAAAACCTTGTCTGCCAAGTTGCTTGAACGCACCACTCGAAAGCTGGTAATAACGCAGTCAGGAAAAGGTATATACAATCAATGTACAACCCTACTCGAAGCTACAAAACAAGCCGTAGAGTTTACCAGTTCTGAACATGAAACGCCGTCAGGCTCGTTAACCGTTGCCGCGCCAAAAGCATTTTTAAGTATTGTACTTCAACCACTTGTGAAGCCTTTTCTCGACTACTACCCAGATATAGAGCTAAAGCTAAAAGCGTCTGATGGCGAGATAGATCTAATCTCTGATGGTATTGATGTTGTCTTTCGCTTAACCGAAAAGCCGATTGAAGGACAAGTCTTGAAACAGATGGGCAAAGTCAGTTTAAGCCTATGTGCCAGCCCTAATTACCTTGCTTTGAGAGGGACACCGACTCATCCAACTGATCTGCTTAATCATGATTGTTTATATCTAGGTGAGACCACCACCGATCATATTTGGGACTTTGTAAAAGGCGATGAATGTCACACCGTTGCCGTTAAGGGCCGCTATGCCGTTAACCACTCTCAGATGCGATTAAAGGGGGTTACGGATGATCTCGGTATCGGTATTTTTCCTGATTTTGTGATCAAGCAAGCATTAGTTGATGGCTCTGTCCAACAAGTACTCAACGATTGGACAATAAAAGGGAATTATCAGGGCGATATCGCACTCCAGTTTGCGCAGACAAAGTTTATGCCAGCAAGACTTCGCGTGTTTATCGACTATGTTGAAGAACACCTCAAAAAATACACCGTCTCCTAATCCTCTTTAATGGCTTCAACACCTATCATTTAACGCATTGTAATAGTTGCCATATTAATGATTGGTGTTGAAGGTGCCTTGATACCCTATACTTCTGTTACAAATAATAAGCTCAAATATTGAACTTAAAGCGCAAATTCACTTGATCCATTTTGACAAGCAAGTCGTTAATTATTGGCAAACCTGCAGTACAAAAAAGCATTACTGCATGGTCTGATTTATGTGCCGTCACTGCGTGACATCGAGTAAATTAAGCCTTTCTCGCTAACGTAAGTAGAGAAAATAACGATGAAAATTTGGTTTATACAATTTGTGACTATGTTTTTTATGTTTACGCACTTTCACGTATTCGCCTACCCAACCGGTTCTATCCATTGGAATCATCGAAGCATCCTCTACTTTGCACCAGAGAAAGATCAGCATGTGAATAATTTTATTAAGCAGAGTTTAATGCATGATTGCCAGTTGCAAGAACGTGATATAAAAACCGTTGTTATTACTCATGATGGCTTCTACAAACCAGAAAATGCCTTTACCCAAGAAGAAGTTCAGCACCTAACATCGAAATACAACATCACCAGTGATAGCCATACCGCCATACTCATAGGTAAGGATGGACTCGAAAAACACCGTTGGGGGGAAAAGACAAACTGGCTCTATATCCATCAATTAATTGACGACATGCCACTGCGTAAAAAAGAAATTGCCTCACAACCGACAAGCCGCTGTGCAATTTAACCTTCAGCGCCCCCCTTCAAAGCTTGATAGATGTAACACGTTTTCACTACGCCCCCGACTACGCCTCCAAGTTTTTACATGGGAGGATTTTCTTTAGCCTAAAAAGCAGTATGTTAAAGCAACCGACTTATCTATGATGGCTATTAAAACAATGATGAAAGTGCCTTACCTATACCACGGACAAGATGCCTTTTGGGTGACTCCCTCCGATAACCATTTACAGTTAACGATTGCCAGTGATACCGAAACACGAATTTCAGCCATTTTCGTGCGTTGTGAACCAGATAACGAAGAATGTCTTATCGACATGGAACGTGGCGAGCAAAACGGCAAACTGCAGTATTGGCATGCCCAGCTTCCACTCAGCCTAGATAAGCCTATTTCATATTATTGCTTTAAAGTGATGCAGAATAACCGCCAATGGTGGTTACACGGCAGTGGTATTAGCCCGAGAGTTCCAGGCCGAGAGCACCATTTTAAATTCAATCACCAGCATCAGCCTCCTTCATGGGTAAAAAGCCAAATCTTTTACCAAATTTTTCCCGACCGCTTCTGCAACGGTGATAGTAGCCTTAGTGTTAAAACCAACGAATACTGCCTTAATGGCAATGAACGACCGACTTTAGCGAAAGCATGGGGAGAAGCCGTTTCAGAGCATGGTAAAAATGGCCCAAATGAATTCTTCGGTGGTGATTTAGCTGGGATTCATTCCAAGTTTGATTATCTGCAGAAACTTGGGGTTACTGCACTGTACTTAAATCCTATTTTCACCGCCCCCAGCAACCATAAGTACGACACCTCTGATTATCAAAATATCGACCCTCACCTTGGTACGAATGAACAATTTGCAGAGATGGTGTCAGATCTCCACCGCCGTGATATGAAAATCATGCTTGATGCCGTCTACAACCATACTTCTGTCGATCATCACTGGTTCGATAAATACGGTAAGAATGCCAATGGCGGCAATCAGGTTCAAGGTGCCTATAATCACCCGGATTCTCCCTACCGTGATTACTACCAATTTGATGGTGCTAGTAATGACTATATCGGCTGGAACGGTATTTCGACGTTGCCTAAATTGAACTTCTCTAACCCTGAAGTACAAGACTATATCTATGCGGGTGAAAACGCGGTGATCAAATCATGGCTACGCGCACCTTACCATGTTGATGCTTGGCGCTTCGATGTCATTCATATGTTGGGCGAAGGTGCCGGTGCGAAAAATAACGCTCATTATGTTAAAGAATTTCGTCATGCCGCTAAAAGCGTAAACCCAGATTGTTATGTCCTCGGCGAACACTTTTTTGAGGCAACAAGCTGGCTTCAGGGCGATCAAGAAGATGGTGCGATGAACTATTACGGTTTTGCTCACCCCATGCGCGCCTTTTTTGCCAACAAAGACATTGCCTACCACAACTGCCAAATTGAGGCTGAAGAGTTTGTCGAATGGTTAAATGAAGCAAGAAGCAAAATCCCTTGGTTAAACCAACTATCTCAACTTAACCAGCTTGATAGCCATGACACCATACGCTTTCTCACCACCTTAAATGGTGACAAAGAAACCATGCAGCTCGCCCTGCTTATGCTGTTTAGCTATGTGGGTGCGCCGTGTATTTACTATGGCACTGAAGTGAGTCTTGAAGGAGGGCAAGATCCTGATAACCGTCGCTGCTTCCCGTGGGAACGAACTGAAGCCCCTCACGATACTTTCGATTATGTTCAACAGCTAATAGCGCTACGTAAAACACGGCTATCGCTACAAGAAGGCAGTATTCAATGGTTATGTGCCGAGCATAAACATTTAGGATTTGCTCGCACCCTTGGCGACGAGATCACGATATGCCTGCTAAATAATAGCGAAAAAGCAAAAACCATCGAACTCCCAGTTTGGCAGCTAGGCCTGAGCAATGGAGCATTAAATGACTTGCTAACAGGTGACGAATGGCTCGTTAAAGATGGCATACTCTCGATGACACTGGCAGGTAAGGAAGGTTTACTGCTTGCAAGTTAACACAGCTACCTAAGTTCCCTTCACTAGCCCAATGTTAGTGAGGGAAGCTTAGGCCTATTACTTAACCTTAAGCCTTTCCCCTTAATCCTAAAGGCGCATTTACTGGCTTGCGACGCCTTACTGTTAAGCCTAATAGCGCCAAGCCGAAGAGCCCTAGCATTGCTGGCTCAGGAACATCAGTGATCACTCGAATCCAGTCACCAGGCTCTCTTACACGCATATTAACAGTAAGTACATTATCGTTAATCTCGTATGAGTTACGCCCTTCTAATCCACGGTTTCTGAAACTTCCAGGATAGATTGTATCGGGATGGCCAAGATAATTAGAGGCAGCCTCAAGTGTTCCGTGACGGTCAGACATCACACCGAGGATCGTCCCACTAAAAGTCCAATAAACATTGTTATGCTTGATCCTTTGACGCCGATCGCTATTTAAAAAAATCATATGGCTATCAACCCGAGTACCGGCAGCTATTAACAGGTCATCGGTTTGCAATGCTGATGTCAGTAATACATTCTGCCGCTCATTAAACCCCTGTTGTGCCATATTTTCATTTTCAGGTGCATCATCTTCAACTGATACAGGTGCCGTAACAAGTAGCTGCGCACTTCCACCGATAGAAGACATGTTAGCCTGAGTAACTGACAAAATTGCGGCTTGTGTCGCTGAAGTAAAAATACTCGCGATAAAAACCATAATAGTTATTCGTTGCTTCATATTGTCACCATGCCTTTCCTTACCCGGTTGTACGGAAATTAATGCAATCAATATGCCAAAAATTGAATATAACTAGAGATCAATAAGTTAAAGTATTACCTAAGCCTGCTAATCTCAATTGTGTAAAAAAACTKACAGTAATTACTCATAATGGAACGCTTCACTTCGCAGAATAAAAAACAATTAAGATATTTATAATCAATAAGTAGCATTGGTTAGCATGACAAATAAAGTTCGACAAAAAACTGCTTTTAGTTATCGGCACTGTAAAAAATATTGAACTGCATCACTCTTTCACAACGTATCAGATCACACTTTTAAGCCATTATTTTTACTAGGATAAAAACCACGCAAACGTTACACTCACCACCATAAAAATAATATAACAATTGGGTTACATTTCACTAGCGTGAGATTAAAACCCACCTCTTCCCTAACGTGAAAGGTCCTTAGTAAAGATGAGTCCAGAAAAATATCTTCTCGACTGGCAAACAAGCCAAACAAATGCTGAATCAATCTCACCACTTCTAGGTCAGCTTTACCGTCAAAAAGGCGTTGAAATACTCCTTTTTGGACGTCAAATCGTAAACGCATCGATTATTGATATTATAAAAGCACACCGTGTTGCTCGTCGCTACACTGGTAGCGAGCTTTCTCCAGGCCAGACCTTAGCGGTCATTCGAGTACTAAATGAACTTGACTTGTCTCCATGTCGTATCGATGTTGGACAGCTTGCCCATAGTTACTGGAAAACCAATGACGATGACTCCAACATCTCTGATTTCTTGCATACCGCATTGCTCGAGTCTTTAAACAGTACGCAATCGTTAGAAACTCGCGATGTTGTACTCTATGGCTTTGGTCGCATTGGTCGCTTGCTAGCAAGATTACTCATTGAAAAGAGTGGCCAAGGCTACCCTCTCCGTCTTAAAGCGATTGTTGTTCGTGGCGGTAAGCATGGTGATCTAGAAAAACGTGCCAGCCTGTTACGCCGTGATTCTGTACATGGGCAATTTAATGGCAGCATTACTGTAGATGAAGAGCGTAAAGCCATTATTGTTAATGGTAACTACATTCAAATGATCTACGCGAACAGCCCAGCAGATGTCGATTACACGGCCTATAACATCAATAATGCCCTGATTGTTGATAACACAGGCATGTGGCGTGACACAGAAGGACTGAGCCAGCACCTTAGCAGTAAAGGTGCTGCAAAAGTGCTGCTGACAGCCCCTGGTAAAGGCGACATCAAAAATATCGTGTTCGGGGTTAATGAATCTGTTATTCAAGAAAATGATACCATCATTTCAGCGGCAAGCTGTACGACCAATGCCATTACGCCTGTACTAAAGGCTATCAATGACAAATACGGTATTCATTCAGGTCATATCGAAACCGTTCATTCATTTACCAATGACCAAAACCTCATTGATAATTTCCATAGCGGTGAACGTCGTGGGCGTTCTGCATCATTGAATATGGTTTTGACTTCAACGGGTGCTGCAAAAGCAGTTTCTAAAGCATTACCAGAGCTGGCCGGTAAACTAACGGGCAACGCTATCCGTGTACCAACGCCTAATGTTTCTATGGCTGTGGCTAACCTCAATTTAGATCTAAACGCCGATAAAGATGAGCTTAACGAATACCTACGTAATATTGCGTTAAATTCTGCACTTTCCGGCCAAGTCGATTACACGCAATCCACTGAAATCGTGTCGAGTGATATTGTTGGCTCACGCCATGCCGGTGTCGTTGATGGTGCAGCTACCATAGCGCAAGATAAGCGCTGCGTACTGTATATCTGGTACGACAATGAGTTTGGTTATAGCTGCCAAGTAGTGCACTGCATGGAGCAAATGATGGGCGTACGCTACAAAACGTACCCAGAAATTAAATAGCGAATAATAAGTAAGCGAATTAAAACAATAAAATAGTTTCCTAGCTTTTGCCGCCATCTTTGGCGGCTTTCTTTTTTACACACCATCTTAACTTTAATACTTGACACACTCACCTCAACAGCTGTTTTTATCTATAAAACAGTTAGATGAAAAACCAAAAATCTGGGCTTTCATTCACCCTGAAGTTAATCACTTATTTTACCCAGTCGAGAGGCCCTGCCTAAACTATCTTTCGTATGATTCCTGTATAACGAAGTACTACTTTCTAGGCAAGCGTAGTCATCTTTGGGTGAATAATATGTCTCTCTATCGATCAAGCATCCGCAAATTAAGTACGACCAAGCATCACAATCCCACCTATTCCATATACCTGAGGCGACTATTATTCGTTGCCATATCTATTCAACACACGCCATTACTTGCTGATAAGTGCAACGTTCCAACCGATGCACCTCCTAGTCCATTATTCAATGCCCAACCGTTTACTCAATCCTTATATCGATTCGAAGAGTTTGGTACTCGGCAACTCCCGAGTTCTAGCTCGCAAGGGATACCGTTTCCAACGCCTAAAAATTATAATTCTTCACCTGATGGCTCAATGCTTGATACGTTTCTTAGCCAACCTCTATACCCCATTCCGAATAAAAATAGCCAAGGTGCATTAGCAAACACACAAGACTTCAATCCTTGGAGAAATAAAATCGGAGCCTATTTAAACCGCACTTTATCTAAAGCACCTGCAGAAGGGCGCCCGCCCGGTAATGACTGGGCACATCAACGCTGGAGTGAGTTCTACCCCGTTGAATACACAGTAACAGCACAAGCTGGTGCGCGAGTGAATAGCGGCTGGCGAGATCAATACCAAAGTCACCAATATAAGTCTCAAGAGTTTCGTCTTAATGGGTTATACCACTCCACATATCATTGGGATAATGGACCAGATACTGATAGCTACTATGGCACCACCTTTGGGCTAGAAATGCAGTTTCATCCATCTATGCCTGTGCAAGATAGTAATTCCGTGTGGACATTTGACGGTACATTTCCACCAAAGTTACTCAAAATGCGCTACGGTTATCCCTTGCTCTTTAGGCATTACAACGCCCTCCCCATTTCACCTTCAGCTAATAATGGATTTGGATTACACACTCTCTCGACCCACCAGCATAATGGCCATAATCCGGCAGAAAGTGACGGGTATACTCAATCCTTTTTCTTCCCGGGACAATATTACGACTACCGCTGGCCAGTGATCCTCGCAGGCCACGATCACATCAATAAAAAAGCTACAAACCCGAAAGCAGGCGGCCCTGATGGTTATGGAGGAATCAAAAAAATCCCCGGAGATTACCGTGAAACCATGAGCACCCTATGGTTTCATGATCACATGCTCGATTTTACCGCCCAGAATGTCTACAAAGGCAACGCCGCAATGCTAAATATTTATAGTTCAATCGATCGGGGAAATGAATCTATCAACGACGGGACTAACCTCCGCTTCCCTAGTGGTGATTATCTTGATTGGGGGAACCGTGATTACGACGTCAACCTCGTCATGGCTGACAAAGCATGGGATAAAAGAGGTCAGCTGTTCTTCAATATATTTAATTTAGACGGCTTTTTAGGTGATCAAATGTTGGTGAACTGGCAATACAAACCCTATCTTGATGTCAGGGCGCGTAAATACCGTTTTCGCCTACTTAATGGTTCAGTCTCACGCTATATGAAGCTTGCTGTGATGACAGAAGACAAAGAACCTGTCCCAGTTTATATGATTGCAAATGATGGCAATATCATGCAGCACAGCGTTCTATTTGAAAAAGGTGAACTCCCCACACAAGCTGTTGCTGAACGCTATGACATCATCATTGATTTTAGTCAGTTTAAACCCGGCACAAAAATCTATCTCGTTAACTTAATGGAACATAATGATGGAAGAGAGCCTGAAGGTTCACTTAGCCGCTCGAAAGCGTTTAATAACCCATTCAAACGAGGTAACACCTGTGATCCTGCCGTGGGTAAATTTTTAGAATTGCGGGTGCAGCCTTATAGCGGGAAAGACTTAAGTATGGATCCGGCTAATTATGTTAAAGGGCAAAAGAAAATGATTCCATTGCCTAAATTTACCAAATCTGAACTGGCTAATGCCAAGCACCGAACGTTTGACTTTGGTCGCAGTAGTGGTACAGATTCTAGTCCATGGACCATAAAAACCGATGGTGGACAAGGTTTCGCAGCCGACCCGAAAAGACTTTCGGCTGCGCCTAATAAAGGTGATGTCGAAATTTGGCATTTAAAAGGTGGCGGCGGCTGGAGTCATCCTATTCATATTCACTTTGAAGAAGGCAAAATTTTATCTCGCGATGGTGGAAAGCCTCCAGAATGGGAGCGCTGGGCGAGGAAAGACGTTTATCGATTAGGTGAGGATGAAGACAGTAGTCGTGAGCTGACAGTTGCTTTAAGGTTCCGAGAATTCAAAGGGTCATACTTAGAGCACTGCCACAATACCCAGCATGAAGATCACGCCCAACTGCTAAGGTGGGACATTGAAAATCCCGGTCAAACCGTACCTATTCGTACCCCCATGCCGACATGGAACGGCGTGAGCTATGCAGACTCATTTAGCTTGCCAACTTACAAAGCCGGCGACAAAGATGCGAAGCAGGAGTTCAACGAATAAACCTCACAATAGATCACATGCATCACAACAATACGGTGCTGTAACCGTAATCCTAATACGGTTACAGCATCGTAAAACCATGGATTAACACTATGATGAAAAAACTAATAGTCAGCCTAAAAACAAAGGTCTGCCGATTCGCTTTATCCACTCTACTATTTACAATTCCTATACACTCAACATATGCCGCAGAATGGCATGAAAACTACTTCCCAAACACGATTTTAACTAACCATAACAACGAGAAAGTAAAGTTCTATGATGACCTAATAAAAGATAAGGTCGTTTTAATTAATTTTATCTTTACCCGTTGCCAAAATGCTTGTCCATTAGAGACTGCACGCCTTATTGCACTTCAGAACATGTTGGGCAATAGAGTCGGAAAAGACATTTTTTTCTATTCAATCTCTATCGACCCCGAGTATGACACCCCAGAGAGGCTCAATGCCTATGCGAAACAGTACAACATTACCTCTGGCTGGCAATTTCTGACCGGCAGTGAAGAAGACATTATTGAGCTACGCAAAAAACTCGGCCTTTATATCGACGAGATCCAAATACAAGGTGCAGAAGAACCCGACCATAATTTGAGCTTAATCATCGGCAACGAATCAACCGGACGATGGATGAAACGCTCACCATTTGAAGACACTGCCATTTTATCAGCCATGGTCGGAGATTGGCTGCACAATTGGAAAAATACGGATTTAGAACAACTCGTTTCTTATGAGCAAGCCCCAATATTAGAAGAGGAAAGTAAAGGGCAATACTTATTCAGAACCCGATGCGTTACCTGCCATACATACGAAAACAAGCCATCGCTGGGCCCAAGTTTGATAGGTGTAACACAGCGAAGAGATGACGCTTGGCTCAAGCGCTGGTTGAAAGAACCCGATAAAATGTTTGCAGAAAAAGACACCACCGCTATAGCGTTACTGAATACCTACAATGGCATTCGTATGCCGAACCTACAGCTTACCGAGCAAGACATCAGTGATATAATGGCGTTTTTAAAAGAGCAAGATCAACTTAACCTAATCCTCACCAAAAGCATTATAGAAGGTAAAAAAAATTAGTTATTTAAACACCTGTAACACGATCTACTATGAGTACTCATACAGCATCATATCTATGAAAGTAATGATGCTGTACTTTTTTCCAACCTGGTAATAAATCGCAACACATCTATACATAGCTAACACTTATCAACAGAGCAAGAACACGCTACTATCTATATGGTTATTTCAACTTAAGCCTATCATGAATTACTTTTCAACGTTTCTCGTCTACCTATTTTATGGCCTAGCATTCTTCTCTATTGGCTGTACCATATTATTCCGTAATTTTCGTAATAGTAAGCTCAAAATATCACACAGCTTATGGGCACTGGCTGCTTTTAGTTTCGCTTATGCGTTTTATGAATGGTCTGAACTTTATATCAACCTTTTTGGTGATCGTATTAAAGAACCCAAATCGACGTTTATCGAATGGCTCAGACTAACAAAGCTCACCCTCGCCTATTCCTTCCTACTTTTATTTTCTTGGATGGTAACAGACGTTCATAACACAACCGTTAAAAAAATCGCCCGAGTTACTTTATTACTTGCCACAAGCATATACGCCTTCATTTTCATTCATGCTCTATCCACTTCATCGCTGAGTAAAGAGGCGATTGATCATGTTGAGTATTTTGCACATTTGATTTTAGCGTTTCCAGCCGCGCTTATAGCAGGGTTATGCTTAATTTATTATGGCCAACAATTAACCGATGAAAAAAAAAGTTATGGCCGTTATTTCCGACTCACTGGGTACGCTTTTATTCTAATGAGTGTGGTGAGTGGCATCATTCCTGTTGAAGTCGGTTCATCACTTTTTTACGCGAGAGTAGTTATTTCCTTTGCCTTACTTATCGCTCTATATCAAGCGCTTGACGTTTTTGACAAAGAAAAGGAACGCATTATTGAATCTCACCTCCATCAAGCTTATATCTCTGACAAGTATAAGGCTATAGGACAATTAGCATCCGGCGTTGCTCATGAGATCAATAATCCGCTTGCATCTTCAACTTTATCACTTGATATGTTAGAAAGTCGAGTAACTGAAAAAAGAGATGCTGAGCTCATCAAAAGAACACGGCTTGGAATCGACCGGGCTGCAACTATATGTAAAGAATTACTCAACTACTCTCGCTCAAGTGAAGAAAAAGCGCATATCGTTTATGTATACACAATCATTGATTCTGCGTTACAGCTTCTCGCACATAAAACCAGGGGATACAATGTTGACATACAATGTGACAAGGCGATAAGCATACTCGCTAATCCAATTAAGATTGAAGAACTCATTATCAACCTTGTCAGTAATGCCATCGATGCCTCTAATATCGGTAGTGACGTAAAAATTGCCGTTCATGATTGTATGCTTGACGGCCGTGAGTACGTACAAATAGCGGTTTCCGACCAAGGCTGTGGTATAGATACTAAAACGCTTTCGAAGGTGACCGATCCCTTCTTTACAACAAAGCCCATCGGTAAAGGCACCGGATTAGGGCTTACCATTTGTAGCCAAATAGCGACAGATCATAATGGTGAGCTTACAATTACAAGCACGATTAATATTGGTACAACAGTAACAGCCAAGCTCGCAAAGGAGATATAAATGACAGGTAAAATTCTCGTTGTTGAAGACGATGAAATGCTTAAAGAGAATATTGTAGATATTCTGGAACATGCCGGCTATAGCGTACATACCGCGATAGATTCCACCTCAGCAATCGCCTTATGTCAGGAGCACATTTTTGATTTAGCTGTACTTGATTATTTACTTCCTGGCATTACAGGCACAGAGACGATATCAAACCTTCGTCAATATAACCCTAACCTCTCTGTCATTCTTATCACTGCATTTGCAACAGTAGAGATTGCCGTCGATGCCATGCAAAAAGGGGCGAATGATTTTATCCCGAAACCTTTTAACAGCCATAAATTATTAATGACTGTTAAGCGTTGTATCGCAGAAAAAGCATTTATACCCGATGCAACCAAACTGAATCTCGATAAAGTATATTCAGCCCTTTCTAACCCTATCAGACGAGACATTATTCAGCATTTAACAGAAAATAGTTCATTGAAATTTATGGAGATATTCCGGCTTATTGATATTGAGGATCATACAAAACTCAACTTCCATATTCAAACGTTGAAGAAAACCGAGCTAATTGTCCAAGATGACAACCGTGTTTACCGCTTATCAAAAGCTGGTGAGCAACTTTTCCGTCACCAAATTATAAAATAGTAAAACCAATAGAATATAACTTTGTGCTTTAGTTTACTGCTAAGGTAGGTAACCCCTTTTATGTTTCACTAAATATTTAATTTAACCCTGTCAATATCACTGAAGCTATCACATATTTATTTTTTGATAGTTTCAGTTATCACATTATTTATTAAGCTTTTATTTCTATGCTAATTTTAATTTATCATCAATTTTATGGGGAATTTTAATTCTTAGATCTCGCTAGCAATCAATACATTTCC
>NZ_JAKJSI010000030.1:0-114699 GCF_050336695.1 Photobacterium minamisatsumaniensis | reverse complement strand
TGTTTCTATTATAGTTATGATAATTTTAAGCTAGCTACAGGTGTTTTCGTAAAACGGCTTTTTCGTGAGGAAATGGTGCTACGAATAGCTAGTAATCAGAATATTATTCTGTAATACTGATTTGATATTATGACTAGTTTAATGCGATACACGTCGCATGATACTGTTATTTAAAGGTTAAAATGATGCCTTACGCAAAAAAGTTTGCGTTGGTTTTTTGTCGATTGAAGAGAACGATAGAGTCAACCCCTTATGCCGAAGCGTAGTAAAGAAGATACTGAAATCACAATTCAAACGATCATGGATGCTGTTGTTGATCAAATTTTGACGCTAGGTTATGACAAAATGTCATATACAACGTTAAGTAAACAAACGGGAATTTCTCGTACCGGTATTAGTCATCACTTTCCCAAAAAACAAGATTTTGCGAATGCATTAGATGGCCGAATTTTCCGATTATTTGTTGAAAAGTTAGATCTAGATAACGGAATTGATGGATTCAGTGCAAGCTGGGTTGCTGCTTTAGATGACGAAAAATTTCGTGCAACATTACGTTTGCTCTTCCACCATATTGCGGCAGCCGAAGTAACCAACGAGTTTTCTAAGCGTGGTATTGAGCGTTTATTTAGTATGTGTACTGAACGTTTTGGTATGGATAGTGTAAAAGAACTTGAATGGTTATTGGGTAAATCACTTATTAGCCTCGTTCGTTAGTTCTCTCAGTCAAACACCGTAAAGCAGCCTTAGAGGCTGCTTTGATGTGATTGGTCCCATCAAATTGCGTAAAATATCACCATTTAGCTAAGTTTAACAATACAATGACGAGTATTATTTTGCTTGTTGTGCATTGTTATAATTCTTATGTATATAATGTCATTGTTGTTCGTAATATAAAAAGAGAATTACATGCTTAAATATATTGTTATCGCATTAGTTGGATTTGGTATCTATGTGGGTGTAACGTATAAAGATCAGATTGAAGATCTAACTAATTCACGCTCACTCGAAGAAGTACAAGATGCGTATGAAGATATGAGCGACAAAGCGTCAGATACTGTCAGCGACTTAAATAACAAATTAAAAGAACTGAAAGAGTAGCGGGTAAAGTGCTTTATATTTAAAGCCAGCACGTATTATCGTGCTGGCTTTTTTGTTTGTACGGCCAGGTGCTTTAGGTGCATTTAAAATGCATTATCTGAAATCAGGATTTAGTAATTAATGCGATGAAATAATATAAAAATAGTAAATCATTGACGAAGCGATGACATAGACTGACCAGTGATCTTCTTTATAACGACCTGTTGCTAGTTTTAGGAAGGCATATACCAACATAGCAGCGGCAATACCATTACCAGCATTAAAACTGAACACGCTCATTACGACACAGACGAATGCTGGTAAGTACTCGGTAATATCATCGTAATTAATTTTCTTCATTGAACTCATCATCACAATCCCGATATACATTAGTACGGGGGCAGTGGCCGCCGTAGGGATCATGCCTGCGAGCGGCGCTAAGAATAACGTTAGGCAAAAGCAGGCTGCTGTAACGAGGGCAGTAAAACCTGTTCGTCCGCCAGACTCAACACCTGCTGAACTTTCAACATACGTTGTTAATACCGGGCATGAAAATAGTGCACCGACGGTTGTTGCCGTTGAATCGACATGAAAATTCTTCTCTATACCGGGTAAATTACCGTTTTTATCAAGATAGCCTGCTTGAGCACCTAAACCTAACATTGCGCCGAGGGTTGAGAAGAAATCAGGAATAAAAAAGGCGAGTAAAAAGGGCAGGTAGACAGGGCTAAGCGCACCGATAACATCCAGCTCAAACATCATTCCATCCATGCTACCAGGCATGCTGAAAAAGTTTTCGGGAACAGAGGTAATACCGAGAGGGATACTTAAAATAGTGGTGATAATAACGGCAATAATAATACCGCCTTGTACTTTTCGTGCAGTAAAGAAAAGTACCATGAAAAAGCCAACAATAGCGGTGACTACATCAATAGATGCTAAGTCTCCAAAAATAAGCACGTTTTTACGTGGGTCGGCAATGACAATACCAGCTTGTTTAAAGCCTAGTAATGCGATGAATAAGCCAATGCCTACACCAACAGAAACTTTTACACTGTGTGGAATAATACGAACTACGAAGTCTCTTACACCAAGGAAAGAAACTAGCATAAATAAGACGCCACTTATAAATACTATGCCTGCAGCGATACTCAGGGGAACATCATTGCCAAGCAACGTAAAGGAGAAGATAGCGACGCTACCTAGACCAGGGCCTAAAACAAAAGGGCGGTTGGTATACAAAGCCATGGCAATCGTTGTGACGACTGTCATTAAAACCGTCACCGTTAGCGCACTGCTAAATGGTATCCCCCCTTTACTCAGCATGCCGGGCACAACAGCAATCATGTAAGCCATGGTGGCAAATGTTGTTAGACCCGCAATAATTTCGGTTCTTAAGTTAGTATTATTACCTTTAAAATCAAACCATCGAGCAATACTAAAGCCGGGTTTGTTAGCAACAGTTTCCATCGGGATCCCTCTGTATGTTTTATGTCTTGCGACTTTATTCATTTAAAGTGCGAGTTAGCGGCGATACTGAATGAGTTGTTCAGCCTCGATACTTGGTTCTTCAACTAAAGAAGATCGCAAGTTGTCAAATGCTACTCCCCACGAATCTAGCCATTGCTGTTTAATGGATTCAGGCATCCAGCTGGCATGTATGCTGTTCACCATCATTTGACGTAAACTGTCTAGATCAAAACCAAAATCTTCAACCATGACCCTGTAGCAATTTGCGCTGGTGGTATTATGAATGTGCCAGTCATCAGTACAAGGAATAATATTTAGACCAGCTTTTGCCATTGCACGTATTGGGTGATGTTGTGACCACTCTTTCCGTTCAGGCCATTGCGTGAAGTAATACGTATTAGAAGGAATAACGGTAAAAGGTACACCTTGAGCTGCATACTTCTTAGTCAGCTCTGGATTATCGATGATGGTGTAGCCATGATCGATGCGGTCAACATTGATAAGCTCAAGGCCTGTTTCTACATTGCGCCAATGTAGACCGAATTCTGAACAATGGGCTGTGAGCTTTAAGTTATTGTCACTCGCGAGTCGGTAGGCTTTCCAGAAATTTTCAACAGGCGCATTATGTTCTTTGTAATCAATGCCTATGCCAAGTACATAAGGGTGAGGGAAGGCAATCATGTCCTCAACCATTTCAACGGCTATTTCGGGGGCTTTTTCTCGATTTATAGAGGGGATCAATCGGATGATTATCCCCATATCACGTTCAACTTGATCTATTGCTTCAGTCAGTGCGATTGTTGCATCACGATATGAAAGGTCCGTGTCACTTGGGTTCCAGAATGTCTCGATATAACGTACACCGCAAGCGTGAGCATCCTCGGCGACTTCGACTAATACTCGGTAGTAATCTTCAGGTTCACGCATCAATTCATATAAGAAGGTGAGCGCTTCAATACCGCCTTTCACGATCCCCGTTTCATGCTGATGGGCACGGTAATAGCACTTTGCCTCAGTCTCAGATAACGGAATATTGTACTTGCTAGCAAAATGCAGCATTGTTTCAAGGCGAACACCGCCAAGAAGGTGATAGTGCAGATCAGCCTTAGGAAATTGATGATAAAACTGATCAAGAGTTATTGGTGTAGAAGTCACTGTTTTCCCTCTGACGCAACAATTTGCGCAAACGTTTGCCTTGTGGTGAGTATCTACCTCTCTCAGTTATAAGTGAAATGCAAATATTGATACGTTAGTGCCGAATTGGCACCAGCGAGGTGTTTTAGTGCCAAAAAGAAATGGCTAATGCAAGTTTAAAGGCTGTCTGGCTGCCAAGGATAATTGATTTGCCAACCAGATTTTACTTGATTGTTAAGTGCGGACCATAAGGCTTCTGCATCTTTTCTTAGTGGTGCAGAATTTCGGTAGAGCCGAATTTGGTAGGGTAATCGGTATATGTGCGGTGCAATAGCTACGAGTGACTTATCGTTAAGTTCTTGTTGTATTTGCGTATCTGGTAGCCATGCGACGCCTTTTGCCCGCAAAGCCATTTCTTTGTGTAATTGACACATAGAAGACTCAAAGACAGGAAAGGTATTGAGTTGAGCTAGTTTGGGTTGGTATTGCTCTATAAGACGTGCGCTATAGGATTCTGCACTATATCGAATAATGGGGGTTTGGCTTGTTCGCGGATCAAATAAAGGATTACCGTCATCATCGGTTGCTGAAACAAGTAAGAAGTTTCCATGGCCGATACATAAGTTTTGAAACGGCGGCTGAAGCAGCGATAAAATTTCAAAGCCAAGGAAGAAATCACAGTTGCCTTCGGTAAGGGAACTAACGGCAAAATCGACCCGTAATATATCAACTGAAAAAGTCAGATCATGTTCAATTTCACTGTGTTCAATGAGGTTAAGTAACGTCGGAGACGACAATGAATGAGGCGACGCAATGCGTATAGGGTTGATAAGAGGCTGTTCAATTCCGTTAAGTAATTTAAGCCCTTCTTCCATTTGTGAGACAATGTTTCTTGCAACATTTCTGAATTGCCTGCCTGCAGGCGTTAGACTTATCGGTGTCGTTGAGCGGTCGATAAGCGTTTGACCAATTGCCTTTTCCAGTGCCCGAATATGACGACCAAATGCAGGTTGTGTGATATGGCGAGCTTCAGCTGCACGCGAAAAGTGCTGCAGTTCCGCAAGCATTAAGAAATCTTCTAGCCATTTGGTATCTAGGTTCATTTATTTTGTCTCCCTTACTTACGCAGTGCGGTTACTTTTGTTTGAATAACGTTTTGTACTTGGCTCATTAACCATTGCGTTTTGGGGTGTTGCCGATCCCGTTTTCGACTTAGCATGTCAATATCAAAGTCTGGTATAGGAATTGGAGGTATGCAGGTTGTAACCGTGTCACCAAATAATTCAGAACGTCCAAGCATCTCTGCCATCACACACAATAATCGCCGCCCAGTAATCATGTGACGTAACGTTAAAAAACGCGTAGAGCCAAGAACAACGCGACGTTGTTTGTTCATATCAGCGAGGGTGATATCAACGGGACTTGAAAGCGCTTGGTTTGCACTAATAACCAGCTGTGGCGTTGCAAGATACGCATCTAAACTGATGGGTAGTGAAACATTAAGCTTTTGATTATCAAATAGACACACATGGCTTTCACGGTAGAGAAAGGTTCGGCTTAAGTGTTCTGATTGTGTTTTAAATACCCCAATGGCTATATCGATAGATCCACTTTCTAACGCTTGCTCGCAGTTTCCCGAGTCGATGGCCTGAAACAAAATTTGACACAGAGGCGCTTCTTTAATGAGGAGGTCAAAAATATCTGGACCAAAGACTTGTTCGGCATAATCTGTTAGCCCGATAGTAAACTTATCTTGAAATGCTGACGGTTCAAAGATAGGTGGCTGCAGTATCTCATTTCGAATAATGCTTAAGACGACGTTTATTTTTGGCTCAAGCTCGATAGCACGGCTTGTTGGCACCATGAGGTTACCTTGGCGTTCGAAAAGAGGATCCCCAAGTAGAGTACGTAATCGCTTTAAGTTATAGCTTGTTGCAGGTTGGCCTAAGTGTAGTCGTTCAGAGGCACTAGAAACACTTCTACAAATCATCATTGCCTCAAAAGTCAGAAGCAAATTGAGGTCTACGCCTTTCCAGTTAATTTTATCCATCTCATTTAGCCTGTGAATAAATACATTTGAATGGGTCAGTAACCACAAGGGTATCAAAACCACTTATAACTTGTATTGATTTATTCGATTTCACTGATTTAATCATATTTTCTACAATCGTTATTCACTTAACATGCTGGCTAACACTTCTACCGTGTTACCGACTTTAGCGATAGAACGATGATATGAACACATGTAACACCACAGTGCCTAATAGTCACAACACAGAAGATAACAGTGTTAAAATGTCGCCACTTGAGCAGTTACAAGCTCTGGCAATAGCCGCTTTTAAAACACATAGCCAAAAAATCAACCCAGGTGATGTCTTTGTTTGTCGTCAGGGGCTAACTTGGGATAGTCATCGTTCGGCGACAGATGCTGTTAAGCAGGGAGCGATAGCCGTTATCGCGAACCGGCACCTTGATCTTAATGTGCCATGTATTGTTACCTCTAGCCATGCCAGCAGCATTAACCTAATTAACCAATATTTTAATTACCCCCAAGATCGAATTAAACATATTGGTGTTACAGGCACAAATGGTAAAACGACAGTATCTTATTGCCTACAGCGTTTACTGAATCAAGATAGTGACTCGGCTTATACCGGTACATTGGGCAGCTATTTCGGTGAGCACTTCTATCCACTTGATAATACAACGCCTGACGCCATTACCTTGCTAACGCTATTTAATGCAATGCAGAAGCAAAAGATAACCAGCCATGTCATGGAAGTAAGCAGTCATGCATTATCACAAGATCGAGTGAGCATTATCGATTTTGAAGCAGTACTTATTACTAATATTGGTACTGACCACCTGGATTATCATAAGAGCCGAGAAGATTACATACAGACTAAACTCAGATTAATTGATCGTTTAAAGCCTTATGGAGCTGCAGTCATTAATCTTGATGATGCACTAGCACCAACAATGATTGAGCGATGTCGTTCTCGTGCCAATGTCATCACGTTCAGCCTTAAAAACCCCAATGCAGATCTCTATGCCAGTCATTTAAAAGCAAGTTGTGAAGGTAGTGAATACACCGTTACATTTAAAAAGCAGGACTATGCGGTAAAAACAAATCTTCCGTTTATGTTCAATATTGAAAATACAATGGCAATGCTTGCCATGATGGTTGCACTTGATGTACCTGTTGAATCAGCAGTTTCAAGGTTGACTAAATTACAGCCAGCCCCTGGTCGGAGCGAAGTCTATCGCTTGCCTAATCAAGCAATGGCCATTATTGACTATGCACATAATTACGACAGTTTGTCGAACTTATTCAACAATGTACGTAGCCAAAGCTTTGGAAAAGTCTATACCGTGTTAGGTGTAACAGGTGATCGCCTTAGTGATGCTGCAGCGATTGGTAACCTGTGTAGCAAGCACTCTGAGCACGTTTTCTTTACAACTGATAATCCATTAGGTTTTTGCCAAACTTCCATATTTAGTGAATTGACAAGTCAAGTGTCAGGTAAAAATGCCACCGTTATTGAGGACCGTGGTTTATGTATAAAGGCTGCAGTTTCTTATTTGAAGAAAGGAGATGTATTACTCCTTTGTGGTAAAGGGGATGAAAAGCACCAATATGTCAGTGGAAATAAAAATGAATATGTTCAGTATATTGGTGATTACGCGGCGTTAATGTTAGCCACCAAGCAGGATGTTGAATCTGCTGTGGAGCAGCGCTTATAAAAACAATTTATTTATTTTTAATAAAAAGAGAAGTAGGTAATAACAAAGAGAGCTAACAGTGAAACTAATAAYAAAAAATATTAAGCGCATTTTTATCGGTGTCACCATTGTACTTGTTCCAATTACGGGGTGGGCACGTTTTGTTCCGGATGTTCCAGAAGTGGCAGCGAAAGGTTATGTACTCATGGATTATAATTCGGGTGATATTCTGGCTTCTGAGAATATAGATCAACCAATGGCACCTGCTAGCTTAGCAAAAATGATGACGGCATATATTATCGGTCAGGAAATTAATAATGGTCGTTTAACACTTGAAGATGAAGTGGTTGTTAGTGAAAACGCATGGTCAGTGAACTTTCCAGAATCGTCGAAAATGTTTATTCAGCCGGGTGACACAATACGTGTAGCCGATTTGGCCAGAGGGATCATGGTGCAATCAGGGAATGATGCTTCTGTTGCTATGGCAGAGCATATTGCGGGTACAGAGGAGGGGTTCGTTAGTTTAATGAATAGCTGGGCCCAAACGATAGGGATGGATAATACACGTTACATTAATGCGCATGGTTTAGATGGTGACGGTATTTCAACATCACCAAGAGATATGGCCATTTTACTGAAGCGACTGATCCAAGATACACCTGAAATCTATGCTATTTATAAAGAGAAGAGCTTTACTTGGAACGAGATTACTCAATATAACCGGAATAAATTGTTGTGGGACCGATCATTAGATGTTGATGGCGCGAAAACAGGGTATACACCTGAAGCAGGGTACAGTTTAACGACATCAGCGACTGACGGACGAATGCGATTGATCTCTGTCGTTATGGGAGCGGGGGATCAGCAAGCCAGAGAGTCCGAGACGCGTAAGCTACTCAACTATGGATTTAGATTTTATGACACCAAACCTGTTGCCCTGAAGGGGGACATACTTGGAACCGACAAAATTTGGATGGGTCAGGAAAATGAAATTAGTTATAGCGTTGGTAGTGATGTGTACTTAACATTACCGAGACGTTCACAAGGCGGGCTACAAACGGAATTCCAATTACCCGATGCTTTTATCGCACCAGTTACGCAGGGGGATGAAATTGGCACAATAATATGGACAGTCGATAATAAAGTGATAAAGGAAGCGCCGCTAGTTGCGACGAATACAGTTGAGCCTGGGAGTTGGTATAACCGTCTGCTTGATAGTATAACGTTAAAAATTAAATCATTACTTATGAGCTTTTTTGATTTTGTTGGGCGGTAAGTATGGCGACAGAAACATTAACTGCATCGTCATCGATGTGGAAGAATAAAACGTATATCAAACTGCTTAGTGCACAAGTTATTTCTTTGGCTGGAACGGGAATTAGCTCGATTACATTGGCATTGTTGGCGTGGGATCTTGCTGAAGAAAATGCGAGCGCTGTATTAGGTATCGCTTTTGCGATAAAAATGATTGCTTATGTAGGCTTAGCCCCTGTTTTTGGTGCGATTGCACATCAATTGCCACGAAAACAATTAATGTTTGGGCTAGACATAGTCCGGGCAGGTCTGGTTCTTTGTTTTCCTTTTGTTACCCAGAACTGGCAAATTTATACACTGGTCTTTCTTATAAATGCATGCTCTGCAGGTTTTACCCCTTTGTTTCAATCAACGTTGCCACAAGTACTACCTGATAAAGACCAATACGTAAAAGCGCTTTCGTACAGCCGACTCGCCTATGATTTGGAGCAAATTATTAGCCCATTGCTTGCTGCGTCTTTACTCTTAGTCTTGGGTTTTCGTCATTTGTTTTTTCTTAATGCACTTACTTTTATTGTGTCTGCTGTTTTTATCATTTGTTGTGTTTTTCCGATATTACGACCCGTAAAACATGGTCGTGGCGCATGGAATAACTTGAAATATGGGATACAGTCATATTTGCAAGTACCTCGTTTACGGGCGCTTTGGATGGCTTATATTGCAGTATCAAGTGCGAGTGCCATGGTGATAGTTAATACCGTTGTGTATATCAATGAAGTGCTTGCTGGTGGTGATAAACAAACCGCGTTAGCGATGGCCATTGTAGGATTTGGGTCGATGACTGCGGCACTTAAAATACCAACATTGATTGGTAAATATCAGATACGAACATTTATTATCACGGGCACTGCAGGTATCGCCTTTTCATTACTATTTACGAGTTCTTTGCCAACCTGGGTAGGTTTTAGCATTTCTTGCTTTATTCTTGGTATGAGTATGGCCTGTATACAAACACTGGCAGGTGTATTAATTACACGTTCATGTGAAGAGCACGATTCAGCTGCATTTTTTGCCGCTAACTTTTCACTTTCACATTTATGGTGGTTCTTTACATACCTACTGGCTGGGTGGAGTAGTACGGTACTTGGATTATCAACGTCTTATGTATTAATGGGGATGTTGAGTGCGATAAGTTTTCTACTCGTTGTGCGGTATTTCCCTAAGTCGGGAGAGGTTAATTAACAAGGACCTAATATTGTGATGTAAAAACGGCAGAGAATTTACTTCGCTGCCGTTTTAGAGATTATGGTTTTATACCAAGCTTTAGTGGTATTTAGACACTATTAAAGGTTAATAAAACCAGCTTGTGTCATTTTCTCAACCACAATCGCTTTCTGCTCATCTGTTAGCGGTGTTAGAGGCAGACGAGGATCACCAGCATCAATGTTATGCAGTGCCATTGCTGCTTTACCTGCTGCAACACCACCAAATTCTACCAATACACGTATTAATGCAATAACACTGTCCATATCTTTATAAACAGCATCCATAGCGCCAGCGTTAAAGTCGTTAATAACTTTATGGAATAGCGGAGCGGCGTAGTTATAAGTACTGCCTACAGCACCAATAGCACCAACAGCTAGTGCACCTGGTAGGAATTCATCAACACCGAAAGGGATATCGAATTTACCATCGCAAGCACGTAGACAGCGTTGGTATTCATATAAGTCACCACTGTTAAACTTTAGGCCGTATAAGTTAGGAATACGGTTTTCAGCCTTGATTAAAAATTGCTCCATGTCTAGATTAACGCCAGACATACCTGAGTGGTAGTAGTAGAAACCTTTAGATGGTGCAGCTGCTGCAACTTGAGCACAATATTCAACAAGATCATCAACAGAACCTGGTTTGAAGAAACACGGACCAATTGCTGATGTAGCGAAGATATCAAGTGTTTCAGCGTGGCGGGTCAGCTCTAAAGTATCAACAATACTCAGCGCGCCAGTGTGAACCGTGATTTTCAGTTTACCTTGTGAAGCGGTAACCCAGCGCTCTGCGATAGCTTTTCTTTCTTCAACAGAGCAGTGAATGCCTTCGCCTGTTGTGCCACAAATATATACGCCATTGACGCCGTCGTTGATCAAATGCTCAGCAATCTGATCAATGACAGGTAGGTTAACTGTACCTTCGGTAGTGAAAGGTGTGTGTGGGGCAGCGATAAGGCCTGTTAGCTTTTCCATAAAGTAATACCTGCTAGTTGAAGTTAAACTTCATAATTCAGAGTGATTCTGGAGTTTGAGTTTATTCTATGGAGTAAAGCTTCATGTGGCAATCAGAGATAGCTTAATTTTATCGTCGTTATCCAAAAATGTGACATAGCTTACAAACTTCATTTATTCTGCCAGTAGGAGCTTCATTAGTTAGAATAGGTAATAATTTGTTAGCGTGTTGTGGAGTATCACTTCACAAAGCGTTATTCTCGTGGGAAGATAATCAACAGTTTACATAAATTACCATTGCGAAGGTGTAACGATGGCCTCGAAACATACTCCAGATCCAGTTAAAGCTGGAAAAGTTCTTGATATGATGGGAAGCCTGCATGACAGCTTTACTCCATCTGCGAGGCGTATCTCCGAATTTGTATTAAAAAAGCCAGCAGATGTTACCAAGTTATCCATCGCAGAGTTGTCTCAGGCGGTTAATGCGGGAGAAGCAACGATAATCCGTTTCTGTCGTACCCTTGGCTTCAAAGGCTTTCAAGACTTCAAAATGGAGTTAGCCATTGAGCTATCGAATCAAAATCAAAGCGAAAAGTCGATTTTAGACACCGATGTTACCGCCGATGATAATGCTGAACTCATTGGGCAGAAGTTGCAGAATACGCTGAACAACGTTTTGACTGAAACGCTTAACTTATTAAGCTTTGAAGCGCTTGAGCAAGTGGCAGAACAGATACGTAAGTCAAATGCAGTGTACTTTTTTGGCGTTGGTTCATCTGGTATTACAGCAGAAGACGCTAAAAATAAATTCATGCGTATTGGATACAATGTTGATGCTTTAACAAATAATCACTTTATGTATATGAAAGCATCGCTGCTCAAGGAAGGGGATTTAGCGATAGGAATTAGCCATTCTGGTAATTCTGTAGAAACAAGTAAAGCGTTGCAGTTAGCGAAAGAAGCGGGCGCAAAGACTGTTGCATTAACGCATAACCCTCGTTCAACAATCAGCCAGTACTCTGATTGGGTATTAGTCAATGGTAACCGGCAGGGACAGCTGCAAGGTGACTCCATCGGAACAAAGATAACTCAGTTATTTGTTATCGATCTCATTTATACCCTGCTGGTAAAAGATGATGTGTCAGGTGCGCAAGCACAGAAGCTTAAAACAACCCAAGCTCTTGAAAACTAAGAATAATGTTTATTTAAATATTATCTAAAAAAGTGACGCTAAAAAGCGTCACTTTTTAAATGGTAAAAAAGGGGTTAACGTTAGTCAGCAATGAACTGTTGCCCCATCTGATAAACACTGTGAACTTTATTCTCGGTGGTTAATAGGGTCAGATTGGCTTTGTATCCTGATTGAATAACACCGTAGCTGTCATTAATGCCTAGTGCTTGCGCAGGGTATAAACTCGCCATTCGCAGAGCTTCTTCTTTTGAAATGCCGACATGGTCTATTAGGTTATTTACGCCATCAATCATCGTGAGGGCAGCACCTGCAATTGTTCCATCTTTATAATGACACTTTCCTTGTGTAACAAATGCCTCTGTACCTGCCATATCATACATTTTCATATTCGTGCCAGCAGGAGTAACAGCATCTGTTACTAAGAAAAGCTTCTCTTTAAGAACATTTTTGGCTATTCGAACCGAAGCATATGAAGCGTGTATACCATCAACGATGATACCTGCCGCGGGTTGTTTTTCGAATATATACCCTACAGCACCTGTTTCTCTCGAGCTCAGTGGTGTCATTGCATTGTAGAGATGTGTAGCCATTGTAATACCTTGCTTTTCAACAAGCTGCTGATAAGTGGCGTTGGTATGACCCATAGAAACCGTAATGCCAGATTCAATAAGGCAGTTGAGTGCATCTTGGCTTGTGCGTTCTGGAGCAAGTGTTACGACTTTTATTATATGGCTAAATTTTGCTAGTGCTTTTGCCGCTTCTAAATCGAGCACTCTGATAAAGTCGGCGTTATGCGCCCCTTTTTTCTCATAGCTGATAAATGGCCCTTCAAGGTGAAGCCCTAAAATACCTTCTGATTCAATTGAGGGGATCGAATCGATTAAAGCGATAGCCTCATCCATGTCGTTTGCCGAACTCGTAATTAGGGTGGGCAAGTATTGGGTTGTTCCATGGGCTAGGTTAGTTTTATTAATGGTGTCTAAAGTGGCTTTACTAATATCGGTATTGAAAAGAACACCGCCACAGCCATTTAGCTGAACATCAATGAAACCTGCGGTGGCCAATAAGCCTTCACAGTTGATCTGTCTTTTAGGTAATTGTGTGATCTCATTCATTGGTATGACACTTTCTATCGTATCACCACAAATAATAACTGCTTGATTCTGTAACGTAGAAGAGCCGTCAAATACACTAATGTTTGTTAGGGCAAACTCATTGTTTTCGGTGGTAGTAATAGGCATGTTTCTTTCCATGTGATGAATTTCTGAACAGGCGAAGTTGTTTGTAATGCGAGGCTTCTTTACTGGTGCTGTTAGTAATCCTGGGTGGAGTCAAACTTCTATGAGTGAAGATTATAGTCAATTACACTTCATTACAAGCTCGAAAACGATAGGTTAAGTCTCATTTTATTCAAGTTGTGGAGTTTAACTTCTGTTTGTAAATGGAAGATAAGTACATATTAATCGCCGAATTGAGGCGGTTTAAGTAAGTTATAGAAAAAAGTGTGGCGTTGATCTCTTTTCTTGATCGTTAGTGTTGAAGTAAAACTCCATGATGTTAATTTGGAGCCCAACTTCGTAGTAATGAGATTTGTGGAGTAACGCTATATATGAATGGCATTGCAGAAAAATGTATTAATGCATTACAACAAGGCTTTGTTGCCTCTTGTCAGCCTGTTGATAATGGTCCGATGGACTCGCCTGAAATTGTGAGTGCGATGGCACAAGCAGCGGTTGAGGGTGGAGCTGCCGGTTTACGTATCGAGGGTATTGCTAATCTTAAAGCGGTCAGAGGGAAAGTATCAGTTCCAATCATTGGCATCGTAAAGCGTGATCTTGAGGGAACAGATGTACGTATCACTCCTTACTTAGATGATGTTCAAGCACTTAAGGATGCTGGCGCAGATATCATTGCGATTGACGCAACTAACCGTGTTAGACCAGAAACAGTAGAAGCGTTGGTCAATAAAATACACCAGCTTGGTTGTGTAGCAATGGCAGATTGTTCAACGCTTGAAGAAGGGCTTTACTGTAGAGAGCTTGGTGTTGAAATTATTGGTTCAACCTTATCCGGTTACACTGGAGGACCAGTACCTCTTGAGCCAGACTATGTGTTAGTTGAGCAACTATCGAAAGCAGGCTGTAATGTAATGGCGGAGGGGCGTTATAACTCACCCGAACTTGCTCGTATGGCAATTGAAGCTGGAGCATTTTGTGTAACAGTCGGATCTGCTATAACGCGAGTAGAGCACATTTGTCAGTGGTTCCACACAGAAGTGGAACAAGGGCGAAATAACAAAGCAAAGGCAATTGCATGAATACTTTCCTAGCTGTTGACTTAGGCGGAACAAAGATAGCCGCAGCTTTGATTAGTAACAATGTTGTTCTTCAACGAGAGCAAATAGCAACACCATCAGCAAAATCGCCGAATGAGCTAACCAAGGCGTTAAGCTTACTGCTAACCCCATTAGTAAAGCAGGCTGATATCGTTGCTGTAGCTTCTACTGGCATTATTGATAATGGCGTATTGAATGCATTGAATCCAGCGAACTTAGGTGGATTGAATGCGTTTCCTCTTCAAGCGGTAATTCAGGAAATTACAGGGCTAGAAACCATTGTTATCAATGATGCTCAAGCTGCCGCATGGGCGGAATATCACGCGTTAACACAACCTGTAAATAACATGGCCTTTATTACTGTTTCGACAGGGGTTGGAGCAGGTTTAGTTTTAAACGGTGAATTGATGGTAGGTTCACGAGGGATCGCTGGCCATGCTGGCCACATGCTTGCTGACCCGAATGGCCCTGTTTGTGGATGCGGAAGAACTGGCTGCGTGGAAAGCATTGCATCTGGTACAGCCATTGCTCGCCAAGGTGAAGCATTTTTCGGAACAGGAATATCAGGAGAAATTGTATACCAGAAATATTTATCTGGTGACTCCAATGCTGAGCTCATTATTCGCCAGTCGGCAAAAGTTATCGCTAATTTGATAGCTGATCTTACGATCAGCCTTGATTTAGACACTGTTGCCCTAGGTGGAAGTGTTGGGCTAGCTAAAGGCTACCTTGGATTAGTTAGACAGTATCTTGAAGAACAACCAAGTATTTATCAGCCCGATGTGATCGCGGCAGTTACAGGGGCCGATGCAGGACTTATCGGCGTGTCAAAGTGGGCTGAAAACACCGCTTTGAAATCATAATCAAAATTTATTTTACCTCACCCTACACTTAGAGGAGCTACGCATGGAAATGCATGCATTTGGAAGTCTTAACTATGTTGTTTTAATTGTTTATCTGACAGCGATTATGCTTGTTGGTGTTTACTTTGCGAAACGACAGAAATCTGCGGACGATTATTTTAAAGCTGGAGGACGGATCCCTGGGTGGGCTGCTGGTATTAGTGTCTTTGCTACGACCTTAAGCTCGATTACATTTATGTCTATTCCGGCAAAAGCATACACGGAAGATTGGACATTTCTGATTGGCCAATATATTGCCATCATTATATTACCGTTTGTCTTTATTTATTATATTCCATTTTTCCGTAAGTTAAATTTAACATCCGCTTATGAATATTTAGAAAAGCGATTTGATGTTAAAATGCGATTGTTTGCCAGTATTTCGTTTATGCTGTTTCATATTGGTCGTATTGCGATTATCACTTATTTAACAGCGCTAGCGTTAATGCCATTTATTGATATTAGCCCGTTAACGATCGTGTTCTTGATTGGCGTACTGTGTATTGTTTACACCTTCCTTGGTGGTATTGAAGGCGTGATCTGGACTGATGTTATTCAAGGTATCATGCTGTCATTAGCTGCAGTTGTGATCTTCGTAATGATTTGCTTTAACGTTGATGGCGGTATTACCGAAATATTCAGTATGTCAGCTGAAGCAGACAAATATTTCCCTGCTGATAAATTTGCTTGGAGTTGGTCTGAGAGTACCATTCCAGTGTTAATGATTGGCTTCTTATTTGCGAGCTTACAGCAATTCACTGCTAGTCAGGATGTTGTACAGCGTTACATTGTTACAGACTCTGTTGAAGAAACGAAAAAGGCACTGGTTACAAACGCTAAGCTAGTTGCAATTATCCCTGTATTCTTCTTTGCTGTTGGCGCTGCTTTGTATGCTTATTACACGCAAAACCCACAACTACTACCAGAGAACTTTAACACCGGTGGTATCTTACCTTTCTTTGTTATTTCTCAAATGCCAGCAGGTATTGCAGGATTAATTATTGCCGCTATTTTTGCAGCTTCACAGTCTAGTATTTCAAGTAGCTTGAACAGTATCTCTGCTTGCTTTACGTCAGATATCTACGCCCGCTTCGGTAAAAAGAAGACACCAGTAGATTGCTTGAAAGCAGGTCGAATGGTAACAGTTTGTGCAGGTATCTTTGGTGTGATTGCCTCTACTTACTTAATCATGGCGAACGAAAGTGAGCTTTGGGATGCATTCAATAGCTTAATCGGTTTGATGGGTGGACCAATGACTGGTTTGTTCATGCTTGGTGTCTTTGTACGACGTGCTAATGCCAACAGTGCTCTTGTTGGTGTTATTGCCGCTGTAACCTCAATCCTAGTTGTTCGTTCAGCGACAGACCTTAACTTCTTCTTCTATGGTGTTATCGGCACATTAGTTGTAGTGATTGTTGGTTACTTAACTGCTCCATTGTTTAAAAATAGCCATAGTAAAGAAGAAATTGCTTCTCTAACTATTCAGCGTCAACAGTAATCAGATTTAGTTAAAATCCCCCTAGAAGGCTTAAGTCACGTTACTTAAGCCTTCTTTTTTGTATAGGATAAATTCAAATGATATTAGCGCACTTAGATAAACTGGAAACATTTTCATATTTACCAACAGCGATTGTTGAAAGCTTAAATCATCTTAAAGGTCTCGACTTAAATGAATTAGAGCTAGGCAAGCACACTGTTAATGGCGATAAAGTTTTTATCAATGTTATGGAGTTTGAAACGGGTAATAGTGCCGATAAGCAGGCTGAAGTACATAAAGAGTATTTAGATATTCAACTGTTAATTCGCGGTGAAGAAAGAATTGAGTTTGGTTTACCGTCAGAGAAAAACCCTATCAGTAAAGAGTATGATGAAGGTGACGATTATTATTTAGTTTCAGATATTAATGCTCAAGCATCAATCGAACTCGAGCCAAAAATGTTAGCGATTTTCTTTCCGGAAGAACCACATAAGCCGGGCTGTTATATTTCAGGCGGTGTGAAAATAAAGAAGGCGGTTTTAAAACTGCATAAAAGCTTAATTTAAAGTACTTTAATGTTAGAACTAAAGGCCAACTCTTCATCGTTGGCCTTTAGTTGAGAGGATTAAAAATACATTATCATAAACGACAATTTGGTTTCGCAGTTGACGTTTTAGGTAATCGTGCTATCTCTGCTCGTAAATCATCAATACGGGTATCATGTGATGGGTGAGTAGATAACAGTTCTGGTGGCTGGTTTCCCCCTGATGCTTTCGCCATGCTTTTCCATAGACTCACACTTTCATTTGGGTTGAAGCCGGCTTCTGCCATAATCTGGAGGCCAATAATATCTGATTCTGATTCTTGTGCTCGCCCATAAGGCATCAGTACGCCATATTGAACGCCAAGTCCTAATCCAGCCATTGCAGCATCATGATATTCAGTACCATTAATGGCCATACTGGAAACTTGCATACCGATGTTGGCAAGTTGACTACGTGATAGTCGCTCGTTGCTGTGATGAGCAAGAACGTGGGCGATCTCATGACCAATTACTGTAGCCAGTTGATCTTGGTTTACAGCGATATCGAGTAATCCTGTATATACGCCAATTTTCCCACCGGGTAGGGCAAAGGCATTGACTTGTTCACTATCAAAAACCACCACCTCCCATTGACCAGCCGTTTGGCTGCTGCCCACGCGTGCTGTTAAAGCGTCCGTAACACATTGCACATATTGGTTTGTACTTGGGTCAGTATAGATTTTTTCTTGTTTTTTCAAATCATCAAAAGATTGTGCGCCGAGCTGAGACATGTCTTGCTCTGAAAATAGCAGAACTTGCTGGCGTCCTGTTGGTGAACTGCTACATGCAGTAAGAAAAAGCGATGTAGTGATTATACTGGTTACAAAAAGGTGCTGTTTAAAATTCATTGATGATTCCTTTCATTCAATCCTAAAATCACGATAGCATATTGTGTATCATCATTAAAAATATGAATGTACGGATAGTGTAATGACAATCTGGAAAAAAAACTTCACGTTAGAGTCGTTGAATCAAACTTCAACCAATACGCTGGTTGAGCACTTAGGCATCGAGTATGTCTCTTTTGATGGCGGTAGCTTATCTGCTGTCATGCCTGTTGACTCGCGCACTCATCAGCCGTTGGGTATGCTGCACGGCGGCGCATCTGTTGTATTGGCGGAAACGTTGGGTTCTATAGCGGCAAACTTATGCGTTGATGAAGGTAAGTACTGTGTTGGCTTGGATATTAATGCCAACCACATACGAGGTATGCGCAGTGGCCTAGTAAAAGGCACGACATCTCCGATCCATATCGGTGCAACAACGCAGGTTTGGCAAATCGAAATTGTCGATGAGAGAGAACGATTAGTGTGTACCAGCCGTTTAACCATGGCGGTGATGACACATAAGAAGAAAGAGAGCTTACAATGAATATTACCTTTTCTGAAGGTCGAGTTATCGCAAACCAATATGAGCTAGTCGTAAGATTAAATGGTAATGCTCGTGTCATGCTGCAGGCGATGGTCGATGATGTTACGCTGATGGGTAAAGGTGCCAATGTCATTACTGCAATGGGCAGTGGTGTGAYTTGGTCCGTTAAACTTGATAACACACAGCAACTTGAACAAATCGCTCAATCGTTGGGAATCGCTATTCAATAACGTTTTCAAATATAGCCCTCTAATGCGTTAGGGGCTTTTTCCTCTCCCATATTAATCCAATATCAATCCAATATTTAGTGGGATCATTAGCTCATTATTGACCATTTTGACCTGTTTTACTGGCACTTAATGTTTTTGTGTAGCATGCTAGTGTTATAAATAAACATAATAAATTCATGACCTTGAGGGGTATTCCTCAAAGGGATAGTTGTCAGCTCAACAATGGTAATAAGGATTGTCAATGAATAAACCTCAGCTAAAGCATATAGCTGAATTAGCCTATAGAACATTGTTTCGGCAGGCTCCTGATTTATGTGAAATTCAAGAAACGTTTTATGGTTGGGTTGTTTTTTTAGCGTCAGAAAAAGGGCGTGTTGTTGTAAAATTTTCCCGTGAAATTGGTCGATTAAGAAAAGAAGTTGAAGGGCTAGGGCGATTAAGAGAGGCTGTGTCATGTAAAGTACCTGAGGTGCTTTTTTTTGGGCGTGAGCAAGGCTATAGCTATTTAGTGCTGGAGTGGGTTGATGGTGTATCAGCGCATCAGCTTCCTACTAATAAAGAAGCGATACAGACATTTAGCCATAGTTATATTGATATTCTGTTGTCTTTGCACGATGTAAGTTCACCAGAGGGATTTGAGAATGATCATGGTGAATTTGAACCACACTTTACCCATGCGTTCGAACAATGGATGGCACCTGTTTATCGCTATGTAATGAGTGATGGTTCGCCTTTTTCTCCGGAGTTAAAAGAAAGCTATCTTCAGTTGTGGGAGATGAAAAATCGAATACTGACTTCTATGTCACCACAAAGCTCTCTCGTACACGACGATTGTCATCTCGGAAATGTGTTATTTGATCCTAAAACCTATAAAGTGTCAGCCATTCTAGACCCTTGTGATGTCGGTTTTAAGCACCGTGAAATGGATCTATTTCACTTGTATGATGTTCGTCCTGAATTGAATTTAGTGGAAGAGTATACGCAGCAACACCCAATAGATGATGAGTTTACTGTTCGGCGTTGGTTTTTTAGTTTGTGGGATGACGCAAAGCATAGCCGAAATATGGGGTGGTATGATGAAGCTTGGCTTCAAGATAAAGTCGACAAATTTAATCGTTGTTATTATCAATAAGTAGTGGTTTGAAAAGTTAGCTATATGACTTATTCTAGCTTACTAGGGTTTATACTAAATATTTGGTATATATTGAATTATATGGATGTACGAGGGATAAGTAGAATAATGAAAAAAATAGCCCCACTTTTTATGTTTTTATTACTCTCTGGTTGTGCGCAACAAACGTCAGAAGTAACAGATACAATCCCTGAGAAAGAAATAGGTGGAACAACTGATCCTATTACCCCTCCTGTTGTTATCGAGCCTGAAGTGCCTGTAACTCCGGACAAGACGCCTGAAATTATTCCAGAGCCGAAGCCTGAGATTAAACCTGTTGAACCGATAAAGCCTGTTGTGACCAAGACTGATGATGGTAAATTAATTCTTGGATCAGAAGAGTGGATTTGGTTATCGCCCGCTAACCAATATGTACGTGCTCGTGTCGATTCAGGTAAAAAGATTTCAACTATTGGTGTTAGCCAAATTCAAGCATTTGAGCGTGATGGCAGAGATTGGGTGAAATTTAACGCTGGTGGTGATGCCATTGAGCTACCAGTTGAGCGTTGGCTAAGGAATAAGACCAATGATACACGCCAAGCGGTAGTGAAGTTACGTGCAAAGCTTGGTGAGTTAAATGAACTAACGGAATTTTCGTTAACGGTTGGAAAGGGCATTATTTTAGGTGGCAATTTTATCAAAGACGTTGCTGTGGTCGACGGCCAACGGAAATACGTTCAACCTAAAGCGCCGAAATAATATGACATGAATGTAATTTTTTAATCTTGATGTTATAAAAAACGGCTGCCTACAGCCGTTTTTTGATCAAACTATTTTAAATTTAAGGCGTTTCTACCGTCACTTCATAACTGGTGAATTTTCGAATGTTGATTACACCAGTATCAAATATTAAGTATTGTCCCTTTATGCCGAGTAAAGTCCCTTGAACAACAGGTTCTTTATCGAAATTATGAGAGCTGATTTTGGTTGGATACTGCTCGACAGGGTACTTAATATCGACGACTTCTTCATGAAGTTTTTCTACTGCATCCTCGCCATACAATTCAAGCAATTCATTCAACTTGTTTTCAATATTTGGTAATAAGCGTTCAGCTTCTTCTTTTAATGGTAATGGCTCATTGTCACCCTTAAGCATTGCACGCCAATTTGTTTTATCAGCGACCATTTCAGCCAATGCAACTTCAGCTAGGCCCGAGATCTGACGTGTTTTTACTTTTAGGATCGCTAAAGCTTGTGTTGCCCCTTGATCTATCCAACGAGTTGGCAGCTGAGTATGGCGGGTAATACCAACTTTCAATCCTGAAGTGTTTGATAGGTATACATAGTGAGGCACCATACAGTTAGCTTCACCCCACTCAGGCTCACGACATGTGCCTTGTGCATAGTGGCAGGTTTCTGGCTTCATGATACACATATCGCAACTTGCCAGCTTTTTCATACATGGAAAGCAATGGCCTTGCGAGTAGCTTTTTTTGGTTTTCTTACCACATGAGCTACAGAAAATATTTCCAGTGTGAGTTAACTTGAGTGATTTACCTATCAGTGGATTCAATGATAGCTGCTCATCACCAACAGGAAGTGAGTATTCTACTTGATCGCCGAGTGACGACTTCATTTTACTAAGTGTACCGTGCATGACTTTGCTCTTTATTATGTTGTATCTATTGATAATACCAGCCAGTAACTTTTATCGCTGCTGTTTCGTGTTCTTGTGAGCAACATCTAACCAATCGTTATTGTTTTGTGCGGTTATTGTAAATCTTTGTAAGTGTAAAGAGCTTGTTGTTTACAGGGGTTTGCATCTTGGTATCATTTACGCAGTATATGCACCAATGATGAAGGATACGAGGTGTGTGTTAATAATTAGCWAAATTACACCTTCATTATCAAGCAGTAATATCAATAATAATAGGGAAGTGAGTCAATGAAAAAAATACTTTTAGCAGGACTAGTGTTAACCGCTACTAGCATTTCAGCCAGCCCATTTGAAAAACCATCWGATGCAATTGAATACCGTCAGTCAGCATTTACCATGATTGCTGCTAACTTCGGTGATTTGGCAGAAATGGTTAAAGGTCGAAAAGACTGGGACCAAGATCAGTTTAGTCAGCGTGCGACATTTATCTCTCAGTTAACACTTATGCCTGAAGAAGCTTTTGCGGTAGAAGGTTCAGACAAAGGTGATACAAAAGCTAAGCCTGAAATTTGGTCTGATTGGGACGGTTTCACCGCTAAGTTAAACAAGTTTCAAGGTGATATGGCGAACCTAGCGAAAGTGTCGCTTGAAGGTGATGAGCGAGCAACGAAGCGTGCTTTTGGCGAGGCGGCAAAGAACTGTAAGGCTTGTCATAGCGATTATAAATATCGTTAATTGAGTCGTTAAGAAAGCTAAGCCCAGTGCCATTAATGACATTGGGCTTAAAATATTGCCAGTACCTGCGGTATATCAAATACCCTAAAATAGATAGATCACAACGTCTTTAGCGAAACGTTGGTAAATGAGTGTACCAAGTACTACAAATACCCCCCATGCAATTAAACTATTCGAGAGCTTAGGCTTGTTTGCTTCAGTGATTTGTTTTTTGCCGTGTAGCATAGGTAAAATCAAATTATCCTTCTTCAATAAGTAGATAATGATTGCCGCTAAATGTAGCCCAATAGCACCAAGCATAACATTGAAGTTGATTGCGTGAATCTCGGTTAGCAGACTACTGATCTCTCCGCTGACGTACATAGCAAACGGGCCTTCAGAAATAATATCGTCGTTAGCAAATAGCCCTGTTGTCAGTTGCGTGGCAATTAACACCATAAAAGCAATAACCATATATCCACCTGCAGGGTTATGACCTACATGAGATGGTTTTTTTTCTGAGTGTATGGAAGACAAGTATCGAATTGTGGCACGAGGCGAACGTACGAAATGAGTAAACTGAGCTGTTTCGCTACCAATTACCCCCCAAATAAAACGAGTGAGTAATAATGCCAAAAGGAAATAGGCAATAGCAAAATGCCAATCCATTAAGCCTTCTGTACCTGTGTACCACAAGCCACCAATACAGAGAGCCTGAAGCCAATGATAACCACGAATAAAACTGTCCCAAACGGGAATAGACTGAACTGACGTTTGCATATTTTTTCCCTGTTAAATAACCACATGAATAATGCCATTTTACAGGGTGTATACAGCTGCGCTACATTTAGGTCTGTTAATTTTCAAACATTTACAATTGAGCCCCCCTGCTGCCGATTCGACGTAGAGGGGGGGTATGCTAGCGGTTTTGAAGTCGGTTGTAATCCAGTACCCCTGCTTCGATTGGAAAGCTATCTCGATACAGTTGGTTGAGTTTGTCGCTGAACGACCAGAAATCTTTGCTTGTTCTGCGTACCGCATATTGATCAAGCAACTCACGATAGTCCGCTTCTGATTCGACATAGCTTAACTGAATTGCTAGCTGTGAAAGTTGCGACTCTTTTACATGCCAAAATGCACCTGGGTAACTTCCTAGAATACCTCTAGCCAATGTAACGTCATCAAGCGCATGTAGCCTATTTGACTCTTCATCAAATAGGCTCGAAATATTTTTATGTGCACTATTTCTGACTAATGTGAACAGCTGTGATTCTGTATTTTGATCAATGGGGTCAATCATTATCATGGTGATCTCTGGTAACAGTGATGCCGGCTTACCATGAATTCTATCTATCGATTGTAAAGCCCGGATACTTTGGGGTTGCAACTTTGCTTCTTGGTATGAATACCGAGTTGGATTAACGTTTTCTAATTTAGTTTTTAATAATGCTAATAGCTCACCTTTTGGGTTTGGGGTTTTGAACGTAATGCCTGACGGCTGATCAAACTGGTTAATATCACCTTGTAGAAATGCACTGAGGTGTTGATTGGAACCTTGATACCAATTAGCAAGTTCTTCTCTCCGCACATTTTCAGGAAGTAATGAAAGGAAATTTGATTCACCTTCCATGCGCAAGAAGTCCATGTACATGCGGGTGACTAATTGATGGCCAAAATTACCATAAACATCAAAGCCAGCAACCAATAGATAGTGAATTCGCTCTAATAGTGAGTAATCTAATATCCAAGCTGTTTTTGGGGGAGTGCCAACAAGCCCTTTGGTTACCGTTGCACTGTCAAAATGCCGAAATACCGTCAAGCTAGCATTGTTATTATACCCGTCACCGTCCCAGATTAAATCCGTTGTTAAGTGCTCGCCGTTTATAAATCGTTCGTCAAGAAAATCGTTTTTGGCGCGCAGAAAGCGTCCTTGTTGTTTGGCATAGCTAACCCAGTTAGATATCGGTAACGTGTTACTTTCTTTTTCTGCCGGAAGACGAAGGTTGTGAGCTTGAGAAGCATAAAACTCATTTACACTCGGTGTGTTTGCCATTGCTGGGTCAACAAAAAATACCCAAAACCGATCGTTGATAACGTTTAGAGCAAGCTGTCCTCGGCATACAGGGCCTTTAATAAAACCCATAATGGTATTTTGAGCATTATCGATCATGAAACGGTAGCGCCCATCAACCGGTAATTGGTTGAATGCAATTAAAGGGTTGGCGGCCACTTTAGGTTCGTAAGATGGAAGGGTAGAAACGGTATACTCAGCCTTCATAAAGAGTGTTCTGTAACGAGTCATCTTCTCATCGTTGAGCGCATACGGCATATGTGTTTTATCGACAATCGTCTCTTTTACTTGTTGAAAACGATAATAGACGCGATGCGTTTTGGGGTCATCAAATGGTCTTCTTGTCGCGATAAGATCGATTGGTTGCCCTGGGGCAGTTCGAGAACGAACGAGATTGAAAAAAGTTGGGGCACTTTCACCATAAAAATATAAGTGTGATACAAAAAGGTGTTCGTAGATATATCGACTGACTAGCTGCTCTTTTAGACTATTGCCGTTTAAGAACTCTTCCCATTCTGCCACTTTAGTTTGTTCGCGGCTGTTCGGTGGGAGAACTGTTGCCATCGGGGAGCCTGAAGCCAACCAATCCATTAAAATTTGATTTTCTTGTGCGTCTATCTCAGGGAGGCCGTAAGGCATTCCCCATTTAGGGTAATTTTGTTCATAGGTCGCCATTTTTTCGATAGTTGGGCACTGTTGATCTCTATCGAGTGAAAAATCCCATTCGTTACTATCTAGAATGGTTTGAGTGGGAAGGGGGTGAGCTTTTTTAAGTTGCAGCATTCTTGCCATAACCCCCGCTTGAGTATTGGCTTGGGGGGATTGCTCTCGTTCATTTAATACTGCCTTGAAGCCTTTTTCTCGCCATTCAGAGGTTGACTGAGCATCAATAAACATACGAGTAGTATTAGCTGCGAGCAAGCGTGTGCCTTGATAAACTTTCTCGCTATTTGCTCCTCGGTCAATGCCTTCTGCTGAAGACATCTTTAGCTGGCAAGGGGCATCGTAGCAGGCGTGACAAACAACGCAGCGGTTATCTATAACGGGCTTTACTTCAGTCAGATAGGTCTTTGCCTGCAGCGATGATGCAGGTTGCATTCGATCTTGAGGGGCCGCTTTGCCGTATAGTTGGTCAAAGTTTAAGCCCGCATAAACGGCACAGCCTGAAAAAAGCAGCGTAAATAAGATTAATATGATTTGCTTGCTGTTAGTGACTTTACTCATAGTAATTATTTTCAATATTCGGATGCGTATAGTTATGATTATATTGTAAAAGTACGTGTGTTGATTTACATCTGGAAAAGAAATATCACAATTGGTAAAGATTGGCGACAAAAATTCAGATGACTTTAACTGTTACTCACTTAGTTGCACCTTGCTGAGTTGGTGCAGTTGTTTATGGATACGAAAAGTATTTATGCCAATTCATCGACTGTTGAAGAGGCGTTAAAATTTAATTGGATAGTCGCGTTATTTTATAATTACTTTTTTAAAAACAGCCAATTATTTCAGCAGGTTTAGAGCATTGTAGGGCGTAGAAGTAAGTGCCGTTCTAAACCATCAGTTATGTGCGATAGAAAGCCCTACCACAATCGCTCTGTATCATTCCTTCTTTCAGTGCACTTATGGCTCATAAAAAATAGCAACTGGTACTACGCGAAGGGAAATAATGTTTTTAGCCTGCTTAACGCCATATTGTTTTATTTTGCACTGAAAGGAGATCGGTATGAAAAACAGGTTAAAGGCAGCGTTACTATTATCATCGATGGTAATAATCACAGCGTGTAATTTTAATAGGGGAAGTAGTAATACGGAAACTGCTGATACTATTTTTTATAACGGTAACATAATAACGATGGATGATGAGCAACGGATCGAGAGCGCTATTGCTATTAAGGGTGGGGAAATCATCGCCGTTGGTACGGAAGAAGAACTAAAGCGTTATACATCGGCTTCAACCGTAAAAATAAATTTAGAGAGTGCCAGTTTAGTTCCCGGGTTTATTGATGCCCATGGCCACATGTCGATGGTCGCTCAAAGTATTAACCATGCAAACCTAGCCCCATCCCCAATAGGGAACAGTGATTCAATCTCTGAACTGGTTAAAGAAATGCAATTATTTTGGCAGGATAGAGAGCTTGCTCCTGAGCAATGGGTAACAGGTATGGGGTACGATGATTCACTGCTTGCTGAAAGAACTCATCCAACACGTTTCGACCTAGATCAGATAAGCACTGAGGTGCCCATTGTCATTATGCATGTCTCTGGTCATTTAGCTGTTATTAATAGTAAAGCGTTACAAGTTCTTGAGATAGACGAAAACACGCCTGATCCTGACGGTGGTAAAATTGTACGGATTGAGGGGGGCAATGAGCCTAATGGTGTTTTAGAAGAAACGGCAATGTATCTCGCTATGGTAGGTTTTACCTCAGCACCTCAAGACATGCCGTCAACAATTCAGTTGTTTTCTGATGCACAACAGTATTACGCAAGTTTTGGTATCACGACAGTACAAGATGGTGCTGCGAGCGCAGAATCAATAAAGTTATATGAAACCCTAGCGAATGATAACGTCTTGTATCTTGATGTAGTGGCTTATCCCACTTGGGATGTACTGACTATGCTTAAATTGGGTAATTATGATATCAGCGATGAATACCATAATAATTTCCGAGTTGGCGGGGTTAAAATTATCCTTGATGGTTCTCCGCAGGGCAAAACTGCATATATGACTCAGCCGTACCTTAATCCGCCTGCTGGCGAAGCAACCAGCTATGTTGGATATCCTACTCTTACGACAGATTTCCTTGAGCAAAAATTGAGTGCTTACCTTAAGAGTGGTACGCAGTTTATTGTCCATACAAATGGGGATGCGGCAGTGGATATGTACCTAGATGCCTTGGATGAAATTGTTAATGAAACGCAGGACATGAGCTTAATAAGACCGGTATCTATCCACTCACAAACAACAAGAGACGACCAACTCGAACGAATGCTTGATTACCATATGATACCTTCATTCTTTTCTGCGCATACTTTCTTTTGGGGGGATTGGCATCGAGATGAAGTCTTTGGTGTAGAGCGAGCCGAGCGCATTAGTCCTACTCGTTCTGCATCTAATTATGGAATTCAATATACGACTCATAATGACTCTCCAGTTGTTGACCCCGATATGATCCGCCTTATGTACAACACGGTCAATAGGGTAACACGCAGTGGAGAAACATTAGGAGAAGAGCAAAAAGCAACAGCCTACGAGTCGCTGGCTTCAATAACGCGGAATGCGGCTTATCAATATCATGAAGAACAGCGAAAAGGTTCTCTGGAAAGAGGCAAGATTGCAGATATGGTTATTCTGTCTGGCAATCCACTTACAATAAAGCCCGAAGAAATCAATTCTATTCAGGTGCTAGAGACATTTAAACAAGGGAAAAGTGTGTATAAAAAATAACGCTAAATCACGTAGGCCGGTTAGTAGTAACCGGCCTAACTTTTATCAATACTTTAAACGTGGCGCTTGTGCCATTTTTTACTTGGTATGTATTTAGCGTAACTCTTGATCAACCGAGTAGCGTTTATAGTTAAACTTCTTGGTATCTCTTTCACTGTTATGTACCCAAAATATGCCTACTTCATCGTTAAGAACTAGGTCAAGGTATGGCTGTTGGTAAAGTAGGTAGCTATAAGAAATAGTTTTTGATTTAAATTTGTTTTGTACACGTTCTTCAACCTGTAAGGATGTAGATTTACTTTCAGTGATCACGTCATTGTTTTGGTACGTCCAATGGTACATCTCTGGTTTTAATTCTGCGGTCGCAAGAAAAGGTGATGCATTTTCCACAATGGTTACAATGGCTGAGCTTATCGAAAGGGCATAATGGTATTCAGTTTCTTTTTCTGAGATAAACGTAAGATATGAATATGTTAAGTCGTTATTTTCATCTTTAGATATGTATTGGTAAACAACTTGTGAGTCAATACCGGAGTCATCAATGAACTTCAAATATACCTGAGATGTAGGGTCACGCGCTAAATCAGTTTGGACGATTGGATCGGTACGCGTTTTATCTAATCCATTGATTGTAAACAGCTCGAATTTTTCCCAGTCATCGTGACTGATTAGATAGGAGTGATCTGTATAAGGCTTACATTGTTGACTGTCGTTTACTTTACACCACGATAATGAGTAATGATTATTACCTTTATACGCAAAGATCTTTAAATTTTCTATCGGCTTACGTGCTGGGTTTTCTTCTCTCAGTTTGTAAATGTTAAATAGTTTGTCCGTTAAATCATCTAAATCAGCTTTATTTGAGCCAATTAATGTCACTGTGTTTTTCGGCGTTTCTGTTATTCGTATTTGATATTCTGCTTGCCTTGGGTACTTATAACCGTAGTGCCAAGATAAGCCAATGAGTATGAGCGTGGTTAAACCAATCAGACCAATTATAAGGTGTGGAATATAATGTTGTTTGATTAAAGCTAACGTAAATGGAGGTTTATCAGAAAACGCTTCTGAGCTAAATTGTGTGATCTGATAACCAACACGCGGCAGCGTTTCAATCACATCGCCTTTGTTTATTTCTTGTAGTTTAACGCGTAAGCCTCGAATGGCTTGAAACAGTGATGCTTCAGATACTACGCGTTCAGGCCAACCTGCTTGAAGCAAGTCACTTTTAGACGCTGGCTGACTTGCGTTATCAATAAGATATTGAAGAATATATTGTTCTGAGAGGTTCAGCTTCTGGGTAGAAGAATCTGACTTTATTACGCCTAGGCAAGGAATAAAGTACACACCGTTTATAAATTTATATTTTAGCTTCTCAGACATCGACACCTCAAAATCGCCATTACCAATAATTCCTAGCTATGCATTACCAGCTCATGCATTCTCATTGTGAATACTTTGTACTGGTAAGAGGAAAAGCGATTAATAATCATTCATTATTTTGCGTTATTTTATCATGAAAAATGAGAAATAGATTCAGTCGTCTCATTAGACTTCTTGTTGAAAAGCGCTGGATGGTCGGGGCTATGTGATAAAAAAGGGAGGTGGACCTCCCTAGAGCTATTTATATTCAAGGAAGTAGATTACTTCTTGAAGATTTCCATAAACTCACGCTTCATTGGTGGGTTACGGCGAGCTTTCTTCAGTTGCTTACACATGTCTTTAACACAGTTGTGTAGTACTTTATCAAGCGTAACAGCTTTGTACTCAGTGAACTCATCGTCAGTCATATCAGATGGTTTTTCACTTTCTTGCATTTCACCAAGGAAATCTATACCAGAATAGCTTTGGCTAAGTGCAACTAGTGCATGAAACTGTTCGAAGTTATCAAGTACATTCTGTGCACTTGCAGGCAATTGATTCCATGCTTCATGGGAAGTTGGTTCAGATGCTTTATAAACATTGATCAGCATGTCTAGAAGTTCTTCTGGCACTTCTTCAAACGCAACAACTTGACGTAGCTCTGGTGAGCAATCTTCAAGTGTGAATTCTAGTTCTTCAATGATTTGCTCTTCTTTGTTTTCGATATCAGACATCGCTAATTCCTACAGCATGAATTGTTTACAGAATGGAATCCTAAAGCCCTGTGATGAAAAGTCAACTATCAGTACCATCGACCAGTCAAAGTTTAGTATTTGATTGCTCACAATCTATCCTAGTTAATAAATATATAGGCATATTTGTTTTTTTAATTGTATTTTTTTCTTATGAAAGTGTTGGATTTCGAGGTTTAGATGTTTTTTTTGCAAGCAAAATCACGTTCGTTACTTAGAACTGCCTATCAATGAGGAACAGAGTTAGGTTAATTGGTGAGCTGTGCTATAAATTAAAGAAGGAATATTTTTGATATCAACAGGATACTTTCATGGAAGCAATGCGGATCTTACTAGTTGATGATGTCCATCTTGAGCGAATGCAACTTGCAATGCGATTACAAAGATTGGGCCACATTGTTGAGGCTGTTGGTTCAGGGATAGAGGCAATTGAAAAATATCCGTTATTTGACCCAGATTTAGTACTGCTTGATGTCAGTATGCCCGACATGAGTGGAACGGAAGTGGCAGAACAACTTCGAATTAAACATTCAGAGTGGGTGCCAATCATTTTCTTGAGTGGTCATGATGAACCCGAGATGATAGCAAAGGCTATTGATATGGGGGGAGACGATTACCTTGTTAAACCCGTTAATAAAATTGTTTTAGCCTCGAAGTTAAAAGCGATGCAACGCATTGCTGATATGCGTCACCAGTTAAAACAAGCCAGCGAAAAGTTAGAAGAAGCGAATGATTTGCTGTCACAACAGGTTAATGAAGATGGCTTAACGAAACTTGCAAATAGAAGGTATCTCGATCAGAAGCTGGAAGAATTCATATCCTGGCATGGCCGTAATAGCTTTTCGCTTACAATGATAATGATAGATGTTGACCATTTTAAGCCATTTAATGACCATTATGGACACCTTGAGGGGGATCGCTGTTTACAGGCGGTGTCTGCTGAGTTGAAGAAGAACTTTAGTCGAGCTGGAGAGCTGGCAGCAAGGTATGGTGGCGAAGAGTTCGTTGTCTTGATCAGTAATTGCGATAAAACTAAAGCAGTAAGAGAGTGTGAAAGGTTAAAGGCTTGCATTCAAAAACTTGAAATTCCGCATTCAAAGTCAACAACGTCAGATATTGTGACGGTGAGTCAAGGGATGGTGTCATGGATGCCGACTGGTCTTGAAACGCATGAAAACATGTATGAAATAGTTGATAAGGTGCTGTACAAGGCTAAAGAGCAGGGACGAAATCGCTTTGTTGCTGCTGAGTTTACCTAGCGTTAATATCACGAGAAAGGTTAAATTTAAATCGTTTCTGCGATTCAATAATTTGAACTTACCAGCAAAAAATATCTTCAGATGAATCATTTGGTTGTTTTACAGCCAAATGATTTTTTTGGTGCTTGTTGTTATAGCAAGGCATGCTAATCTCCCATTAGGCGTTTTAGCCATTGTATTTTTAGTAAGGTAAATTGCGTTAGAAGTTTTAACTGATGCATTACCTTTACGACGTATTAGAATAAAGGGTGAGGGAAGATCATGGATATTTGCTTTTCACAATCAGAAGCTAGAGTGATTGGTTGTCTATTAGAGAAAGAGGTAACCACACCTGATCAATACCCATTAACATTAAATGCATTAACAACCGCCTGTAATCAAAAAAGCAACCGTGATCCGGTTATGTCGCTTGATGATTCAACAGTACAAGACACCATTGAAGCGTTAAAGTCGAAACATTATATACAAGAAGTCACTGCTGGCTTTGGTAGCCGTGTTGCTAAATATCAGCACCGCTTTTGCAACACTGAATTCAGTACTTTTCAATTCACAGCGCAAGAAAAAGCAGCACTTTGCGTAATGCTACTGCGTGGTCCACAAAGTGCGGGTGAAATTCGTACTCGAACAAATCGCTTATGTAGCTTTAGCGATGTTAAAGAAGTCGAGTCTGTACTAGATGGTTTAGTTGATCACCCTAAAGGTGCCTATATTGTTAAGTTGCCAAAAGAATCGGGTAAACGTGATTGTCGGTACATGCATCTATTTAGTGGTGAAATAGATCTTGAGGCCTTAAAGTCAGCGCCTGCTGCCGTACCAAGCTCACCAACATCAGAACGCATTGAACAGCTTGAAAGCCAAGTTGCAGAATTACAACAAGAGATGGCTGAATTAAAAGCAATGCTTGACTCGTTGACTTCGTAATTCAATATATTATAAGGCTGTGTTGCACTAACAATATTTTATAATTAAGCCCAGCAAAGCTGGGCTTTTTTGAATGGGTAGAAATGGATCAAGAACAAAATGTAAATCCGACCGAAGGGGTGAAAGTCGAGCCTGTTTGGTCGGTCTATTTAATTAGAACAGCATCAAATCATCTTTATTGTGGCGTTACAACGGATGTAGAGAGGCGTTTTAAAGAACACCAAGGGACAATGAAAGGTGCCAAGTACTTAAGAGGAAAGGGTCCATTAACCATTGCTTGGTCATCAGAGGTCGGTTCGAAACGTGTAGCAATGCAGTTAGAGTACCGAATAAAACGACTATCCAAAAAGCAAAAAGAACAGATTGTAATCGGTGAGCTCCCTGTCTTTACGCTATTAGAGTGTTGATGCAACGATAAATACCGCTTTGATTGACGCTTGTGTTTAGGTGTAATTTATTACTTTGAAAAATAAATAGAAATTGAAGAATGATTAGGTTCAGATTACACTGCGAGTCATTAAAGCATCCCCTGTTGGGATAACGTTTCAGGAATTAAAACTATGGCACTTAAAGCCACTATCTATAAGGCTCAATTTAACGTCGCGGACTTAGATCGCCATGTTTATATTGATAAGTCACATACCCTAGCATGTCACCCGTCAGAGACTCTACAGCGGTTAATGCTACGTTTGATTGCATGGGGATTTTATGCAGACGAAGACCTTCAATTTACGAAAGGCCTTTGTGATGTTGATGAGCCTGATTTGTGGATCAAAAGTTTAAGCGACGAAATTGAACTTTGGATTGATCTTGGCTTGCCTGACGAGAAACGCATTAAAAAAGCAGCGCACAAGTCAAAGAAAGCTGTTCTTGTTGTTTATGGTGATAATGCAGCACCAGTATGGTGGAAGCAGAATCAAGCCAAGCTTTCACAGTTTGGCAATATTTCAGTGGTATTTTTTAACGACCAAACGCTTTCTGAGCTAGAAGCGCTGGTTGAGCGTACTATGCAGCTTCAGTTAACGATTGAAGGTGAGCAAGGCTGGCTAAGCGCTGGTGAGAGTAGTTGTACGATCACGCCAGATTGGTGGCTGCGTTAGTACGAGTGATCGTCATTAAGTGGTCACCTCTCTTTGTCATGTTAAGTAAGGATACTTAATCATTAATTAGGAGCATTACATGCATTTAAAGATACATAGTTTGGCAACAAAAGTTTGGGACTATCATCATTTAAACCATAATTTGGAAAAGAGTGATTGTCTCTTTGTGCTTTGCAGTAACGATATACGCGTTGCAGAGCGTGCTGCGCAATTGTATTTAGAAGGGTATGCTCCTTTTATTGTTTTTTCTGGCGGTGTGGGAGCATTAACAGAAGATCTTTTTGCATGCTCTGAAGCTGAAGCGTTTGCTACGGTTGCTGTTGATATGGGGGTACCAGAATCAAGCATTTTAATAGAACCTCAATCAACCAATACGGGTGAAAATGTACAATTTACCCGAGCCTTACTTGAAGAAAAGGGGCTTGACCCACAGTCATTGATTCTTGTCCAAAAGCCGTTTATGGAAAGACGTACATACGCAACGTTTATGCGTCAGTGGCCGGGTAAGGAGATTAGGGTGACTTCGCCTCAAATCAGTTTTGATAATTACCCCAACGAGTCACTGACATACAGCGATGTTATTAACGTCATGCTTGGTGACCTTGAGCGAATTCATGTCTATCCAGAGCAGGGTTTTTCAATTGAACAGGATATTCCTGAAGATGTATGGCAAGCCTTCGATCAGCTAGTTCACCATGGCTTTAAAGAGCACCTGATAAGTCGCTAGTCTACTCGCTTTAACTACCGGATAAAAAAAGGCTTGCACCGAAGTGCAAGCCATTAAAAAACCGATTGGTAGGTTTTAGGTATGATTACTGTGCCGCGTCCATCCCTTGTTGCCAGAAAGCGACTTCCATGCGTGTTGCTGTTCTAAAGATTTCACATAAACGCTTACCACGTTTACTTTCAAGTGGGATCTCTTCCAGCATGGCGTCTAGTCGACGAATGGTTTCTTCAACGCCAGTTTGAAAATCTTCACCGCTGTATAGCTCAACCCAACTATTGTAAGGGTTACCTTCAAGTTTAGTTTCAGACCATGTACCTAGACGTTGACCAATTACTGCGTACCCAATAGCACAAGGTGCCAGTGCGGCAAACAAATCAGCGCGATCACCCGCCATGCCGGTATCAAGTACGTAACGTGTGTAACTTACGGTACCAAAGTCTTCTGGTTCCGCTTCCATTTCTTCAGCAGATATTCCCCACGTTTGACAATATTCAATATGGTGGTTCATCTCTGATTCAAGCAGGGCGTTCAAACCGGGTAGTGGTTCACGCATTTCTTCAAGTGTTGTTGATTTGAAAATAGCCAGAGCATAAGCACGTGCATAGTGTTTAAGGAAAAGAAAATCTTGCTTAAGATAGTGGAAATAAGCGTGCTTATTCAGTTCGCCTTTTGCCAGTTGATTAACAAAATCATGTTCGGTGTATTCTGTCCAATCTTGTTGGCAATGCGCAATTAAGTCTTGATAGTTCATGGTAAGCCTTATGAATAATTAGAAAGTTAGAACGTAGTCTTTTGCTGATGGCAAGCTACGGATAATGTCATGTTCTTTCATGAATACGGCGTAGTCGTCGTATCGCTGAAGATCAACGGCAGCAGGGCGTAGGGCAAAACGCGTTAAAGTATCAGCCCATGCTCGGCGATTAAGTTCGTTATTCAATGTATCGGGTGAGTAAGCAACAAACTCATTCCAAGCTTTTTCAGGATGGTTGATGATATAAACCGTTGCTTTTTCAATTGCGCTATTGAATTTTTTAATCATTTCAATATCGTGCTTGTTTTTATTCGCAACGAAGATTAGCTCATCATATGGTGGCACACCGTGTTCTTCAGGGTAGAACGCCGTTGATTCGTAGCCTTCGATAGCAAGCTGATTAAGCTCAAAGTTACGTAACCCTCCCCAGATAGCATCGACTTTACCGGATGCTAGTGATGATGATAATGCCCAACCAACATTAATGATTTTCACGCTGTCCATTGATACGCCTTCAGAACGAAGCATTGTACCGATGGTTGCATCTTCACTTCCGCCAATGGCGACGCCAATATTCTTACCTTCTAAATCTTTTAGGCTCTTGATGCCAGACTTATTCAGTACTGTTAGTGCGTTTAAAGGCCCTGCAATAAGTGTTGCTGAACGAACAACAGGTAACTTTGCTGCGGTACTCGAAATGAGCGTGCTTTGGTAAGAAACCGCCAGATCGATTTTGCCTGCAGCCACCAGTTTGTCTGGCACGCTTGGGTCAGCTGGCTCTTGAATTTCAATCTCTAACCCTTGATCGGCAAATAACCCGTTTTGTTGGGCAATAATGATTGGGCCATGGTTTGGATTCACAAACCAGTCGAGCATTAGCGTTACTTTTTCAGCTGCTACGTTAAATGAGGCAACGGTCAAACCGAGTGCGGTAATAACGCGAATTATTGGGGTCTTCATTCATTATTCCTTTTGATTAAGCAATGTTGTGTTTTTATTTACTATTTTTGTCATGTTATTTGTCTTGCCACGGTATGGCCTTCCTTAGTATTAAATCAGCAGCAAAATACAAACTGATAGAAAAGAAAGCCAAAATGAATAATGCGGCAAACATTTCGTCAACAAACATGCGCGCGTTAGCTTGTAACATCAGATAACCCAAGCCTTCACTCGAGCCAACCCATTCACCAACAACCGCACCGATAGGGGCGACGACGACAGCAACGCGAATACCGGAAGCCAAAGCAGGTAAAGCGGCTGGTAAGCGTATACGCCATAATAATTGCCAGCGTGTGGCTCCCATGGTTTTGGCCAAATCGAGGTAGCCAGTAGGAGTATTACGTAAACCGTCGTAGCAACACGTTGTGACGGGGAAGAAAATGATCATTGCTGCCATGACAATTTTGGACGCCATGCCATAACCTAGCCATAGCATGAGTATTGGAGCAATAGCAAAGACAGGTATTGCTTGGCTGGTGATCAATATGGGTAGCAACCAGCGGCGAAGCGGGGCAAAAAGCAACATCTGTAACGCAAAGAACAGCCCTAAAAATAGCCCTAAGAATAAACCTAAGATTACTTCAGTACCGGTTACTAATGTGTGTTGCCAAAGGATATCAAATCGCTCAACCAGTTTCGTTAATACGGCAACAGGACCGGGTAATATAAAAGGGGGTAATTCAAAAAGAATAACGATGGCATGCCATAAACCAAAAATCACACATACGCTCACCGTTATGCGTAAGAGGTGCTGATACCAATGGTTTACTTCCTTTAAGCCTGTATTTGCCGTGTGTTGCTGCTGCGTTAACAATGGAGATGCTACCGTTGAATCAGCTTGGATATTCTGTGTTGATTGATTACCCATAATCACGCTCCAATTGGTTGATAATCGTCTGCTGGTGGCTAGCGAGTTCAGCGGTAAACTGGCGTGGAGGTAACGTGCTTGGAACACCTAATGGTACGAGTGAGGCAGGACTTCCAGACATAATATGAATGTGATGGCCAAGGCGAAGTGCTTCTTGTGGATCATGAGTGATTAATAAAACAGTTCTGTCTTGTAATAACTCAGCAGAGAGTGTTTGCAGCTTATAGCGTGTTACAGCATCAAGGGCTGAAAATGGTTCATCCATTAACACCAGTGGCTTATCTTGCATAAGTGTACGTGCAAGTGCTACACGCTGACGCATACCGCCAGAGAGTTGATCTGGGGTCGCTTTTGCGTAATCTTTTAGCCCTACAGCTTCAAGCAATGCTGTTGCGCGAGACATATCTGCAGGGTGTTTATCGCCAAAGCGGGTACTTAAGCAAACATTATCAATGACGTTGAGCCATGGCAAAAGTAAATCTTGTTGCGCCATGTAAGCCACATTACCTAATAGGGGAGTGTTATTAGATGTCGTGAGTTCACCTTGCCATTCCACTTTATCTTCAAGCAACCCAGCAAGGTGACGAAGTAAGGTTGTTTTACCACACCCACTTTTTCCAAGTAGGCAAGTCCATTTACCAGCAGGCAGCTCTAAGCTGAGTGCAGAAAATAATGGCTCGGCAGCATCGTTATAACGGAGGGTTGCCTTTTTTAAGGCAACTCCGATATTGCTAGCGAGTCCTGTTGTATTGATTACAGGTTCAGGCATCGTCATCACTGTTTTATTTATTCAGGCTTGAAATGACCAGCAAAGAAATGGTGAACAGGGCCGTGGCCTGAACCGATTTCTAGCTCGTCAGCGTGTGTAATAGCTTGTGTAATGTATGATTTCGCGTGTTTAACTGAATCAACAAGTGAGTATTCTTGGGCTAGGAATGATGCGGTAGCCGCTGAAAGAGTACAGCCTGTGCCATGTGTATTACGCGTATTAATACGTGGTGTAGACATCCTAATTACATCGTTGCTTAAGATGAGTAGGTCAGTACTATTTTCATCTTGTTCAAGGTGACCGCCTTTTAGCAATGTTGATTTAGCCCCGATACTACGCAGGCCGTCAATCATTGCAGACATGTCTTGCTCACTCTCTGGAAGCGCAGTGCCAAGTAAAGCAGCGGCTTCAGGCAGGTTCGGCGTTATAACGTCGGCAAGTGGAAGTAACTCTGTTTTGAGGGTTTTTATTGCTTCTTGCTCGAGCAGAAGGTCACCACTCGTCGCGACCATTACAGGGTCGATAACAAGGTGCTTTGGCTGATATTGACGAAGTTTATTGGCAACCGTACGTATAATATTTGCGTCGCTTAACATGCCGATTTTGACTGATTTAACGTCTAAATCAGAAAATACGGTATCAAGCTGCTGCTCTACAAACGCAGGGTCAATACCTAAGATACCGGTGACGCCTTGGGTGTTTTGTGCAGTTAAAGCAGTAATAACAGAGCAGGCATAACCGCCTGTTGCTGAAATCGCTTTAATGTCAGCTTGAATACCAGCACCACCACCGCTGTCAGAGCCAGCAATAGTTAATGTGATTGGTGTTTTTGATGGTTTGGCGTTGCCCATAACTACCCCTAAATGAATAAAGCGGAGGGTAGCAGGTGTCAATATTGGACTCTGAATACAGAGTAGTGATGAGACACGTGTGCTAGTTCCCTACGCCATTGCTAAATGGATCAGGTTCAACGGGTCCCACAAAGTGGTCTCAGCCTAAGCTCCCCGACTAACGAAACATTAATTGATATAACGCGTTATTGTAACCACGTTTAGAAACAATGAGCAAATAAGATTAACATTATTGTCTGCCATGTAGCGTATTTAGCTACAGGTAGAATAAAAAACGGGCAGCATAAATGCCGCCCGTTCCTACGTTAGCCAAATTTCAAATATCGGAAAGATTAATGTTAGATGGCTAAGGCTAATTACATTTTTTTACAGTAAGCAGCAATAATAACCATGTTAGTACCTGCTGCTTTACCTGTTACATGCAGTGGATTTTCAGTTAAACGGATACCGCGAACCGCTGTGCCTTGCTTAACAACGAGGCTTGAGCCTTTAACTGGAAGATCTTTGATGATAGTAACGTTATCACCAGATTGTAGGGCTGTACCGTTAACATCTAGCGTTTTAATCGCTTCAAGTTCAGCAAGAGCTATCCCTTTTTCAGCCCACTCAACCATATCTTCTTCCATGTACATCATATCGAGAAGATCTTGAGCCCATGTTTCAGCCGAAAGGCGCTTTAGCATACGGTAAGCCATAATTTGAACTGCAGGTTCTTGGCTCCACATACTGTCGTTAAGGCAACGCCAGTGGTTCTGATCAAGTGTTTCTGCATCTTCAATCTCTGTACGGCAAGTACCACATACCATTACACAACTACCAGCGGTTGTATCGGGAGAGGCTGGTACTTCATAAACGCTTAGGTTGTCAGCAGATGCACAAAGTTCACATTTCTCGCCAGAACGCTGTTTAACAATATTTTCAATACTCATAAGGGTGTCCGTAGATGTGTAATGGTGGGTGTATACCATACAGGTAACTGTTCTGTTTATTATTATGACAGCAAATAAATAGAAGGGAAGGAATCACGGTTAAGATCACAGGAAATTGCAAAATAAAGGGTAAAAAACGAACGGGTGAATTAACCAATGTTAAAAATGTGACTTTTTGGTGTGGGTGTTGCGTTGTTTTGTGGCTAAACTGTAAGTGTTTGACTCCAAAGTAATGGTTATTAATAGGGACGGTTATGAAAAAAGGAATTATTTTACTGACAGCGCTAGCTCTTATGGGATGCGATGAAGATGATGTAACAAATACACTGACAGGTAAGGTAGAAGTATTTGCTGTAGTCAGCGCTGAAGTTGAAAGTGTCGATGGATACAGAAGTGTTGAAGATCTTGAAAATGACTATGGTATAACTTTGCCCGATGACTTTCCGGGAGGCACTGAAACAGCTCTCGACAGTAAATTAAATGCTTTGGGTGTTAGTTTCGATGATACCAGCTGTGGTGTTATAGATACCTCTGGTGATGTGTGTTTCAGTGATGGTGGAGACAGTGTCTGTGTTCCAGATGAAATAGAAAATATCGGCCTGAAACTCTATACGATAAGTATGGGGGATGTTGACGATGCTTATAAAAATGGTTTTTACCCGAAACTTGCAGCTGAATTACTTGGCGATGCATACTCTGATTTTAATATTGATGAAGATGTAAGTTGTTCGACGATAGGTTTATAGTTGAGTTTAAATTTATAGTTACAGCTTTCTACTAGAGTCGAAGAAARGCCACGTTATATGGCTTTTCTTTTTTTTATGTTTCTACTCAAATATTTCCCCTGCCTCTCAGGCTTTATTGCAATAATAAGTTCTTTCACCCCATATCGACATCTAACTCGCAAGTTAGATGTAATCTTTAATTTGAAATTTGATGTATTGGTAGAGTAGCCGTTTAACGAATTTGACTAAACGGAATTAGTTACCATGAGGATACCATTATTATCTTTAGCGCTGGTGGCTGCTATATCAACACCTATTGCCAATGCTGCTGATGTTACGGGCTATGTCGTTGGAGGCACACCTGTTGACCCCGAAGATGCCCAAAGCTGGATGGCTTCCCTGCGTTTTACACCCAATGATACTGCACATCTATGTGGCGGTAGTGTTATTAATAAAAACTGGGTGCTGACAGCAGCACACTGCGTAGTTCATCAACTTGATGGGGATAGTTTTTCGGTGTTACCGCCTAGTATGCTGAGCGTCATGGTGGGTACAACAAGCAGCACTATTGAAGATCCTGCGGCACTCTATGCCATTTCGCATGTTGTTGTTCACCCCGATTATACCCCAAACCCTGTAGTAAAAATTACAACTGCGGCTGATGGCTCCGTAACCCAAGATGTTATTGCGACGGCGTTGGATAGTGATTTGGCACTTTTACGAGTGGGTCGTAGTTTTCCACAATCAAGCATTACACCCATCGCACTTTCAACCGCTGAAATTGCTTCTTCAATTGAAACACGCCTTAATCGTGAGTGGTCTGAAAATAGTCGGCCAAAGAATACAAAAGTATCAGGCTGGGGATCAACCAGCTCTGACGGTTCAGGTATTGCAGAAGCCTTGATGGAAGCCGAGTTGTCATTCCTTCCAATGACAGAGTGTTTTGAGCGATTGGAGTCAGGTAATCAACAACACTATATTTTAGATAGCCCACTAAACCGAACTAAAATCTGTGCTTTGCCACCTGAAATCTTATTTGATGCAGACGGTAGCCCTCAAGGGTTCGGCCCTGATTCTTGTAAAGGTGATAGTGGAGGCCCGTTGCGGGCACAAGATGCCAGTGGTGTTTGGCGGCAAATCGGCATCGTTAGTGGTGGTCCTGTCGGCTCCCCGGTATGTGGCTCGATATCTCGCCCAGGGTTTTATACTCGAGTTGGTACATATTTCGATTGGATAGAATCAACGGTGAGTTCGACTCCCAAGCATCCTGTCACAAACCCTGACTTTATTGATAACGGTTTGTACGGAGACGCAAAAGAGGATGCTGTTAACTCTGAAGATTGCATTGATGGCGTAAGTGGTATTAGCCCAACCAACTGTAGTCTTCAGTCAGGCGGAGGAGTTGTGGCATGGGTAGTCTGTTTACCGTTACTACTTATGGCTTTCGTTCGTAGAAGGCATAAAAAAGCCTGCTTATTATAAATTAAAAATAAGCAGGCTCACTGTTAGAGGGAAACTTAGGTCTCCCTTCTTATTAACTTAACAACTAACGACGAAAAGTGACGTCTTCTTTACCGTTATCAAGTTCGATTTGCGTTACTGCTGGCTGTGTTTGGGCAATGATGTTGCCTTGACGTACAGAGTAACGTACGGGTACTTGGCGTCGTACTGCATCAAATCCATTCTCGGCAGGCAAAATAATCAAGTTACCAGGCTTACCAGCTTCAATGCCATAACGGCTCTGAATGTTCAGTGTATGTGCTGAATTAGTGCTGATCAGATCAAGCGAATCATTGATTTGGTCATAACCCATAACTTGGCAAACATGTAACCCCATATGAAGAACTTGCATCATGTTCGCCGTACCTAATGGGTACCAAGGGTCAAACACATCATCATGGCCAAAACAAACATTAATATCAGATGCCAACATCTCTTTAACGCGAGTTACACCACGGCGTTTAGGGTAATCATCAAAACGGCCCTGCAGGTGGATGTTTACCAGCGGGTTAGCAACAAAGCTAATACCAGACATTTTCAGCAAACGGAAAAGACGTGAAGCATAAGCACCGTTGTAAGAGTGCATTGCAGTCGTGTGACTCGCCGTTACCTTGTCACCCATATCAAATTTATGAGCAAGCGCAGCAAGGGTTTCAACAAAGCGCGATTGTTCATCATCAATTTCGTCACAGTGCACATCGATAAGGCGATCATACTTACGCGCTAATTCGAAAACGTAGTGCAGCGATTCTACGCCGTACTCTCTTGTAAACTCAAAGTGTGGAATCGCACCAATAACATCAGCACCTAGTTGAACAGCTTCTTCAAGTAGCTCTTTACCGTTAGGGTAAGAAAGAATACCTTCTTGTGGAAATGCAACAATTTGGATATCTACCCATTGTTTCATTTCTTCTTTTACTTCAAGCATTGCTTTTAAAGCAATAAGGGTAGGGTCTGAAACATCAACGTGCGTACGAACGTGTTGTACACCATTGGCAATTTGCCATTTCAGTGTTTGTTTAGCACGAGATTTTACATCTTCAACCGACAGCAGTGATTTTCGTTCAGCCCAGCGCTCAATACCCTCAAATAGGGTTCCGGAAATATTCCAGCTTGGCTCGCCTGCTGTTTGCGTTGTATCAAGGTGGATATGAGGTTCGCAAAATGGTGCGATAGCCATACCACCTTCGCCATCAATTATAGTCGCAGTGTGATTGATCGTTTCATCCATGGTTGAAACTGTTTTAAACAGTCCATCCTCAATGAGGATTTGATGCAGGCCGTCCTTGCCGCGAAGAGTAACATTTTGGATGAGCATGTTTGAGGTATGCATCGTGAAAAATCCTTATGCGTTTGAAGGCGATGTCTTGGCTGCGCCGTTTAATAATGGATTAAGAATAAGGTAGCTGATTGCACCACCCATGACTGCATTAAGAGGAACCACACCTGGTAAGAAGTGACCTGCCGCAACACCGATGGCTACACCAATGATGGCTGCCCAATTAACCGATTTGAATTCTGCGTTTGCAAAATCTTTATAACGATGACGGTTTTTAAAGAAATCTGCAATGATGATGCCGCCAATTGGTGGAATTGCTGCCGAAAGGAAGGTTAACCAACCAACAAAGTTGTTGTATAGCCAAAGTGCGCAAAGTGTACCAATGAGGCCATTTACCATAGAAAGGTATTTGCTCGAAAGGCCCGTCACGTTTGAGAAACCCAAACCTGATGCATAAAGCGCATTATCGTTGGTTGTCCAAATGTTCAAACCCAAAACGATAATGGCAGGGATAAGTAACCCTTGTGCAATCATAACTTCAGAAATATCGGATTGACCTGTTGCGGCTGCGCCAGCTGCACCGAAAATAAACATGAGTGAATTACCAATGAAGAATGCGATCATTGTGACTGCCACTGCGCCCATTGGCTTTTTACCAAACCGGACGAAGTCGGCAGTTAGTGTGCCTGCTGAAACAAAAGAGCCGACAACAAGCGCTAGTGCTGTTGAAAATTCAATTGGGTTTTCTGGAGTGATGGCTTTAAGGCCATCAATACCGCCAACGCTGCTGACAGCTTCAGTTACCGAATAACCACCGAGAAGCGCAATTGCTGGAACAGCAATTGCTGAAAGTACCATGAGAGCTGAAATACCAAAATAAACGGTAGCCGTCATCAGCAAGCCAGAAACAATAATTAGAATGTTGGTATCAATGCCTGTCGCTTTGTGAACTGGAATTGCAAACATGGCAACACCCACGCCGAACCAACCGACTTGTGTACCACCAAGAAGCGTAGAGGGAAGCCAAGAGCCTTTAGAACCAAAAGAGAAACGAGCAAGAAGGTGAGTAGAGAGGCCAGTAGAAGAGCCGATGTAACCAAGAAGGGAAGTATAAATGCCGAGAATGAGATTACCAATAAGAACTGCGAGTATGAAATCATCATAGGAGAGTCCTGTTCCTAATGTTCCACCTGTCCACATACTGGCAGAAAAAAAGGTTAACCCTAACATCACCATGGTTAGGGACAACACGCCTTTACGTGCCGATTGCGGCACTGCGCCAAGACTGTAGTTATTATCACCAGCCATTTATACACCTCAAGCTACATCATTATAATAGTAAGTTACGCTGCCGTTATATGGGCAAACGGCGCGTATTCTATTGGATTTATTGTTGGTGTCAATTGATTGTTTGGCTTGTGAGGTTTTTTTCTTTTTATTTTATTTTAAGRTATTGATTTAAAAGTATTATATTTTTTGTATTTTGATGGGATTATTCGTATAAAATCGATTTCATAAGTTGGGATTGTGCTATAATTACAAGCTTTTTAACTACTTTTACGTAAGCCCGTCTTTTATATATGTCGATGTTTTATTTACTGCTTTGCATATAAAAAGCAAACGGTTGTCTTTTTTTGTCAGGGTTTCCTGACTTGAATATGGGGGGATGAATACTTTTCATGAGATTAAAGTTGCATTTTTTCCTGTTTGGGTGGTTTTATTGTTCGAGTTCCTATATTTAAAGCCTTTACTTGTCACTTTTAATGGTGGTTGGTGGGTTTTATTTTGGGTTGATGTTTTTTTGCACAGTAAGGGTGTCTACCTTCCTTGTGGATAACTTGGTTATCCACAAAAGCTGTGAGTAACTCTGTGGGAAATGATGGCGGGCTAATATTCATGCTGGCTACAGTAAAGTCAATAGTTTGAGCGATGAAAAAGGGTGTAAATTCACTGTGGTTGACCTAGTTCAATTTTGTCTAAATACAAGAAATTAATGCACAATTCGGACTCAGTTTATTGTTACTAGCGATATTTTACTTGAACAAATGTTAAGAAGAATTGATAATCCATTTAGATTGAGAATGGTTATTATTTATGGATCGGCGAGTGTCTAAAATATTGGTTATTGATGATGATGTAATGCTCTGTGAGCTACTAGAAGAAGTGCTAGTTGAAGAGGGGTATGAGGTTCATTGTGCACACTGTGGTGAGTCGGGTCTAAAATATATACAAGAAAATGCCACCGATCTTGTATTACTTGATGTTATGTTGCCTAACTTGGATGGAATGCAAGTCGCTAGACGTATTTGCCAACGATTCGCGACACCAATTCTAATGTTAACGGCATTAGCCGATGAATCTTCAATGTTAGATGGGTTACAAGCAGGCGCTGATCATTATGTAGCAAAACCTTTTCGAGTTCCTGAACTATTAGCTCGTATCACCTCGATACTTAGAAGGGTCGGTTTAGAACGTCAGCGGTTAGGCACACACCGAGCTACTTCAGTTGTTACCGAGCAACTACAACGGTTACCCTTAACAGGTACAGAGTCAGAGTTACTTGATTATTTAATTACCCATAACGGTATTGTTGTATCGAAAGCGGAATTACAAAAAAAAGTTTTAAAAAAAGACCTAAGCCCATTTGATCGTAATTTAGATATGCATATTAGTAATATTCGACGGAAAATGGTGCAGTCAGGTTTATCAAAGCAACATATCAAAACAGTAAGAGGTCGAGGATATAGTTTTTTAGAAGCTGTTGGGTCGATATAAAAAAGTGACGCTATTCGCGTCACTTTTATTGTAGCTTTGCTAACTTTAAATAGTTACTTACTATAAGAGCTAGCGATGTTGTCAATACGCTGGTTGGCACGCATCGCTTCTTGGTATGCTGCATCAGATGCGGCGCGTGAATCATTAACTGCGCCAGCCATTTGATCTTGCTGACTTTGTAAAGCACCTACCTGATCAGAGAGCATATCGACTTTGTTAGTGAGTTGCTGCATTTGATCAACTTCGTCTGAGCTTGAACAACCAATTAACGTTGCACTCAGAATAATACCGGTAAGGATTGATAATGAACGGTTCATTTTTCTTTATTCTCCTTTGTTTGCCACTACAGACCGAGTGTTAAAATTTTCAATCGGCAGAATTAGTATGGCATAAGTTGTGCAAATTGCTGCTTGAACACCAGTTTTCTTTAAAAAATCTCCTCTCAAAAATGAGAAAAATGGTAATAACAGCCTATTTATAAGCGCTACAACCTTATGAGTTCTCCACTTTTAGTATTTGGTTAATAGCTTCAACTAAAATATTTGGGTTAAGTGTGTGCTGAACTTTATCAACCAAAGTACCATCAGGAGTAAGGAAGTAGAAATAAGAACTATGGTCGACGGCATATTCTAGCGCAGAGTCTTCGAGTTCTGTTCTCATATAGAGCACACCATATTTTTCGGCTAATGCTTTTGTTTGATCTGAGGTACCTGTCATACCGACAATGCTTTTATGAAAATATTTTGCGTATTGTTCACTTTTTTCAGGCGTATCACGTTCAGGGTCAAGCGTAATAAAAATAGGCCATAGTTGCTCAAGTTGATTATTTTCGAGTTGCTGAAGCGCTGCAGATAATACGGCCAGTGAAGTAGGGCAGACATCCGGGCAGTGTGTATAACCAAAATAGATGACTCTGATTCTTGAATCTTCTTGTGAATATAGGTCAACAGCCTCTTTACCACTTTCAAGAATGTTCAGTGGGTATTGGGGGGCTGATACTGTATCGTTACGCTTTTCAACAACGAGACTGGTAATAAGGCCAGCGGCCAGTGCCATTGCAAGAATTATCCATTGATATTTCACTTTATCATCCTTATTGAAATATTTATCGGTGTCGACTGATCATCTAAGGTATTACTACTTATCGTACCTTGCCATGTCATCTCGTTGCTGGTACAAAAAGGCAGCATCAACTCACCTTTATATTGATGGGCTTGAGAGCTTTGCGTCAATACTAGTTTATACACGCCCATCATCATTTCCTCCCCTTCTAAAGATAATAATAATTCATTAGTATTTTCTGGGAGCTCAGGCCAATTTACCGTTATCTCGGCGGTACGCATTGGTCGGATAACATCTTCGCTCAAGATTACAGAAGCTCCCTTCTGTTCACAGGCAAGGGTGCTAAGTTCACAAAAGTCCCCCTTAGAAAGTAGTGAAGACTCTACTTTATTCTCATAAAGTAGAAATGCACTGATGACTACGGCAGAAAGGGTTGAATATCCGATGGCCTTATTTTTTGATATGACTGACAAAACTTGGGTCTACCTTTGAGCTTTTTACTAACTTTATCATTCTCTTAGTTATGCCTCGGGTTTTTGCTCCTATTTTTGTGATTAAGCTACGAGTTAATCACATTGGCGCCATGTAGCACATTGTTAATATTGTAATTAAATGGTAGTGATTTGGCTGCTTATGATTGTTTCCAGTTAAATTATTTATTGAGTTTCAGGTTTATGGCTAATAGGTCACACTTTGTAATGACAGAATAGTGATCTATACCTCGAAAGTGTTACCTGCTAATAGCGATACTTCTGCTCGGTCATTGAAATATAATATAAATAACTATCAGGTAATAATAATGAAGAATAATCTTATAACTATTGGTTTGTTCGTAGCAGGGGTTTCTTTTAGCGGTTTAAGCATGGCTGCTGACTTACCAAATATAAAAATTCTTGCAACAGGCGGTACCATTGCTGGCTCTGGTCAGTCGGCGACAGACTCTAGCTATACATCAGGTAAGGTTGGTGTAGATTCCTTGATTTATGCCGTACCTGAAATGACAAAGGTTGCTGACATAAGTGGTGAGCAAGTTGTAAGTATCGGCTCGCAAGATATGAATGATGACGTTTGGTTAACGTTATCGAAGCGCGTTAATGAATTGCTTGCCAAAGACGATGTTGATGGTGTGGTTATAACACATGGTACTGATACTATGGAAGAAACCGCATATTTTCTTGATTTAACAGTTAATAGCGATAAGCCTGTCGTACTTGTTGGCGCGATGCGTCCATCAACGGCGATGAGTGCTGATGGACCTATGAACCTTTATAACGCCGTAGTGACAGCTGCCGATGAAGATTCAGCAGGCCGTGGAGTCCTTGTTGCTATGAATGACACTGTCTTTGGTGCGAGAGATGTAACAAAAACAAGTACAACAGCGGTAAATACATTCCAAGCACCAAATGTAGGCCCTGTTGGTTATATCCATAATAGTGATGTAAATTTCCAGAAAAGCGCCACACGTAAGCAGGCCGTTGAGTCAACATTTGATGTATCAGAGTTAGAACAACTACCAAAAGTCGGCATTGTTTATAATTACTCAAATGCATCTGAACTTCCGGTTAAAGCGTTTGTAAATGCTGAATATGATGGCATTGTGAGTGCGGGAGTTGGCAATGGTAACATGTTCCATACAGTTTTCGATGAACTTGCTAAAGCAAGTGAAGATGGTGTGATGGTTGTCCGAAGTGCACGTACTCCAACAGGTTCAACAACTTTGGATGCCGAAGTTGATGATGATAAGTACGGTTTTGTTGCATCAGGTAGCTTGAATCCACAAAAAGCGCGTATTTTATTGATGCTTTCACTGACACAAACGCAAGACTATAAAGAAGTACAGAAGTTGTTTCAATATAACTAATTGATGCACATACTACGGCATTCCAACGAAAGTTGTACTTTGTCATAGTAATAAAAAAACCGCCTAATTTTTAAAAAAAGTAGGCGGTTTTTTAATGATCAGTTACTTATCGGCGACTTTTTCTAGTCCCCAAACGATCACTATACCAAAACACATTGCAATAACGGCATAGCCAAGAAGTGCAGGCTGACCTGTAACTTGTTCAAAGTTTATCGGTGATAGGTTTTGTTCGATTAGCGGTATCTGTTCACCACTTGAATTTATACGCCATGTTAGTGTCTCTTTCCATGGCCATATTTTACTTAAAGTACCGATCATTAGCCCCGTAAGAAAGGTTAATGCAATGTCACGGTAATTTCTTAGTACCCATGAAAGTACATGAGAGAATGTCAGTAAACCCACTAAGCAACCTGTAGCAAAAAGGCCTAGCGTGATGATATCGAATGATTTTGCCGCAGACAAAATAGGGCCATACATGCCCAGTAGTAGCAAAATGAAGCTGCCTGAAATACCCGGTAAGATCATGGCACAAATAGCAATTGAGCCAGCAAGCATGATGTTGAGATAAGTTGGATCAAGGGTTAGAGGGTGTAAAACCGTAATACCATAGGCAAAAGCCGCTCCAGCGATAATGGCTATTCCTCGTGTTATCTTCCAGTTTTCAACTTGTTTAAACATATGAATAACGGATATAACAATCAAACCAAAGAAGAATGACCATAACGGAATAGGATGGGTGTGAAGCATCCATGTTATCACTCTGGCGAAGGTAAAAATGCTAGTAAGAATACCGGCAAACAGCAGGACTAGAAATGTACCATTAATATGATTAAATGCAGCTTTATAACCATCTTTACGCCAAATGCCAATTAGACTTGGATTCACCCTGCGAATGCTTTCAAGTAATGTATCGTAAATACCCGTTATAAAGGCGATAGTGCCGCCCGAAACACCAGGAACGACATCGGCTGCTCCCATTGCCATCCCTTTCAGGAAAGTAAAAACTTTGCTCATGCTTTTCCATTGTCAGTAATTAAAAATATAAACGCGCTCATTATACTCGCTTGATGTGAAAAAAAAGTACTTTCTGATATTTATCTACAGATGCTCGTTATTGACTTGACATTTTTTCTACCTGTTAACATCTAAAATGGTATTTGGTATGAAATTACGAGTTATAAGATTGAAGTATCAACACTTTTTAAAATTTGCACTAGTTGGTGGTTGTGGTTTTCTGATTGATGCGACAGCAGTATTTTATTTGTCTGCAGTAATGACATTTGAAGCCGCAAGGGGGATTGCATTTTGGGTAGCTGCTTCATCGAATTGGTGGCTAAATCGCAGCTTTACCTTTAAACATGCCTCACCTTGTCAACCGTTTGAACAGTGGTCACGCTTCTTGTTTTCTTCTGTTATTGGGTTTGTACCAAATTATGGAATTTATTATCTATTAATATCGACAATAAACCCGAAATGGATTAGCGCTTATTTGAGCATAGGGCCACAATGGGAAGTATTGTGGCCCTATGTGGCGATGGTGCCAGGGGTGTTATGCGGTATGTTAGTGAATTTTACGTTGTCTGAACGCTGGGTTTTTCAGCTGGGTGCAGTGAAATCATAGCAGTGCAGCCACCAAATTCATTTGTATGATGGCTTAGGCTCCAGTGATATTTTCTGCATATATCACTGGCGATTAGCAAACCTAAGCCAAAACCTTCAACGCCACGAGGCTTAGAGCCAAGACCAATCCCAGTATCAATGACTTCGATGGCTTTATTCGATACTTGAATGATCACTTGTCCTTGCTCCGTACAGGCAAAGGCATTTTTTATCAGATTACCAATTAGAATTTTAAATGTGTTTTCAGGGGCTTTGATAAAAGTAGCTTCATTAATTACCACATTCCACACTACATCTTTTCCTTTTAGTAACGAGGAGTGTGCAGCGACAATGGTTTCTAATTCACTGAGCTCTATTTGTCGCGGGGTTAGATTGTGGGTGTTTTCTTCACGCGTTAGTGAAAGTAACGTTGTGACGAAATCGTTCATCTCATTGCTTGATTGCAGTAGGCGTTGGCGTTGTTTCTCTACAAATGCAGGTTCATTTGATTGCCCGAGTAATGATATTGCCCCTTTAATAACCATTAGCGGTGTGCGAAGTTCATGGCTTGCATAACGGTTAAATGAACGCTCACGGTCGAGTAATTCTTGAATACGTTCGGCATATAAGTTGAAGCTATCCACTAACTGTACGAGTTCTTTTGACACAATGCCGCTCGGTAGTGCAATAGGGGATAGATCTGTCGGTGAACGATTATCGAGATCATTTGCCAGTTGTGCTAGAGGGTGAGTAAGACGGTCTGAAATGCGTAATACAACTACGAAGCTAATTAATATTAGGATGAGAGATATTACGAGCTGTTTTACTTCATTATCGAAAACCTGCTCTTCACTTAGCTCGTAGAGATCATCAAAATAAACGAAATAGACGTCTTCGCTTTTTCCTCTTATCTCCAGATTACTTTTCATAATAAAGTAATCTGTTGAGTCTTTTTCGGTGTTATAGAATTCCACTGCTTCATCGTTTTGTAACGAATTGGGTATCGAAATAGTGTCAGGAATATTTTCAATGCCAAGGTAGGCGTGACTGAAGGGCGGGATAGCCATATCCGTTAAATCATTATTTTCAAAGAGTGATGGGGCTATGCCTTTAGTATGGGTTAACCGATTATTGGCATTAATCTGTTCGAAATCTTCAAGGGTCGATTCAAGCAATGACACGTGAATAGTGATGATTGAAAAAGCGACAATAGCAAAATAGGTAAAGGTTAGCTGTTTTGCACTCTTTACTTTTAGAAGCCTTTTTTTCACTGTTCCTCCTCACCGATTAATTGGTAGCCGACCTTCGGAACGGTTTTAATATAGCCATGTTTAAACGGCTTATCAATTTGGTATCTAAGCTGATATATATGGCTGCGTAGTACATTGCCTTCCGGTTCATCTTCTCCCCACAATGCGGAAATAAGTTCTTCTTTTGTTACCACTTTAGGGGCTCGAAGCATGAGCAGTTTTAATATTGTAAAAAGGGTTGGATTAAGAGAAAAACTACAACCATTTCGTTCAACAATATGCTGACTTAGGTCGAGGTTTAACTCTTCAAACTGGAGGCTATCTACAGCTGTAACACCACAGTGACGACGAGTAAGCGCCTTTATTCTTGCTTCAAGTATTTCAAGGTCAAAAGGCTTTACAAGGTAATCGTCTGCACCTTGGTCGAAGCCCTTAAGTGTGTCTTCTCGAGTATCGCGTGCAGTTAGCATTAGTATGGGTGTATCGACACCTTGTTCGCGTAACTTTTTGCAAACAATGTAGCCATCAAGTTTTGGCAGCATAATATCAAGAATGATCAAATCATAATGATTATTACTGCCTAGCTCCAGCCCGTGCTGTCCATTACTGGCATAGTCGAGGGTGTACCCTTTTAATTCAAAAAAGTCGAAAATAACGCCAGCAATATCTTGATGATCTTCAACCAATAACAGTTTCATGATGGTACCTACCAGAGAGAGGTGTAGTAAAAGCTAATACTCAAGTGACCTCACTATAATGACACAGTTTAACGTGAAAAAAATGTCAATGACCTTTTTATGACACCAGCAGGAATAGCATAGATCTCAAGCACTTTAATTATGTTCGAGGTTTAGCATGTCATCTATTACTTTATTGTCCCAACATAGAGATCGACAATCTAGCGGATATCGAGATACGCCACTAATTTCTGTTATCGTCCCGATGTATAACGAAAAAGCGGTATTAGAGATTTGTCATGAGCGTTTATGTCGTGCTTTGGATAAATTGGCACAGCCTTGTGAAATTGTTTATGTCGATGACGGAAGCAGTGATAACTCTTGGTCAATGGTACAGCAATTTTCTAGTTCATTTCACCAGATTAGAAGCCTTCGATTAAGTCGAAATTTTGGTAAAGAAGCAGCAATGAGCGCAGGGTTGCAAGTCGCAACAGGTGATGCTGTCATCTTACTAGATGCTGATCTGCAAGACCCACCCGAGCTGATTCCTGAAATGGTCATACAATGGAAAGCTGGCTTTGATGTTGTTGATATGAAAAGAAAGCAACGTCACGGAGAAAGTTGGTTTAAACGTATTACTGCATCGCTTTTTTACAAGGTGATAAATCAACTAAGTGAAATGCCTATTCCTGAAAATGTGGGTGACTTTAGGTTAATAGATCGCCGTGTTGTAAATGAAATAATTAAATTGCCTGAGCGTACGCGGTTTATGAAAGGTTTATTGGCGTGGCCAGGCTTTCGCCGAACAACATTACTTTTTGATCGCGACCCTCGTATTGCAGGTGAAACAAAATGGAATTACACCAAACTATGTCACCTTGCGTTTGAAGGTATTACATCGTTTAGTACTCGCCCATTAAGGCTAGCAACAGGCGCTGGGTTACTTACCTCATTGTCTGCTTTAGTGCTTGCCGTCGTAGTTTTCATGAAAACATTAATATGGGGCGATCCGGTTGCTGGTTACCCTTCAACTATTTTGGTGATGCTTCTATTAGGGGGAATGCAACTGTTATCTATCGGACTGATGGGGGAATACGTAGGTCGGCTATTTATAGAGGCAAAGCAACGCCCACTTTTTGTCGTAATGGAAGATAACCTAAAAGCAGAACAAAAAATGAATGAGGAAGTACAAGCGTGAATAAGAATAAACAAGCGTTAACGCTGACGCAATACGCCATGATTCTGGTTTTCGGTTCGATTATCGTACGACTGATTACCCTAGGGCTATATCCATTGATGGATACGACAGAAGCTCGGTATGGTGAAATGGCAAGGCTTATGTTTGAAACGGGGGATTGGATCACTCCGATGTTTGATTACAATGTCCCTTTTTGGGGCAAGCCGCCGTTATTTACATGGCTTAGTGCTGCTGGTTTTGAGCTTTTGGGCGTGAATGAATTTGCAGCCCGTCTGCCACATTTGCTTGTTGGCTGCATCGTTTTAGCGCTGACTTGGGTTTTAGCAGCCAAAGAGCGAACCAAGCAAGAAGCTTGGTTGGCAACGGCTATTGTTGCGTCGACGACAGCATTCATTGTCATATCCGGTGCAGTAATGACAGATACAGCGCTGACACTTGGCGTAACCCTTAGCATGGTTAGTTTCTGGCTAAGTTGGCAGAAAAAATCTGCTATTTGGGGCTACTTATTCTTTGTTGGTTTATCGATAGGTATGCTTGCAAAAGGCCCTTTAACCTTGGTTTTAGTCGGAATTAGTTTAGTCGCTTGGTTATCACAAGAGCAGCGTTGGAAACGTACATTAACCTGTTTGCCATGGAAAGGTGGAATTGCGCTATTTATTGCTATTAGCCTACCGTGGTACTTACTTGCTGAATGGAAGACTCCAGGCTTCTTAAATTACTTTATCATCGGTGAACACATTAAACGCTTTGTTGTAAGCGGGTGGGAAGGTGATTTATATGGAAGTGCGCACGACGAAGTGCGTGGCATGATCTGGATTTTTTGGTTCTTAGCTGCTTTGCCGTGGGCACCTGTACTTATGTATCAGGTTGGCCGTTTCTTCAAAAAGGGGGAAGAGGGAATTCAGACAAGTGGTGGTTACATGGGATATCTATGGTGCTGGATGCTTTCACCTATGATCTTGTTTACCATGGCGGGGAATATCCTACCTAGTTATGTAATGCCAGGACTGCCTGCGCTTGGGCTTTTGATTGCAGGTTATCATTCCCAGCATCGTTTGCCTGAAAAGGTATTCAAAATTGGCTTAATTACACCTGTGCTTCTTTTCATTGTTGCCTTGCTACTGCAATTCAACCTTACAGGAAAAGAAGCTGAAAAGGGTCTGCTGGCCGAATGGCAACAGCAAGTTGAAAAAGAAAACAGTGAACTTGTTTATATTCAAAAAAGACCTTTTTCCGCGCAATTCTATTCAGAAGGTGAAGCTGAATTTAATGCGATGCCTTTGGCTGAAGTGTTGAAAAATCAAACTAAAACAACATTTTATGTAATAGAGAAAAGTAGGCTGCCAAAAGGTTTTTTGTGGGATAAAAATCGCTGTGAGCTTCGAGCTGAATCAAAGCGTCGACAATTGGTTTTATGCCAAAATAGCGGCTAAACAATTTTGTGACCTTCGTTTGTGGTTGATTTTTGAACTGTGACACGCCGAACAAAGACCATTTGAAAACTATGTGAATATGGCTGCATAAAATTTATTAATAATTGGAGCATCGCCATGTATAGGGAGCTACTAGGTATACCGCAAGAGCACAAGTTTATTCGAACTGACATGAAGTGGGATATAGGAAAGAAGATCGATATTGATACCTTTTGGTACGATGAAAAAGATACGGCAGGCAATATTATTGCTAAATATATCGTGAAAGTGACAAAGTTTATCTATCCTCCGAAAAAATCAGCAATAAGCTTTCAAAAGTTTACGCCTGATAGTTTATCGGTATTATCGAGTGGTGAACTTGCACATTAGCTGGCTGCTTCTGAAAAACAGTCCCTTTATATAATTAAAAACAGGGTGTGATTGCTCACACCCTGCTTTTAATTAGCTCCTGCTTTAATTGCCCCCTGTTTTAATTGGAGGGCGCTGCATTTTATTTTAGAAAGGTGGTGTGCCACCTTCAGGCAGCGGCACATCAAATGAAAATACAACGGTCGATATCATGCGATACATCCCGCAAGCCATCACTAAATCGAGCAAGCCTTTTACTCCAATTTCATCAATCATTGCCTCTTGTGTTTTTGTTGAGAGGCTACGCTGGTGGACCACATCTTCTGCAATTTGCCAAGTATAGAGATAAGCTGGCTTCATCTTTGCCGTTGCAATGTCTCCCGAAAGCACTTGTTCAATAACATCTTGTGGTAAACCGGCTCGCTCTGCTGGTGCTAGGTGTTTTTCCCAAACGAACGGTGCACCGAGTGCGCGTGCTGTAGCTAAAATGCCAAGCTCTCGAATGTCGCCAGACAATTCACTTTCATAGCGAACATATGTACCAAGCTGCCCTATATGTTGTGCAAGTAAAGGGTGATTCATTAATGTTCTATACATGCCGGATAAGCCATCTCTGGGACCGAGTAAGGTATCGTAAATGTCTTTACCTTGTTGATCGAGATCTTCCCGCTCTATGAGTGGTAACGCTGCCATAATATCGTCCTGTTTAAGATTGATCTTCTGCCCAATTAGGATGTTCGTTTTCTGCCCGCCAAGGGTTAATTGGTGTCGGGAAATGCGGATCACAACGTGCGTCTATTACAAAAGGTCCCTTAGCTGAAAAAGCGCGATCAAACGCCGCTGCAAGATCATCTGGGTTTTCTACAACAACACCATCACCGCCAAGTGACTTGGAAAAATCAGCCCAGTTATGCGTATTTAATGAGGTTAATTCTTTGGCGATTGGTGTTTTTGCACGTAAATAGACATTTCCTAAGGCGCTGTTATTAACGACGAGAACAATAAGAGGAATGTTATTACGAGCGGCCGATTGAATTTCAATACCATTCATTAACATGCAGCCGTCACCTGTGACAATAACGCATGCTTTTTCAGGTTCAGCGACTTTCGCGCCGATACCAGCGGGGATAGCCCAACCCATAGGCGCCAGTGCGGTCGCAGTGAGGTACTCGCGAGGAGCGTTACTTTGCCAGTAATGGCCTGCAAATGCCCGATGTGCTCCAGAATCCCCGATAATAATTGTATGCTGAGGTGCAATGTTTTGTAGTTCACTAATTACACGAGCGGGGTGCATGGGAATGGCGGGGCTATGGCGATTTTCTTCATCATAGTATCTTGGCTTTACTGAAATGCTATTGAGCCATTTTTGCCTTATGTTATTTGTTTCTAAAATAGGGAGGAGCTGTTCGGCTTGCTCGTCAGCCATTAGCCATTCAAGCAAGGTTCGAATATCGCTATTTATTGCGACATCAATTGGGTAGTTCTTGGAAAAAGTAGAAATGTTTACATCAGCTTGGTAAATGCCATTTTCTGGTTTTAAGTGTTCGTCCCAGCGCATGGTATTTCGTTGATTCAAACTTGAACCAAGCACGATTAATAGGTGGTTGTCTTCTACGCCGTAATTAGGGCAACTAGGGTTTGTTTGATCACCATTCAGTAGTGCGAGTGTTGAATGGTTGGTACCAGCATACCCAAATACCCCAAGAGAAAGTGGGTGAGTTTCGGGGAAAGCACCTTTAGCCTTTAAGGTTGTTGCAACTGGAATATGGTATTTTTCAGCGAAATTAATTAATGCTTCACTGGCTTCAGATCGAACAGTCCCACTTCCAACCAGTATTGATACGTTGGCTTTGTTTGATTGGCAGGTTTGGCGAAGCCCTTCGATGAGTTGTTGAGCGGCATGAATATCAATGGCTCTTGGGCTGATATTTTCGCATTGAATACACTTATGCAAACCTGGAGTAACGTTGATTTCTTCAGTTTGAATTTGTTTTGGAAAACTCAGGCTAACAGGGCGTTGATCGCGACCAAGCATTTTTCGAAATGCCGTGTCTAGCATATGGGGAACCATATTAGACTTCGGTATTTCTAGTGCTAACTCAGTAACCTGGCTAAGAAATCCGATATCATTGAGTCCTGCTGCGCTGGCATCTTGGAATCCACCTCGGCCATCCCACGCTGTAGGAACTTCACCAGCAAGTGCCAGCACTGGAGAGCTATCAGCATAAGCTGCAGCTAAAGGGCCCACCATATTAGCGATACCGGGGCCGCCAATCCCCATGCAGACACCAAACTTGCCACTTGCCCTGGCATACCCGTCAGCCATGTAGGCTGCGCCAGCTTCATTTGCTGCAACAATTGCCTTTATATCGTCTTCGTCAGTTCCAAATTGATCGAGAAAAGGGTCTACGACACCACCAGGTACCATAAATACATGTTTAACACCTTGCGTGCCAATTGCATCAAGCACATATCGCGCGGTGGTAGTGGTATTAACGGTTGTGTCGGTAGCAGTTAAGGTACTTTTTGTTTCTTCATTCATACAATAACCTATTCACTTAATTCATTAGAGAGTGAGCGTAAAAAGCTAAGGCTAGGCATGAAGAAATATTCACCACCTAAGTTTTTGACAAAACCAGAGAAGCTAAAGTCTACTTGTTCTGCATTTGGGTTCCCCCAACTGGTAGACCATTTTTGTGCCATAGGCTCTGAACCGGGTTTAACTTGGCCAACGAGTGGATCCGTTCCGGTTGCTTGGCGTACAAAGCCTTCGTTGTTACACCATGTGTTTTGCATGAAGATAAACTGATCAACAATATCGGCTTGTAAGCTAATAAAGAGTAAACCTGCATCAGTCCACTCACTCGTTGGCTCTAAATTTGTCGAGCCAAAACTGATGCCACGTCTAACGATACGTCGGCTCCGCTCAATCGTAGGTGGGGAGTTAAATTGTCTTACGGTATCGCCACGAGGATTGGTTTTGCGGGTATGTGAGTGAAATGGACAACGCAACCCATCAGAATCATCATCGTAATTGAAATTATTAAAGAGGTTTGTCCAACCATCTTTACCTTGTTCTGAGATGGGGGTGCCATCCTTAAAGCGACCTACACAAAGCGCACCGGCATACTCGGCATCAACTTTTTCAGAGCTCGTCTCGGAGAGAGTATTGGCAAGGATATCAAGACGCTCCCAAAATCCTTTGATGTTTTGTTGAAGCTTACGGTAGACAACATAAGTACCATAACCATTTTCATCACCACCAGGGTCGCGAACCATTACTGTATTTAACGGGGCGCTTGGGTCATTTTTGGAATAACCACCATTTTTAAATTCTTCATTGAGTTCTGAAAATAAAAACTTCGGGTTACTTACTCCATCGACAAAACCAAAATGCTCAATAACTTGTTTTTTTTCATTACGCATGACGTGACCTTTCTGCACAAAAATGATTTGTGCTGTGCCTGCCATTGACTGCTCAAGTTTTTTGACTTCTTGCTCAAGCTTTAACTCGGCTTGTTCATCGTTTAATCCACCAAGAGCAAGCAAAACCATTCCATCAACATCTTCCCGAAACCCTGTTTCCCACTGGCTTACGTCATCGTTAAGCGGGTTTGCTGTCGGGTTATGGTCACCTCTAGGTAAAGTATCAAAAGGCGTGCTTAAGTCTTTCATTCCAGAGCGGAACGCTTTGTCTGATGGCCATTCATTTTCATCAATACCGAGTTGATTGTAACCGTTACAACTGAGCATAAAATTCATGAAGAGGTGTATAACCCCATTTTCTTTGAAGCTGATCTGCTGTTTATTTTGCTCAAGTGTGGATGTTACTTGTTCTGCTTGTTTTGAGACCCACTTGCGGTTGGCCTCTTTATCGCCTGTGAAAGAGAAAAAAACATGGCGTGAATGGTCTCTTCCATGACCTTTTAAGATATTGCCCTGTAGTTGCGAAAAGGCTTGCTGAAAATTAGGGTCATTAACTTCTATATTCGTTTGATTTAAATTTGCAGACATTGTTCATCTCCTGCTATCCGTGAGTAGATGTCGATGAGGGGCTTAGGCCGTACCCTCTACGGCCTATCGTTTTTGATATGTGTTACTTAGTTTCAGTTGCAGCATCTGAAGCCACTGCTGGTTCTGGAAGGTGCGGTTTACCTTCTGGCGCAGAGAGGGCAAAAGCATTTAATTGGCAAGCAACCATGCAGTAATACCCTGTTAAAGAGGTGATTTCTGTCAGCTCTTGGGTACTAAACTCTTGCTCAAGCGCTTGGTAGGTGCTGTCAGTAATACGTTTGTTATTAACTAGCTCTCTAACAAATCGAATAATTTTCGCTTCGATTGGGCTAACTTCAGGCTCACTCGATAATTCTTGGCGATACTTGATTACATCGACAACCTGAGGTGATATCCCTGCTTCTAGGGCGAAACCTTCGTGGAAAGCCCATTCAAATTGGCAATAGTTTTCACTTAGTGTTGTTAATATTACTAGCTCTTTTACGGTTTGATTCAAGATAGAATCGAACCGAAGGTAGCCACCTAAATCAGCGGTTAATTTTGCTACTGGTGGGCTATTTAGCAATAGCGCAAAAACACCAATCACATTACCGCGACTTTCATTGATATGCTCGAAAACCTCAGCAGCTGAATCATCGAGTCCGTTATTTTGGTCTAAGTAAGGTATACGCGTCATGATGATTACCCTTGGTTAAGTTTTGGAAGTGGGTTTTCATTAACAACGAGGGCGGCATTAACCGCAGACTCAATGGCACCTTCTATCCATGCGTGTTTTAAAGATGCATGCTCACCAGCAAAGTGCAGGATAGATTTCCCTGTTTCATTACTTGGCCACTCAGAACTGATAATAGATTCATGTAGAAGCTCTAACTGGCCGGGATAGAAAATTGCTGCTTCACCAAATGCATATGGGTTATTCATCCAGCTAATGGTAGCGGCACCAACAATGTTTTCTTGTGTATGCTCATATTTTTCAGGGTTGAAAACACATAAATCACGGATTTTTTGCTGTGCTTTTTTGCGTGTTTCATAATCATCGTTGGGGGTATGCTTGGCATGCGTTATGGCGACGTTTTCGAGTGCATAGCAAAAACGCTCGTATTCTGACATTGAGTCCCATTTCCGGGCATCATCTGCCCAAGAATAGCTAGCAAGCATAACGCCACCTTTGCCAGAACCCATTCTCTCACTTGGGTAGTACATGAAACGGTTAGGTAGATCTGTAATAGAGCCACCGCCGTATATTTCGTTCTCGGTTTCCCAAAAACGTTCACGGAACTCTAACAGTACTTTTGTTGCAGCATCATAATGCAACTCTCTAATTGCTTTACGTTTTGACTGGCTCATTTCAGGCCAGACATGCACCATACGGAAGCTTGAAAAAGGAATAGTGACGATGGCTTCATCCCAGCTTTTTGAGCTAAGTAGTTGGGCAATAGCATGGTCACGGTCGCTATGATCACGATTTTCAGACGAAACCTTCGTATTCACTTTCACTTTACCGGTTTCTTTACACTTATAGATATCAACCAGCGTTTGATTTAAGAAGGTAATATCTTCAAGCCCCTCTTTCTCGTAATAGGCTTGGGTAAACTTGTCAGTGCCGCCTTTGATTAACCAAAATGGTGTTTCGGGAGAGATAATGGCGAGTTCAATGAAGCTTTGAATGAAAGAATAAGACATGCGTGACTCAAGGTTCTCTAGCACACCAATCATTTCAATCGCATTTTCTGATAAATCTGGATTTTGCTCTTTTAAAAAGCGGCGCATGGAGTATTCGCCATACTTTTCGATAATTTTTGGCCAAACCGTTTTAGGGTCTTCGTTTACTTGGCGACGAAGCTCCCCAATAGCTTCTTCAAGTAGATCACTTGCTTTTTTGTTTTCGTTATTTGATAGATTGTAATTAAGTAGGCTGTTTACATCATTGGTATCTTCGTAGTCTTTACGAGAAACATGTTTGTGGTTTACGTGTAGGAAGTTTCTTCCTGTTGCCTCTAAAGCCTCTATATTGACATTACCATCCTCATCTATATTTGGTGAGTTAATGAGAGATGATGTTGCATCTTCTTTAGACACGGTTTTATTGAGGAAAAGTTGTTTTTCAACCCCGGTATAGTCGATGAGGTACTGAACAAGTTTGTGCATGTCAGGTATGCGCATTGCACCCGCTTCACCGGTTAGATTGTCATCTTCAAAATAGCGCTTTTTATCACTATTTCGGAAGGTTTTAATACGACCACCAACACGACTGTCTGCCTCAATAATGGTGACGGTATGCCCTGATTTTCTTAGCAGCGCGGCTGAAACCATGCCAGCAATTCCACAACCCACAATTAAGATGTTCTTCTTTTCACTATTATTGGTTGGTAGACCAAACTCTAAATAAGAGCGATAAGCTTGGTTGATCTCATCTTTCTCGTATGGGAGTAATCCATGCAATTTGTCGTCAAGGGTGGGGACAGTAGACATATTCATTCCTTGTAATTTTAATGGCTCTTCAAGCGGTTTATCTACAACGCTGCCTTTCAAGTTATATATGGCAGTCAGACATCCCAGTCATGTTTGTGAATTTAGAAGATATTGACAGTAGGGCAAGGTGTGTGCGTCAGATTGCACATTAATTCCACAATTAACGCAGCATGGATTCCAAAAAATCAGGTGAATAATGAAACAAACTCAAAGATAATTGATTTTGCCTCCAGAACTTTTATTTCTAAATATTATTCTTGGTGTGATTGGCATCAAAGAATGTGCAAGGGATGTTATGTGTCTTGTTGAATACGAAGTGTGACAGGAGTAAAATACTGAATTGAAATAATAAAATGGAGTTTGATTTAGTTATGATACCTTTAGATTCGACGCTGCGTGTTGTCAGACCGACAGATAATTTAAATCAAATTGCGGTAATGTATAGTCAAGCACTTGGCTTTGAAATGCTGAAACAATTTAAAGATCATGAAGGCTTTGATGGTGTTGTATTAGGACACCAAAAGCATTCTTACCACCTCGAGTTTATTCATCAGATTGGTACGGTAGCTGGTAAGGCGCCATCCACAGATCACCTACTTGTTTTTTATATTGACTGCAGTCAGATGTGGGAACGAACATGCCGTAATATGATTGATGCGGGATTTAGTGTCGTCGACTCAAATAATCCTTACTGGGAAAATGTCGGTAAGACGTTCGAAGATATTGATGGATATCGTGTCGTTTTACAAAATCGAGATTGGGATTTATAAAAAGACAAACCTGAAGATACGAAGCTCAAGGATATCTTGAGCTTTTTATGTCATATAAACAGGGGGGGGCTAATGCTGTTTATCAGCCATGCTTTGATAAGCAGATTTAAACATTAAAGCAAAGCCATCTTGAGTGAGATCTTTTGCAGACATTTCTGCTGCGTTAAGACGACGATAACACTCGTCAAGGGCCTCAATGACTATATCAATCTCATTTGATCTTAATTCTTGTGCCATCATGTGGTTGACTTCCTGATATAGGTATTTTCAGTTGAACTGTACTATAAATTTTATGAATGAATCCTGAACGCGAGTTTTTGTTATCTTTGTTCATCATATACAGAGTAAGTAAGTTTTATTGGGGAAATGTCAGGCCGATGTAAAAGGTAAGAAACATCGTTCTTACTTGATTCTCTGCCGGCGTAGAGCCGGCAGGTTCTGAGGGAAATAGGCATCATTAAATTATTTGGCGGTTTATAAAGTTTTCAATTATCCGCACAGATTTAGTATTTTTTATCTAGCTCTTGTAACTTATGAATAAAAGCTTGAATTTGCTGTTCATTATTATTATGAAATTCAGTTGTTGTTTGATTAATAACGGTGTCTGGGTCTTCATTCATGGTGTGGAAGTGATAGGTGTTGTGGAAATTAATGTCGAGGCTGACAGTATCATCAGATAAGCTGACGCTATAACCATCGTGGTTCTCTATACACCTGATATCTTCTAGCTGGTTACCCATGTCAATGGTTTGGCCTTGTGTTTTCACCTTTTCATAGACATTGAGTAATGTACGGACATCAACACTATTTTTCATAGTGACCTCCATTAGTATCTAACGTGTTGTTATACCAATGCTTTGATTAAATGTAATATCATCAGTTGTTATCCTGACATACTTTAAATTTAGGCTTTTGGTAGCAGTCTGCAACCAGACTTGGAAGAAGTTTTGTTTAAGATCAAATCAGCCTTATAAAAAAAAGAGAATTCAATGCGTTAAATAGCTGATGACGTAACGCAAATGAAGTGATAGGTTGATGTTATCGTGTATTTAGTAAAACGGAATTTTAAGTATGTTCAAGCAGCTAGCTGAAGCGCAACTTGATCCTATATTGTCATTGTCTATAGCGTATCGTGAAGATCCTCGTGAAGAAAAAGTGGATCTTGGTATTGGTGTTTACCGTAACAGTCAAGGTGAAACGCCAATCATGAACGCCGTACAGCTTGCCCAGCAACAAGTAATGAGTACGCAAACGACAAAAGCTTATGTTGGTTTGGCGGGTAATGAACAATTCAATCAATCGATGATTGATTTGTTGCTAACAGGTACGTCGGCCTTCCAGCGCTCTGCAGGTGTACAAACACCTGGGGCGAGTGGGGCGTTACGTATGTTGGCTGATCTTATGTATATTGCAGAGCCAGATACAACGGTTTGGATTTCAAACCCAAGTTATGTAAACCATAAACCTGTCATGGAAGCCGCTGGGTTAAAAGTGCGCTACTACCCGTATTTTAATCCGGCAACAAAACAGGTTGATAGTGCTGCGATGTTGTCTGAGCTTTCAAAAGCGGGCCCTAAAGATGTTGTGTTATTGCATGGTTGTTGCCATAACCCAACCGGTGCTGATATCTCATTTTCTGACTGGCAAGCGATTACAGACCTTGCAAATAAAAACGGCTTCATGCCATTTGTCGATATCGCTTATCAGGGTTTTGGTGATGGCTTAGAGCAAGATGCGGCAGGTTTGCAGTACATGGCGGATAATACTGAAGAAATGGTTATCGCAACGTCATGCTCGAAAAACTTTGGTCTATACCGTGAGCGCACAGGGGCTGCAATCATTGTGAGCGATAGCCTGAAAGAAGCCCAAAAAGCGAAAGGTCGTATCCTGAATTTAGCGCGTTCAACGTATACGATGCCACCTGATCATGGTGCAGCAATCGTTGCTACTATCTTGAATGATGACGTGTTGACCGCTAATTGGAAGAAAGAGCTAACACAAATGAATAACCGCTTGTTGAGCCTTCGTAGTGGTCTCGTGGGAGCCATTCAAGCACAAGGCTCACAGCAGTATAATTTCATCGAGCAACATAAGGGCATGTTCTCGGTAACAGGACTAACACCTGAACAAATTGGTCGCTTACGTGATGAGTTTGCAATCTATGCTGTCGGTGACGGGCGTATAAATATTGCGGGTTTACAAGAGCAGCACATTGATTACTTAGCGAATGCATTAATTACAGTGTCATAGTGTAATTCATAGTGGCCGCAAACAAAAACGCCAGCAAAAAGCTGGCGTTTTAAATGAATCGGTCATTGAAATTACTGTTCGATATTAAGGTTATTTGTTGTACAACGCTCGGCGAGTGCTGATTGCATTTCCTCGATAAGCGTTTGCTTATTGGGAAGAGGGAGCGCATGAACATCTGTTATCAATTCAGCATCAGGCGAATTAAAAATCATGCCACAGGCCGCGGGCTTACCTTTGTAGAATCCAACGTAAAGCTGCGCCGGAGAAGATGGCTCAAGCATGATTTGTGTTAGGAATTCAATTAAGGCCTCTTTCTCAGATTCATCAGTCCAGTGACTTGAAAGTACCAGCGCATAACGAATAGTGAGTGGATGGCAGTCCACAGGATAAAGCGTCAGGTTATTAGTTTGAACGGGAGGTGGCGACAGTGGTTGATTCTCTAGCTGCTGAAGGTACCTTTGATACAGTGCTAAGCCTTTTACACTCAGTGGTGTTGGGTACTCTGCATCTGTGATATGGCTGGCCATCCACGCATTTTTTAATTTAATGAGCTGTTCCATCTGTAACTGCATAACCGTTCTTATTTTGTGATTACCCACCATACCTCAAAAGCTTGGCTTAAGGTATGGCAATAAGGGTAAATGATTAATTAATGACTAAAAATGACCTCATCGTTAGCCACGCGATGCCTTTCACTATAAATGCCGTCATCAGTACGTTTGCCGCAGCTTATAATCATGGTTATTTCTGCATCTTTATGTAGCCCAAGCAATTGTTTAGTTCTTTTGGAATCAAAACCTTCCATAGGGCAAGTGTCATAGCCTTCGGCACGCATTGATGTCATAAATGTCATCGCTGCAAGTGAACTGCTTTTATGTAAGCATACGCGTAAATCAGAGCGGCTGACTTCTCGAACCATTGGTTTCTTTAACCCAAGGAAGAATGACAGTACTTTACGCGCAAGGCCTAAGAGTCCGAAGCGGTCGTTGTTGTACACAAATGGAATGAGTTTTTCGTAATATTTTAGTGCTCGTTTAGCTGTTTGATCATGACGACCAGTAAATGCTGAACGAATTTGCGCAGCGTTAAGCTCTGCTCGTGATTTCCATTTATACGGTGTCACAACAAAAACAATCAATTCATTGGCTGTTTTTGCTGCGTTTTGATTCATGCAATATTTAGCAAGTGTTTGGCGCTTATCATCGTTAACAACGCGATGAAATTCCCAAAGCTGCATATTGGAGCTATTTGGTGACAATGTGGCAAGGTTAAGTGACCGCGTAACAGACTCGTGATCAAAAGCAGCGGTTTGATCATATTTTCGAACGGAGCGCCTTGAATGGATAAGGTCTTCAAACGTGGGGTGTGTTTCAGGCATTATTACAGCTACCAAAATGAGTTTTGTGCACTATACCACTTTGATATTTGCACCCTCAATAATGGTTACAAAAATACCTTTATTAGTGCTTGTCGAAAAAATCCTTATTTCGTATGTATTTATTCATGTAGTGATAGGAGATTGGTCGTAAAATCCAGCTAACTAATGAGCGAGATAAACGTTTAATTGTTGGCGTATCTTCATAAATCTTTCCATCATGTAACCAAAGCATTTTACCTACATGCCAAAACATAAGTGGAATAGGGGGTAAAAAGGTAACAATATCTAAATCACAACAAATACGATAAGTACGGTGATGCAGCGGGTAGCTTTGCTTAAAGTTCCAAAACCCAGTTGCAGGCTGGCCAAATGTTACGATCCGCTTAATTGCCTTTGGTTGGTGTTGAAACAGGCGGTGTGCAACCAAGATTGCCATTGCTCCTCCCGAGGAGTGGCCTGTAAAAGAGACTTTCTTTCCTGCATTAATTAGAGGAAGTAATATATCTTCGATTTGTTGGTAGATACTGTGTCCATCTTTGTACGGTTGTCTTTCTTTCGATTGGGTAAAGTCCACTTTCATGGCTTCGGTAATATGAGGAGAGCTCGTTACATTGGAAGGAAGTTTACTGTGTTGGTTTAATAAATAGTTGTACCCCCAGTGCACATGGCAATAACCTTCCCCCGAGGGGATTTTTTGAGGAATGAGTGCGAGGTTAAGTAACCAATCCCATAAACTTTGAGAGCCTTTAAAGACAACAATGATTTCAGGACTATCGCCCCATAAAATGCGAATTATAGTACGTCCCCAGCGGTCATAAATTTCATGCCGACCCTCCTGAGTGAAACCGTACAGGGTGTGATTGAATGTGAGCGGGTAAGCAAGGTTACATAAAATAGCGTATCGCTCATATTGATAGCGTTTCAAGGGTTTCATTGGCAACGTTAAGCCCACTTAATTATAAAATAGAATAGTTGTATTTTGTTATAGCACCTGTATATAGCAAAAATGTAACAGTGAGCAATTTGTCATAAAGTCTTATCGAAACTGTCATTGATTTTTTGTAGATTAAATATTATTCGAATAGAGTTCAAAGTTTATGATATTTCACGCGTACTTTGATGAATTATAGGCTAAAAAAGGTATGCAGACTTTAATTTTAATTTTTAGATACATGGCAGGAAATACATGATGGAATATGATTTTCGTAACCACCCATTCGTTAAGTTAGYTCAAGTAAACCAGTATGATGAGTGGGTTAAACAGTTTCAGTCGGCAGTTAGTGCAGGTAATACTGTCGAAAGCACTGCAATAATGAATGCAAAAGAGGCTTTAGAGCAAAGTTATCAAAACACATTAAATATACTTGAAAGTTTAGATAAACAATATTTTCCGAAACAGAAGGAAAGCGAACGTTTATGTTTTCCGTTTGATGTGATGGATATGTTTACTCGTAATGTAACTGAGCACTTGTCTGTGATGACGGGGCAGGCGGCACAAACAGCAAATGAGCAGTTTACTGAACAAGAGAAGCAGATTGCAGCCCTTGTTGCGATAGAAGCACAGTTAAATTTGGATCTTGGTGTAATCAATAGCAAGTTAGCTGAAGAGTCGAAGCTATGTGAAAATGCCAAAATTGACGCTGATAAAGCACATAAAGCTAAGTTAACCGCTCAGCGCCAGTATCGTAAATTGAAAGCAGATCTTGATATTGAAAAAGAGCAATTTAAGCAAGCAGAACAGCAAACAGAGGCACTGCAAGCTGAATTATCAAAAAGTCATAAAGAGGCCGAAACGCTAACCAAAACAAATGAGGCGTTGGCGAGCCAAGTCGCGGAGTTAGAGCAACAGCTAATGTCTTTGAAACAGCACGCGGAAGAGAAACTGCAAGAAGGCGTGTAATTTAAGGACAAAATAATTTTTAGATATTAGCGCCTTGATGGCGCTTTTTTTATGCGCAGTTACAGGTAAGCCTATCCATGAGTGAGCAGATCTATTATTTACCCAGCTACGTCATGATGCCGGAGCCGGGCATTGAGGTAGCTTGAGTGTTTGCTTATCGGTATAGGCATAAAGAGGGTGCTTATTGCACCATATATGTTATGTTTTCGTTATGGATAGTTGTATTTCTGTTTGGTATAAAATCAACGGGATGAAGTGAAGGGATGAACATGAGTAACAGACAAAGAGACATTACATTGCGGTTTCTAGCTGAACCTGGCGACGTTAATTTCGGAGGTAAGGTTCACGGCGGTGCTGTGATGAAATGGATCGATTTAGCCGCTTATGCATGCTCTGCAGGCTGGAGCGGGAAGTATTGTATTACTGTTTATGCTGGTGGAATACGATTTGTGCAGCCTATTCATGTCGGTAATTTAGTTGAAGTAAGCGCCAAAGTTATTTATACCGGATCTTCCTCTATGCATATTGCAATAGATGTACAGGCTAGTGATCCAAAAGAGCTTGAAAACCGTTTAACGACCCACTGTATTGTTATCATGGTTGCGGTTGATGAAGCAGGCAAACCAACAAAAGTACCTGAGTGGGTGCCTGAAAAAGAAGAAGACATTAAACTTCGTGAGTCGGCCATTCGTTTAATGAACATGAGAACGCAAATTGGTGAAGAAATGGAAGCGCACGTAAAAGGTGATTTGAAAAAATAAGAGGTCGCCTTGACCAAAATCAAAATGAAGTAAAAGCGCTCTTACATGTAAGTGCAAATGATATGTATAATCATTTGTACTTATTTTTTTGGTTTGAATAATGAAAACATTAATATTATTTGGCGCAAGTCGTGGTTTAGGTTTCCGTATTGCTCGATTCTATCGACAGCAAGGCTTCAAAGTCGTCGCAATGGTGAGAAGCCTTGACGCTGCAGCTCAGCTTGAATCGGTTGGGGTATCCATCGTACAGGGTGATGCACTTAATAAAGAAGATATTGAACGAGTATTAGAACATGCGCCTAAAAAGGCTTATGTGTTATCGACAATGGGCAGCTTTCAGTCAAGCCAACCTGTTGATTATATAGGTCATCGAAACCTTATTGATGCGCTAGAACGTAGTCACCTTAAACGTTTTCTTATGGTAACGTCATTAGGCTGTGGTGATAGCTGGCATACACTTCCAGAACGAGCTAAAGCCGTATTTGGTCAAGCTGTAAGAGAAAAGACACTCGCTGAAGCTTGGCTACAAACGAGCCAGCTTGAGTTCACTGTTTTACGGCCTGGAGGGTTGCAAGATGGTGAGATAACCGGTTCAGGTTGCTTGACTCAAGGTGAAGAAGTACACGGTTTAATAACTCGCGATGAAGTTGCAAGGCTAACGTTATCATTATTTGAGCAAGATGATTCAATCGGGCAGATTTATGCTTGCGTTGACCCTCAGCTGAAAAAATAATCGATAAATTAAACTAAAATGAATAGCGAAAGGTAGCCACTTAATCAAAAAGTGGCTTTTTTTATTGTAAATAATGTGTTTCTCCATTGACGGCAAACGATTCCCTTATTATTCTAGCTTACAGTTGTACGCTCAATTGCAAAGGTTAAAGGATGACAACAACGAAACCCCCATTTATCTGGTTTAACGTAGCTATTTTCGCGATTACATTTTCTATTGCTGCTATTGGTACACCAATTTATGCTTTCTATATAGGCTTTGATTGGGTGCAGGTGTTAATGCTGATTGCTGCTTTTTCATTTTGTGGCCTATCGATAACGGCGGGATATCACCGTTTGTGGTCACATAAAGCCTATGAAGCGAACGCTGTTATGCGCTTCATCTTTGCTATTGGTGGGGCTTTTGCTTTACAAAATAGTATTTTACATTGGTCATCAGATCACCGGGTGCATCACCGCCATGTTGATAATAATGATAAAGACCCTTATTCAGCTAAAAAGGGTTTCTTCTATAGCCATATTGGTTGGATGCTGCGGGAGTATCAGGCTAGCCGGTACAGCGATTACTCAAATTGCCGTGACTTACAAAAAGATAAAATTGTTATGTGGCAGCACAAGTATTATGCGCCTCTAGCTGTTATCACTAACTTTGGTATCCCACTTGTGTTTGGGCTTATTCATGGTGATGTCTGGGGAGCGTTATTATTAGTTGGTGTAGTACGATTAGTACTAAGCCACCATACTACGTTCTTTATTAACTCCTTGGCGCACATTTGGGGCAGTCAGCCTTACACTGATAAAAATACGGCACGGGATAATGGTGTATTAGCATTTTTGACGTTTGGTGAGGGGTATCATAATTATCATCATATCTTTGAAAATGACTATCGAAATGGTATTCGCTGGTGGCAGTTTGACCCGACGAAGTGGTTGATTAAAGCATCTGAGATGTGTGGATTTGCAAAGAACTTACGTACTTGCCCTGAAGACCGCATAGAAAAAGCGAAAGCGACGATGGTTCTAAAGCGTCTACAAAGCAAACTCGCTGATGTACCAAACAGTCAAGCACGTCTTGAGCGACTTGAAGAGGAGTACAATATCCTACTACTCAAGATGACTGATTACTACGCAGCCCAGAAGCGAATGCTTGAACTGAAAAAAAATAGATTACTTAAGCACTATGAAAGTTTTGAGTTTCTTCAGCAATACAATGAAATGAAGCGTTTGCTCGAAGAACAACGCAAAACGTGGAAGACCCTGACCACACAATATGCGTAGTTTTTGATAAATATCATTTTAAAAGCGAGGCTAATCAGCCTCGCTTTTTTATTTATGGCAAAATTGATTTATAGAAGTGTTAACTTGCTCCGGATCTATAGTGGAAAATATGGGGCGAGTCGCATATTGTGCAGGCTTGTTTTGTTATATGGCAAAATTGATCTAGATCAATGTCTTATTTCTCTTGAATTATTAACATCCACAAAAATTTATAAATGATAATTACAAGGAAGTAAAAATGAAAAAGTTAACCGTGTTAGCCTTCGCAATGTCGCTCTCTCTCCCAGCAATGGCCGAGCATAATGTTATCGATGGCGTCGATTTTGGGCCACTTGCTCAATTAGTTGGCTCATGGACGTCTGGTGGAATGGGAGGCGTCGATATGGCACCAGCACAAGAAAATTCTGGCGTGGAGGCAGGAACTCCAGCTATTACACCATTCTATGAAACAATGACATTTGAGCTTGCCGCTGATGCAACGAATGCGAGTAAGCAAAATCTTGTAGCGGTGTATTATAAGCAGGAAGTTTTTCGTAAGAAAGATGACTCCAAGTTCCATGACCAGCGTGGTTACTTGATTTATGATGCAGAGAATCAGCTTGTTTATAATTCATTTTGTGTCCCACGCACAACTTGTGTAACGGCAGAAAGCCCTGCTGGAAACAATATGACTTTCGTTGCAGCAAAAAGAGGTATTGCGGAGTCTAACTTCATGACTGAAAACGCATCCACGACATCATTTACAATGAACTTAAACATTGATGGTGATAAGTTAACGTACTCGCAGAGCACAGGGTTGAATATCTATAATAAATCCTTAGTGCATACTGATTCAAGCACGCTACAACGCGTTAAATAAGTTGTAGCTTAGAAAGTAATGAAAGAAAGGAGGGGATGCCCTCCTTTTTTGATCTCCTTTATTGTCATTCATTAAATTATTGAAACAAACACCTTCCTGCGTTGACAATGTTCTGTTTATGGATACCTTAAAGGTTGACGCTATGATGACTTTCGGTACAACATTTCTTTATACAATGCTTTTTGAATCAATCTGGTGCTAAGTACGATCTAAATAGTCTCAAAAAAGAGAATTATTGAGTACATGGAATGTATCGTTGTAGAGTTTGCCATAATTTAGGGGATGTGAAGATGGAGGCATTACTGTGAGCCGTTTTATACTCTTTATACTTTTTTGTACTGTATCTATTTCAGTAAAAGCCGTTGAGTACCAACGTCCAAGCCCAGACAGCAATATGGTCGGGGTTATGGAGTACTATCAAGTTAATAAAGGCGAAAGCCTGTTGGATATAGCCAATAAATTTGATGTTGGCTTGTTGACCTTAATGGGGGCTAATCGTGGTGTGGACCCATTTTTACCCACACCAGGATCATTGCTTACCATTCCTATGCAGTTGATTTTACCAGACGTGAAACGCGAAGGTATTATCATTAACCTTGCAGAGTTACGTTTATATTACTTTCCCTCTGATAATACAGAGAAAATGTATGTTTTTCCGATAGGCATAGGCCGAATAGGCAGGGAAACGCCTCGGATGACAACCAAAGTAAGTCAGAAAATCGAAAACCCAACGTGGACTCCAACGGCAAATATACGTAAAGAGTACCGTGAAAAGCATGATATTACGTTACCTGCGGTTGTGCCTGCAGGGCCTGAAAACCCGCTTGGTGAATATGCAATGCGTCTTTCGTACGGTAGTGGCCAGTATTTGATCCATGGGACGAACAAAGATTTTGGTATCGGCATGCGCGTTAGTTCTGGTTGTATACGAATGAACCCGTGGGATATTGAATGGCTATTTGAACAAACACCGAAAGGGACAAAAGTAAAAATCATTAATCAACCGCTAAAGCAATCTGTTGAACCTGATGGCTCACATTTTGTGGAAGTTCATGAGCCTCTTTCTCGCAGTGATGGGCAATCGGGTAATCCAAAAGTGGTTAAGGCAAATGATGATTTACTCGTTGCAGTTTCTGGTAGTGAAAGTGCGAAGAACAAATTAAATTCAGCACTGTTACTGCAAACAGGTATACCGGTGCAGTTGAAGTAACATTATTTCTACCCTTGAACGGCAGTGATTAAGCTGCCGTCTATTTATTGTGTTAAATGATACTGAACGATTGAATCGTTGATGGATTTATAAATCTACGGCCGTTGCAAGAATTTTATTATTGTTAATCCCTTCAATAACTTCCTGAGAATATGGTATGCCTTTCAATTTAGGGTAGTATTTATTCAGTAACAGCTTATCTCTACGCCCCTCATTACTATGTTCAATCATCCCAAGTCCGCTTGGGTATTGGGTGTTCCAAAGGGGACTTTTAGCGATAAGGCTTGAAGTTAGGAATTGGCCAAGATAGGTAACGTTATTGTCTACAATGGTAAAATGAATATCTAAATTATCGTTTGTTTTAGAGTTGACCTTTTTTATACCATTGCTACCTCTGAATTTTATACTGTATAGCTCATAGTGCCCAGTCGGTAATTCAATGGAAAAGATGTGTCCTTTAATAATTTCTGTTTGATAATGAGAGGGCGAAGTACTGTTTGTTAAGATAATAGGCTCTTTCTGGCCTTGTTTTCTTAAAAATAGTGTTGTTTCCAGCCCTTCACCTGTTGAAGGCCATACTGTTGTGACAGCGAGACTCCCTGTTAAGTATCCCATGCTCTTTGAACTGGATTGGTAATACTCATCTGGTATTTCAACGTTAACCCCAGAGCTACAGCCTGTAAGGGTTAAGAGCATAAAAAATAGACCCCATCGTTTCATCTTTCGCATCCTTGCTAATATCTATATCTACGCACTACTGATTATTAAACGTCTTCTTCAAGATTACTCATTATGATGACTATAAGAAGCTCTCTATTTATAAAGCAGTGAAGTAAACAATATATGACACAATGCATATTTTAAGTAGTTTAGTGAGTAAAAAAGAGTCATTAGCTACAAAAAAAAGCAATGAAAGCGGAAATTGTGTCTGAGTTGACTATTTTTTTAGGGCCTCTTATTGGACTACATTGATGTAGCACATTTTTGTTCGTGACATGTGTTACTCTGTGTGCAGAAAGAGTTATTGATAATAGTTATAGATATGATTGGTTTTAATAAGGTAAAAGTGTTTTTTGAACTTGGTGATAAGGATGGTTTAACGTTTAAATTATTTTCTTATTTTGCTGTGAGTTTATTTTTAATTCTAATTCTTCAAAACATAGCAGAAGTTGCAATGGTGAGAGGATTACTACACATTCCTGATAAAATTCAATCAGAAATGCTTGGTTTGGCTTATCAGGCAGAGGTGATGGTTAAAGAGGGGGATATGGATGAGTTGGCTGATTGGGAGCGAGGCCAAGACTATACGCTTTATGTCATTACCGATAAGAATATTCCAATTAGTGGGCGTGATATGCACCCTCATTTTGAGTTTAAAATAAGCTTTGCACGTAGCATTGATACGATCTTTGATAATAAAGTAAGTCAGCCAATCATTGCTATTCCACTTGCCACAGAGCATCAGCTCGTTATTCAATTTCCTCATCAATATCATCCTGCAAAGTACTTTACTTATTATTTTTTGTTTATCAAATTCGTTATTGCGGTACTAATACTGGGTGTGTTTTCGGTTCTATTGGCGAAGTATTTACAAGTGCCACTTAAAAAGCTGCAAGAAGCAAGTCAGCAACTGGCTGAAGGTGACTATAGCGTTAGGGTCAGTCATGCAGTTGGTAATCGAGTAACAGAATTTTCAGCACTAGCGGATAGCTTTGATCACATGACCCAAAGAATTGATGCTCTCGTTGAAAAACAAAAGCGTCTTATTCGAGATGTTTCTCACGAATTAAAAACACCTTTGGCACGTCATGATCTTGCATTACACCTGTTGAAAAGAAGATTACCAGAAGAAAGCCAAGTAATGCTGGCCAAGCTCGAACGTGAATCCAATGAGATGAATGACCTTGTATCGGAAATTTTAGAATATAGTCGATTAGAAAATGCGAGTTATGAAGTGAACCTTCTACCTGTCGATTTCGCGAGTTTATGCCGACATCAAGTATTAGAACATCAAGAGGTAATTAAACCAGGCCAGAGCTTGTCTTTTATTGAGACTAAAGGTATCTCGACGTATGGAATTGCAGATCATCGTTTAGTTCAACGGGTACTGAAGAATCTTGTAGGCAATGCGATTAAATATGCCGGCAACAATGCGACGATTAATCTCAGAGTTAACATTCTAGATGAAAACGTTGTTATTTCTGTAGAAGACAATGGGCTTGGTATCCCACCACAACATTTACAATCTGTTTTTGATCCTTTCACACGGCTTGAGTCATCAAGAGAGAAGGCATCAGGAGGATATGGACTGGGCTTAGCGATTGTTAATGAGTCTATGAGAATCATGAAAGGAAAGGCCGTTGCAAAAAACCTAGATGAAGGCGGTTTTCAGGTTACGTTACTATTTCGTTGCGTTGATCGAAATGTAAAGTAACTGTATTTTTTTGTTCGACGTCGCATTAACCCTTTGTCTGCACCACGAATTTGGCTTTACTAAATGTCATAAATAAAAGGTATATCTAGATTTTCATTCTAGATTGTTGGTGGTTTTAGATATCTAGATGTGATTAATGTCGATAATACGCAGTTAGACAAACTTTTTTACAATTTAATTTTTATTAGCAAAGTGTTAACATTATGCCTGTAAAATCTTATGATACAGCATGTTAAAATGTTGCGAAATGTAAATCCATGAAAATTGTGATTAATATTTCAGAAGTGAAGTAAATTGTTGTATAATTTTTAAACGATCAGTGGGAAAATAATGTTGTTGAAAGGATGCTTTTTCTTATTCTAGTGTTGAGGTGTTTATGAAATTTGGTTTGATCTTCCTTCTTTCTGCCGTTGCTGGCGTTCTTTCTGGCGAGCATTTCCATTCGTTTATGGTTGGTTTTGGTGTCGCTGCTATTGCTGTAGGTGCTGGATACTGGCTCTCTTTCCGCTGTTCGGTACGTTACCCGCAATTGGCATTACTTATGTTGTTAATGGGATTAACGGCAAAGATTGGTGTGACTATAATCGGTGTCATGTGGGGGCTAGAAGCAAACCTAATTAATTCGCCATTTATCTTTTCATTGTCGTACTTGTTCTTTTCTATTGTCGTAACATATTCGTACTTTAAATTACGTGAATTTCAGTTAGAAAGAGCTAAATCTAAGTCGTCGAATGAAGGTCAATTTGCGAGTGACGCAGTTTAACTCTTACACTGTTCTCTACTAAGAAAACGAGCTTATGGCTCGTTTTTTTGTATTTAAGGAATGCCATTAGCATTATGCGAATTGAGATAATAATGCTGGGTAGTTGCATAGCTAATGCCTCTACACTATTACCTTAGGATGAATATAAAAACGGACTGTAAGCGTAGTTTGTACAGTTGTGAAGTTTCGGCGTAGTTCTTGCAGGTTAATCAGTAATGTATTTACCGTCTCAGCCGTTTTCAGATTAAGAAATTGAGATACATTCTGATAAGTAATTACAACAAGTAGAGAGCTAAATGAAAAACTTTGCCCTAATATTTTTACTGCTCATCATTAGCCATCCTTTGATGGCTAATGATGTTGATAGGGCAAAAGACATTGGCCGTTGCTATAAAATGGTTATACCACCCAATGTATTTACCCGTGAAGATTACTCAGACTTAGAATATTCACAGCTGGCAGGATTAAAAGAACATTTTAAGAAGCAGGCTAAAGTGATGGCTGGTCAGCAGTGGGAGCTGGTTTCATTCATGGCGTTAGCCTGGGCTGAAGGTGTTGTGAGTACACATCAGTATAATGGTGAACAGCTGCATGACTATCGTGACTGGGTTTTAGAGTCATGCCGTAGTTATTATGGGTCTGGTGGTTTTAAGCATGTACGGCTAAAAGATAGCCATAAGCTAATGGTAGCTGATACAGATAGTACGTTGTTTAACTGAGTTCGACCTCAGGGCTGTAGTATTCTGCTATTTAAATTAAAAAGGTGGCATTGCTTCACTCGGAGCAACTGGCGGGGGAAACCTTTACTTCTGACAATGCCACCTATACCACTTGGGTACGAGGATAGTTTTACGCTAAAATAGGAAATCTAAAACAGAAAAAAACAGATATATAGGTTCCTCTTTTATGAGTGGTCAACGGCTCAAATCTCAATTTAAACAGTTATACCAGCACTTCTCAGGTGAAGACAGCGATACTAATCTGCAAGATATTGCAGAAGTGCTGTTTTGTACTCGTCGTAATGTTCGCATGGTAATCAACAAAATGGCAGATCAAGGTTGGATAACATGGGAGCCAGCTGTTGGACGAGGGAAGTTATCACGTTTAACATTCCATAGTACTGAAAGTGAATTACAGATGATTCATGCTCGTAAATTGGTTACTGAGGGAAAGTTAGAGCCAGCACTTGAGGCATTAAGCAATAATGCTGATATGCTTGCTCAAATTATTCAAGAGCAGCTAGGGCATACGACGGCACATGGTAAACAAATCGTAAGGCTGCCTTATTATCGAGCATTCAGTAATTTGAATCCGTTACAGCCGTTAAGACGATCTGAGCAGCACCTTGTTAAACAAATATTTAATGGCCTAACTCGAATAAATGAGGAAAAAGAGGAAGTAGAAGGTGATCTAGCTCATCACTGGGAGGCCATCTCTCCTCGTCATTGGCGATTTTTTCTTCGCCCGTCAGTACGCTTCCATGATGGAAGGTTACTCAACAACCAAGACATTATTACGACGTTTGATAGCGTTAAAACACATCGGTTATTTCGTCATATAGATCGTGTTGATGCACCACATAGTAATACGGTAGATTTCTTTCTTAGCGCTAATGATCATCATTTTCCTGATTTGCTGACGAACTTGGTTGCAATGATTCAGCCCGCAGAAGCTGACCATAGCAAACAAAACGAGTTATTTCCGGTGGGTACAGGCCCTTATAAGGTGGTTCAAAATGATAACAAACGTTTTAAGTTAGAAGCCTTTGATCAGTATTTTGGCTTTCGAGCATTGATCGATACCGTTGATATCTGGATGTTATCTGAAGTTGCCTCGTGTTATTTGCAACCTGGGACCGATGAAACACAACTTGGCAATGTCAGTGTTTCAAGTCGGTTAAAGCTTGATGAGGGGTGTAACTTTTTATTGTTTAATCGACGTAAAGGGTTATCAACTGATAAGAAGTGGTTAGATTATTTTCATGGGCGCTTAAATTCGCTGAATATATTGCAGCGTTTAGATAAACATAAAATTGGTGATTTTAGGCTAACCAATGCTTATGGTATTTTGCCTGGTTGGGCGCATGTTCCATTACAAACTCAACCTACCTTAGCACCTGCAACACGTACCGTCACAATTGCATTTTCTTGTCAGCACCCTGTTTATCCGCATATTGCACAAGCTATTCGGGAATTGTTACAAGAAGACGGGGTAAAGCTGAGAATACTTGAATTGAGCATAACAGAAATTGCCTTAGGGAAGTTTGCAGACAAAATTGATATTTGGCTTGGTGGTATGAGCTTAATGAATTATCGGGATGATGCTTTACTATCATGGTTTTTCAATTTTGACCATATATCAAGAGCAATGCCTGAAACTGAGTTTGAGGCATTAGAGTATGAAGTTGAACGGTGGCGAAATCAGCTAGGTCAAGAATCTCCTTGTCAGCAGATAGGAGCAAAGTTAGTTGAATTTGGGCAAATTTTACCATTATTTCATAACTGGTTAGGCGTTGATGATACTGGCGTTGTTCAAGGAATGCAGTCGAACTCAATGGGGTGGTTTGACTTTAAGTCAGTTTGGATGAAACCTGACCACAGGCTTTAGCGTACAAAATTTAAACCATATAGAGCCTAATTATTACTCATTTCTTATTGTTGAAATAGATTGTTCATGCTAATGACATGTTTAACTTTTAAAAAGTAGGGGTACAAACAAAAAACGGAGAGTAAGCATGTACAACTTTGAACCGTTCGAAATTGAAATGAATGACGATGATCTTTGGGATCTAGACATGACAGACGCTGAACTGGATGACTTGTTTGATTCTGAAAGCTTTGATGATGTTTATGAATAAAATATAAAACAGGCCGCATGGCCTGTTTTAGTGTTCTCTACGTTAGAGATTTTGTAATTAGAACCACTAGTTACAAAATCTCTGCCTTGATAACAACAATTTTTCCTGCGTAATACTTAGATCTATTACTTATCAAGATTAGTATTAGGTTCCCAGTCTTGATTGGAAAACCATTGATTAATGGGACGCCATACCACATCTACCATTGATTTATACCAAGGGGCTTCATTAGACGCTTCTTTGGCGAGTAAAGCTTGTTCTGCAATCACTTCATCATTTAGGTACCATTCGACTTTACCTACTTGCTGACCTTTGTCTACAGGTGCTTCTAGGCTATTGTCATAAAAAACTTTAAAGTCGATCTGTTTGCGTTGTCGTCTTGGCACCGTAATCGTTCCACCGTCAGCAACTTCTAAATTAATGGTTGATGGTGAGCCATACCATACCTTCAATGGCATTAACTCTTTAGTGCTGAAGTCAGGGGTGATGTCTTGATAAAACCGAAAGCCCCAAGTTAATAATTTTTTACTTTCTGTACGGCGTGTTGCTGTGCTTTTTGTTCCCATAACAACGGCAATTAATCGTTGCCCATTTTGTTCTGCAGAAGAGACAAGGCTGTATCCGGCTTGTTTAGTGTAGCCCGTCTTAACACCATCAACATTAAGGGTGGTATCCCAGAGCAGTGCATTACGGTTTCCTTGCTTTATTTTACCAAATGTAAACGATTTTTCTTTGAAAAGAGGGTAGATATCAGGCACGTCTTTAATAAAAGCACGCGTTAGTACAGCCATGTCGTAAGGTGTTGTGAATTGATCATTGGCATCAAGGCCGTGAGGGTTAGCGAAATAACTATCCATCATGCCGATTCTTTCCGCGTGGCGGTTCATCATTTCGATAAAGGCAGATTCATGTCCAGCAACATGTTCTGCGAGTGCAACGGTTGCGTCGTTGCCTGAGGAAACGATAACCCCACGATTAAGGTCATCAACGGTAACTTGATCGCCAACATTTAAAAACATTTTCGATGAACCAGGGAATTTTTTCCCCCACGCATTCTCGCTAATGATGACCAGGTCATTTGAAGCAATGTGACCCGACTTTAATTCCAACCCGACGACGTAGCTGGTCATTATTTTTGTTAGGCTGGCTGGAGCAAGTTGTTTTCGTTCATTGCTACTCGCTATCACTTGCCCCGATTCGTAACTCATTAATACCCAACCTTTAGCGGCAATTTCTGGTGGAGTGGGTGGGGGTTCAGCAAAACTCGTGAAAGAAATAACAAGCAGTGCACTGAGGGTAGCTAAATTGATTAACGGCTTTGGGATATGTATGAACAGCATTACTGAATAATCCTCAATCACTTAGGGTTAGCACTTTTCTTTCTGTGTTTAAGTGCTAGTAGATTAATAGTGATAATGGAGTGATTCGCTATGTCGTTCACTCCGCATCATTTTATGTTGATATCAATCTATTGATATTATGAGTTTAGTAAATTTTTGAGAGCAGACTAAATTTGATGTTGCCTTTGTTATGGAAAGACAAAGCAAGCCTGTTTTAACTAGAGTAAAAATAATTAGTAATCGAATTGCTCTTTATTGGGGTAAGCAAGGTTTTGGTGAAATTGACCTTTCATAAATAACACATGGCAGTTAACGAGGTCGGCGCATTCTTGCTGCCACTTTTCTTGTTGTTGCTGTTGGCAAAATGCCATTAGGTCAATGATCATGCAATCAAGTTTTTTTAAGCCCCAGCGTTTCATGTTTGGAGATTGATTGGGCGTTGTCGCGACTTCTTGCACTTTACTATAAGCAAATTGCAGATAGCTAAATGCCAACTCAATGTTTCCAATATTTTGATAAATACGACTTAACGTTAAACATGCGTCTAACCAATATGCAAGAGCTTCGCTATGTAACTGACTGTCAATAGAGGTAAAAATACTATTTGGTGCATTACTTATAGTTTCAATGAGTATTGATTTGTCGCAGCGGCCATTGGTTTTATACCAAGGTGTGAGCTGGTCTATCCAAGACTGTATGTTATCCACGCTGTAACCTCTTCTTTATATTAATACAGTGGTCATTAACTCTTATAAGCTATTTACTATTTTAGAGTAAAAATGCATGTCGTTAACTTTTTGTTACATCAATTGTTAACTTGTTGGTTTGCTTCACGTAAATACAACACTGGAATGTGTAAACTAGAGTGAGTTGAATCAATCTCATGGAGCTGAGAATACAATGAAAATGCGTTATTTAATTGGTTGCGTAATAGGATTGAGTGCAGCCGCACCTGCTTTGGCAAGTGGTGTAGGATTAGATTTAACAACATCAACAATAGGTTATGCATCTTTAATTATTTTTGGCTTAGCTTATTGTTTAGTCATGGGAGAGGAGTATTTACAGCTACGGAAATCTAAACCGGTTTTGTTAGCCGCAGGCCTGATTTGGATGATGATTGGTTATGTATATCAACAACAGGGTCAAATTGAGTTAGCCAAGCAAGCACTTGAGCATAACTTGCTGGAGTATGCTGAGCTGTTACTTTTCCTCTTGGTTGCTATGACTTATATAAGTGCAATGGAAGAGCGACGGTTGTTTGATTCCCTACAAGCTTGGATGGTAAGTAAAGGGTTTAACTTTAGGACGCTTTTCTGGATTACCGGTATTTTATCCTTCTTAATTTCACCTATAGCAGATAACCTTACTACTGCATTATTAATGTGTGCCGTCGTATTAAAAGTAGGTGGAAGTAACCTACGTTTTATCAATATTGCATGTATTAATATTGTTGTAGCAGCGAATGCTGGTGGTGCATTTAGCCCTTTTGGGGATATTACAACGTTGATGGTGTGGCAAGCAGGGTTAGTGACATTTATGCAGTTTACTGATCTCTTTATCCCATCGGTTGTTAATTACTTAGTGCCAGCGGTTATTATGTCGTTTTTCGTGCCGAAAACGCAGCCAAACACGACCAGTGAATATGTAGAGCTCAAGCGTGGAGCTAAACGCATTGTTGTATTATTTGTACTGACAATTGCAACAGCGGTCGGTTTCCATGCCCTTGTACATTTCCCGCCAGTTATCGGTATGATGATGGGGCTGGCTTATCTACAGTTCTTTGGTTTTTATTTAAGGAAAACCTTACCTCGATCGTTAGAGAAGAAAAAGGCGATTGCAGAGGCGAACAAAGATGAAGCTGCATTGAAACGTATTGGTTCTGTTGTACCTTTCGATGTATTTAAACGCGTATCTCATGCTGAGTGGGATACATTGTTATTCTTCTACGGCGTTGTAATGTGCGTCGGTGGATTAAGCTTATTAGGCTATTTAGGGTTGGTTTCTGATGTTATGTACAATCAGTGGAATCCTGTTTGGGCCAATGTCATGGTCGGGATCCTTTCTGCTATCGTCGATAACATTCCAGTGATGTTCGCAGTATTAACGATGCAACCAGACTTAACGTTGGGTAATTGGTTACTGGTGACATTAACGGCAGGGGTAGGGGGAAGCTTATTGTCAATTGGTTCAGCAGCCGGCGTTGCACTAATGGGAGCCGCTCATGGCAAGTATACTTTCTTCGGTCATTTAAAGTGGATGCCAGTGATAGCTTTGGGGTATGTGGCGAGTATCGTATGCCACTTGCTGTTAAATAACGCTTTGTTTTAATCCTTAAGCATTTCAATTCGCGGTAAAAAAGGCACATATTGTGCCTTTTTTATTGAGGAGGCTATTTGCGTATTAGGCAACGGCCTCTGTTAATGCGTGAACAAAGGTATTAATGTCTTCACGTGTAATGTCAAGGTGCGTCACAAGGCGCATTGGCTGTCCGGCTGAAATCAGAATATCTTTTTCTTTCAGCGTTGAAACTAGCTTGTCTTGATCTATCTGAGGGTCGACTTTTGCAAACAACATGTTTGTTTCTACATGTGCAGTATTCACCTCAAACCCTGTAATTTGATTGAGTTGTTGGGCTAGATATTTCGCATTATCGTGGTCGTCAATTAAGCGCGTAGTCTGTTCAGTCAACGCAATCTTTGCCGCTGCTGCGAGAATACCTGCTTGTCGCATACCACCACCAAGCACTTTACGCCAACGTCGTGTGCGTTGAATAAATGCCTTATCGCCTAACACCAACGAACCTATAGGCGCCCCGAGCCCTTTTGATAGGCAGATCGTCATTGAATCGAAGTGGCGGCTGATTTCTGTAATATCAACATTCAATGCAACTGCAGCGTTATACACGCGTGCACCATCAAGGTGTAGCTTTAAATCATGCTCATTAACAAAATCCCTTGCTTCAGCAAGATAGCTTAAAGGTAAAACTTTACCATTGATCGTGTTTTCTAAGCTCAATAAACGCGTGCGAGCAAAGTGAGGGTCATTAGGCTTAATCACTGATGCGAGTTTTTTTAAGCATAAACTACCGTCTTTCTCATTTTCAATCGGCTGTGGTTGAATCGAACCAAGGACAGCAGCACCACCACCTTCAAACTTATAATTATGTGCTTGTTGGCCACATAAGTATTCATCACCTCGTTCACAATGAGCCATTAAGGCAAGTAAATTAGCTTGTGTGCCTGAGCTACAAAATAATGCACTTTCAAATCCATGCCTTTGCGCGGTCCATTGCTCAAGTTCATTAATAGTTGGGTCATCACCATATACATCATCACCAACTTCCGCAGAAGACATCGCTTGTCTCATAGCGATGGTAGGGCGTGTAACAGTATCGGAACGAAAATCAATCATTAGGGACATCCTTGGTATTTTTTATCAATATATCATTTTGCTATAGCCACAGGAAACGAGAATATTTCACGTTAAAATAGCTAACAAGCCTGATACATCGGATCAAGGTCAAATTAATGATGAATTATTGTGTCGTTTTGATGAATTTTTATTGGTCGCCAATATGCTTGACTAGACTTAATATAATTTGGTTAGGTTTCTGGCTTGGCGCTTATCCAGATTGTAGAAGAAAGCACTGATATGGGTTATTTCCAATAGGAGGCTGGAATATGTTGGCTGAAAATAGACTTTTTGCGTTGCCTGATGAGCCTGGGTTACATGCAGATGTCACCGTAATACCGACAGGGGAGCTCAAAGTTACTATTCTAGAAAATAATAGCAGTATGGAAGGGGATTTTGACCAACTTTACTTTTACTCTGATGGTAAGAAAACCGAATTAGTTTGCAAGGATTTGCTGACGCCAGAATCGATACAGTGGCATGTCCATCTTGCGAATGATGATGCACGAGAGCTAGCTAAGTTAATTGAACTGGCGGCAGAAGAGTATGAGATTTTGATGCGTTCTTTATAAAATCATTTCATGCTATGTGTGTATCTATGCCATTTGATGGCTGTGAATTTTATCGATCTGTAGATTTGTGATAGATTGAATCTAAGAGAGCCACCTGATATGACGGTGGTTTTTTTATATTTTACAGGGAGTAATCATTGTGCCATTAGAAAATTGGCTTGCATTTGTTGCGGCGTCTGCCGTTTTTGTTGTAATTCCAGGCCCCACAATTCTTTTAGTTATCTCTTATGCGTTAAGTCATGGGCGTAGTGCTGCAGTTGCGTTAGTTGGGGGTGTTGTATTAGGTGATTTAACCGCGATGCTTGCTTCTTTACTTGGCTTAGGCGCATTGTTAGCAGCATCAGCAGAATTGTTTACGGTCGTTAAATGGCTTGGTGCGATATATTTAATCTATCTTGGTGTGCAATTATTCAAATCGCCGATTGTTGAAGATGAACAACCGACCGATAGTAATGTGAATAGCCGACATATTTTTCGCCACGCTTACATTGTCACGTTGTTAAACCCCAAAAGTATTGTTTTTTTTGTGGCTTTTCTCCCTCAATTTATTCATGCCGGTAAACCTATCGCTCCCCAGATGATAGTGCTTGTTATTACATTTATTGGCTTAGCATTAATAAGTTTGAGTGCCTATGGAATTACTGCTTCTATAGCAAGAAATAAGGTGAGAAGCCCAATAGCACAGAGGTGGATCAACCGGACGGGGGGCTCACTCATTATTAGTGCTGGGGTTGCAACCGTAGGGTTACAGCGATGACTTTATCTTATCGATAAAGTACTCATATCGTTTCCCTAAAGTACGATGCTTTTTCTGGATTAAAAATAGTGCCTGATCAACCGTATTTGGAAGTTGGATTGTTTTGATGTCAGATGGAGAGGAWAAGCTATCCACCGCTTTTTTGGGTAATACGGTGAAACCTAGCCCAAGTGAAACGGGTAATAGAATTTGATTAAGTTGGTTGATGTAACCTGTCACTTTTACGTTATTGAAATCAAATGGAGTGTCAGTAAAATTAGCATGGTGCACTTGCTGTAAATAATGTTCACCGTCAGGGTGATTAATAAAACCAAGCCTATAGAGCTGAAGCATATCAAGGGTATCGGGTGGATAGCTGGCTGGAACGACCACACAAAGCGGCTCAAAGCCAATTGATTCTTGGTCAATATTTGGGTCTGCGATGGCGTGCGTCACAATCCCAAGATCTATACTGTTCGTTTTTACACTTTCTATTATTTTATGATTTGGCGCGGCTTCAACGTGAACACTAAGTTTAGGGTTATGTTGCTGATGACAAAGGAATATCGGGTATAGATACATGGCTAATGAACCGGAGCAGGCGATATAGCATTCACCACTATCTTCTTCATCTTTAAGCAGATTTTTCAGCAATAGCGCTTCATCGTCACGACGGCGCAACCCATATTGATAAAGGCTTTCACCTGCAGGTGTTAATTCAAAGCGCTTCCCGATACGTTTGAGAAGTAAAGTGTCGGTCTGGGCTTCTAGTTTCTTTATATGCTGGCTAACACCTGGTTGCGTCATAAACAGTTTTTCGGCTGTTTGTGTAAAATGTCCTGTTTCGACTAAGACGATAAAAGTATCTAACCATTGAGTATTAAGCATTAAAGATAACCTTAAATTATTAATTTACTCTATTTTAATAATAAATTGGTTATCTTCAATGATATTGCCCAAGAATTTGAAATCAGACTATATTTTCTTCTGCCCCATTTGGAACACAGCACTTACGTTGTTGTTGTTGTCAATTAAGCTGATGTTTGCTTTATAGCCTTCTGCTAAACGGCCGTATTCATGGTCGATACCCGCAGCCTTAGCTGGGTAGAGGCTTGCCATGCGAAATGCTTCCTCTCGACTAACTCCAACATGGTTGATGAGGTTTTTCACTCCCTCTATCATGGTAATTGCAGCTCCTGCAATCGTGCCATCTTCATAGTGACATTTACCGTTAGTAACGTAACCTTTGGTACCTGCCATATCATACTCAGTCATATCAGTTCCAGCAGGGGTAACGGCATCCGTTACCATAAAGAGCTTTTCGCCCAATAATTGGTGAGCGATTCGTACTGATGCAAATGAAGAGTGAATGCCGTCGACGATAATACCGGCGTAGGGTTTTTTATCAAAAATATATCCAACAGTACCTGGATCACGAGAGCCTAGTGGTGTCATGGCATTATAAAGGTGAGTTGCCATATCCAAATTGTTTTTATCTGTCAGTTCATCGTAAGTGGCATTTGTATGCCCAAGAGAAACGGTAATACCTGCATTTTTTAGAATATCGATCACTGACTGTGAGGTATTTTCAGGCGCGAGAGTCACAACAGAAATATGATCTTTGTTATCGGCAAGGTAGTAGGCGGTTAGTTCGTCCAGTACCCTAATGTGGCTAATGTTGTGAGCCCCTTTTTTTTCTTTGCTAATAAATGGACCTTCAAGGTGTAGTCCAAGGATGCCTTCTTGCTCTTTATTGTCAATATTCGCAACGAGGTTGATAACATCTCGCATACTGCTGTTGTCACTGGTAATGAATGTAGGCAAGTATTGGGTCGTGCCATTGGCGAGATTCGTTGCATTCATAATATCCAGAGTACGCTTCTGAATATCGGTGTTTAGCAACACACCACCGCAACCATTAAGCTGCAAGTCAATGAAACCGGCGGTTGCCGTTAGTCCGTAGCCATCATAAACAGTGTCAGGCAATGCACTTTCTGCCATTGGTTTTATAGCAGAGATGGTATCACCATCAATGAAAATAGCATGATTGGTTAGGGTAGCTGTTCCGGTGAAAATATTGACATTAGTGATGGCAAACATAAAAACCTACTTTCAAAGGTGACTTATTTTTCGTATATAAATAAGTTAATTCGATAAGGAAAATTTGTCAATACTGTTCATGTTGATTTATGCGTATATATTTGTCCTTACTTACTATTATAAATGCGATGAAGGAATTGTGTTGTGCCATTGCCTGTCCAGCGTTCATGAATAAAGTCAATTAACGCTTGGGTTCGCTCTGGTAGTAGTTTTCGTTGTGGGTGTAACATCACAACATCTGAACCTTCCAATTGCCAGTTAAGTAAAACTTGCTGTAGTTCACCTCGATCAATCCACTCTTTTGCATACCACTCGGGTAATCGGGCGATGCCGTATCCTGCTATTGCTGTGTAATGAATGCATTCCAGTACGTCTGATTGAATTCGTCCATTATGCTGTAGACCAAATGTATCCCCATTCTGGTGGTGAAAGTGCCATTTTTGATAGGGGTTCGCAGTGAGTAAGCTATGGTGTTGTAACTGTGATGGGTGAGTGATTTTCGGGTATTTATTTAAGTATTTTTGGCTGGCACATAAAATGGCAGAGTTGTGCGCCATTCTGCGTTCAACCCAGTCTGAAGATGGTTGTATACCAAAACGCAGTGCGATGTCGATATCACCCCGTAAATAGTAATCGGCTTGATTACCTAGTTGGAATTGTAGCTGTATCTTTGTGTGTTTTTCTGCAAATTCTAGCGCCAGTTGACCTATCTGATGTTGGATCGGATTAATAGGAGCGTTGATAACAATCAATCCTGAAAGTTGTTCTTTTTCGTCATCAAGGCTAATGACTCTTTTTTCTAACTCATCAAAGATAGTACCAAATTGACTGACAAATAAACGCCCATCTTTTGTGAGCTGCATATCCTTAGCATGGCGGACTAATAGTTTTCTGCCAGTATCCGATTCAAGCTGCTGAATCCGACGGCTAAGTGTACTTGTTGGAATGTTTTTCTTTCTTGCCGCGGCAGCAAAACTGCCTGATTTTACGATGTGAAGAAAAAGCTCAAGATCATCAAGTTTCATTATTTATCCCATTTATGGAATCTTGACCTTCATTATATCCTGTTTTCGAAATCCATCGCATAGATTATCATTGCCGGGTTATTAAAGGAGAGATTATGTCGCCAAAAACGATTTTTGCCAGTGTGGCGTTAGTGATTGCCCTCGGTTCTTTAGAGAAAAGTATTGTTACAACACCTTTGCCTATGATTGGTGATGACCTTGGGGCAGGGCAAGCGTTGACGTGGGTTATTACGGCTTATTTACTTGCTGCAACGGCAGTGCTGCCTATTTATGGCAAATTAAGTGATATTTTCGGTCGAGTGAAAATGCTCAATGTGAGCGTTGTTTTATTTGTTATTGGCTCAGTTGCTTGTGCACTTTCTCAAGATTTAACGAGTTTGATTGCTTCACGTGTTTTGCAGGGGATTGGAGGCGGCGGCTTAATCGCGCTTGCCTTTACCGTTATCGCGGATTGTATTCCAGCACGCGAGGTGGGTAAATATCAGGGCTATATCTCAGCTGTTTATGCGGCTTCGAGTATTGCGGGCCCGTTGCTTGGTGGTTTTTTTGCTGAGCATTTAAGTTGGCGTTGGGTATTTTGGATCAATATACCTTTAGGTGCGTTAGCGCTGATCTTAATCAATACGAATCTTAAGCACTTGAATCAAGGGCGTGACAGTAAATTTGATTGGTTAGGTGCCGGTTTATTGATTGTTGTTACAACACTTTTATTGTTTCTGCTTTCACCTGAAACGGTTATCAGCTCATCAGTATTACTTGGAGCATTATTAGTTAGTATTGCATTGCTTATTTTGGTTGAAAGACGCGTCTCAGATCCAATTCTACCTGCAAGGTTAGTTAAGCTTCCCGGTTACCTTATAAGTGTTGTACTTATCATGTGTTCGCAGCTACTGATGTTCGCAGTATTGGTGTATTTACCTCTACAAATGCAATGGCAGCATGGCATGACGGCATCAACCAGTGGTTTGTTTATGATGGTCTTTATGATGAGCATTACGGCAGGTGCGTATTTTGGTGGTAAACGTATTGCGAAATCTGGTTATTACAAGTCACTTGTTGTCATTGGCTTCACACTGACAATGTTGGCAATGACACAGCTTTACTTCGGAACAGCAACTTCTTTTGCACTAGCGTTAGCAGGTGTTGGTCTGGGTCTCACACTGCCAGCACTTAATGTTATAGCCCAAGACGTATTACCCGCAGCGGATAGAGGGATTGGTCTATCAATGTTCGGTTATGGTAGGGAGTTAGGCGGCGCGATCGGTGTTGCGCTATGTGCGGCTTTATTTCACTTAAAAGTACCGGTATTGGTCGGAGAGGGATCAAGTGAGGGGTTAGGGAGTTTTGATGCTATACAGCTTGGTGAAGGTTTTACGCTAACATATGGCGGAATGGCGGTTATTGCTTTGATTGCATTAGTTATTACTATTATTGCATTAAAAGCGAGAGAATTATCAGGTAGTGTAAAAATGGATGAGCAAAATGTCGAGATCGCCGAGGCTACAAAGTAGTAGATAATATACGTTCATTTAGCCTTAACATTTAAGCCATGATGTGCGAAAGCGACATCATGGCTTTTTTATTCAAGCTAACAAGTTGAACACAAGGTTATTTGACGATATTTAAAATCTGTTTAAACCGTTCGCCTTCTGCCACTTCTTGTAACTCAAAAAGAACCATTTCCGTACTCGTTAATGAAGCGCCTGCTTGTTCCATTTTATGAATGGCTATTTGTTTGTTTTGTACATTCCTTGCAGAAACAGCATCTGTAACGACTTCAACATGGTAGTTAGCATCGAGTAGTTGGCGGACTGTTTGGTAAACACAGATGTGTGCTTCAATACCCACAACAAGAATGTTATTACAATCTGCTTTTTCTAAGGCTTCAATGAATTTTGGCTCACGGTAGCAGCTAAAGCTGTTCTTCGCGATAGGTGCATGACCTTGTAAGTGATCAGAAAGTTGCGGGATGGTAGAGCCCAACTTATCTGGGATTTGCTCAACCCAGATAATAGGTAGCTCTAAAATATTAGCTCCTTTAACCATTGTTTCAAGATTATGGAATAGCTCATCGCGCTTATCCATAATTTGAGCAAGCTTACCTTGTACGTCAACAATTACGAGTGCGGTGTTATTGGCTTTTAGCATTATCGAGCCCTTCAGAGAATAAGTTATTCAACTTTAAAAGATTTATTCCACCGTGTACAAGGCTTCCCCTTTGTTTTGTTATCCAAGCGTTAATTACGCTGCATGAATCCTGAATATTCGATGCCAGCAAGGCGCGCCATATCGTAGTGCCAACTGGCAAGGTCATCTCGATTAAACTGATTTAAGTGATGATGCCCGCAGGCTCTTGCCATAACCTGCATCAGTTCCGTTGATGCCATGAAAAAATTATGCAGTTGTTTTGCGGCCTTGTCGGGGTTTAATTTTTGTCGAAGGTCTTTTTTTTGTGTTGCAATCCCAGCAGGGCAATTATTGGTGTTACATATTCTCGCGGCCACGCAGCCGATAGATTGCATAGCACTGTTAGCAATAGCAATGCCATCAGCACCAAGTGCAAGGGCTTTGACGAAGTCACTGGGTGTTCTTAATCCACCTGTAATAATTAACGTAACGTCGTTTGATACGCCTTGTTTATCTAGAAAAGAGCGGGCTCTGGCTAGGGCAGGGATGGTTGGTACACTAATGTGATCCCTGAATATCTGAGGAGCCGCTCCTGTCCCACCACCGCGGCCATCTAGGATGATATAGTCAGCCCCAGCTTCCAGTGCGAAGCCGATATCACGCTCAATGTGATTAGCACTGAGTTTGAAACCGATTGGGATACCGCCGGTGACCGCTCTGACATTCTCAGCAAAGGCGGCGAAATCTCGGGGTGTTTTTAAATCTTCAAATGTTGGTGGTGAAATAGCATCAATGCCTTCACTTAAGCATCGGGTTTTTGCTATTTTTCCAACATTTTTCGCTGCCGGTAAATGGCCGCCGGTCCCTGTTTTTGCACCTTGCCCACCTTTAAAGTGAAAAGCTTGAACCTTTTGTAGTAACCCTTCGTGATAACCAAACTTGGCACTTGCTAGTTCATAGAAGTAACGTGAGTTAGCTGCCTGCTCTTCTGCCAGCATTCCTCCCTCACCAGAGCAAATTCCTGTCCCCGCCATTTCTGCTCCCATTGCGAGGGCTGTTTTTGCTTCTTCAGATAAAGCCCCAAAACTCATATCAGAGACAAATAAAGGGATATCGAGCACTAACGGCCGTTTGGCTTTCGGCCCTATGATTAATTCAGTATTAACTCTTTCTGTTTCCAGTAAGGGTTTGGTTGCCATCTGTGCAACCATAATCTGGATATCGTCCCAGTCAGGTAGTTGATACCGAGGCACCCCCATTGCCGTCATCGGTCCATGATGACCTAGTTTGCTTAACCCTTCTCTTGCTAATTGATGGATAAAGGCGACGGTTGGTTCTTCATTTGTCGGCTCTGCAATAGGCATAGCATCTGCAGAATGGCTAATACCGGGACCTTCTTTTCCGATATCTTGTTCACCAAACTTCTTGTGGGTACCATCGCAAAATGGCGTATTAGCTGTATGTTTACACGCACAAAGGTAAACATCCTCGTCGTTATCAGCTTTAAAAGGGTGCGGTGTTATTCCTGTATTTTGATGAGACCCATCGCAGAAAGGCTGTTTTTTTGAACGCCCACAAGCACAAAAATAGTACTCTTGATCTTTTTTTAATGTCACTTTCATAGGCTTGTTATTCGCGACAATAGGCTTCGTCATGACTCACTCCAAATCAAGAAACAGAGGTGATACCGCTAGAGTATGGAAGAGGAAAGCAATATTTTCAGCAAACAGTGTACTTGTTGGGCATAAAGATAAATTTGAAAAGTGGTCAGTGAGTCATTTACACTCAAGATTGTGACATAGCCGCTGACTAGCACGAAGTTTTAACGCTTTGTAACGGTCAACTACTTTACAGTTGTTGTTTTTCGATGAACAATGCTGAAGTGTAATTGTTAGAGAATTTTGAAAAGATTATGACAGAAAAAAAAGCGAGCCCATTTAATGATTTGATTTTTAACGTCATTATCCCTTCGGTCGTGCTAATGAAGTTAAGTGGCGATGACTATTTGGGATCAGTCGGTGCGTTACTTGTCGCTTTGGCCTTTCCTGTTGTCTTTGGTGGTTTTGAACTCATCAAATACAAGAAATTTAACTTTATCTCTTTGTTAGGTTTTGTCAGCGTTTTGTTAACTGGGGGCATTGGATTATTAGAGCTCGATCCCAAATGGTTAGCCGTAAAAGAAGCTTTGATACCAGGCTTAATTGGTGTGGGTGTATTTGCATCAACCTTTACTAAGTATCCGGTTGTTAGCAAACTTTTAATCAATGACACTGTGCTGAATATGGCATTGATTAATGAGAAGTTAAGTGAAAGGCATAAACGTACCGAGTTTGAACGTTGTCTTGCTATTGCTAACTATTTATTTGCGAGTACATTCGTCTTTTCATCGGCAATGAATTACGTATTAGCCAAAATGATCGTGACTAGCCCGTCGGGTTCACAAGCATTTAATGAAGAATTAGGACGTTTGACGTTAGTTAGCTATCCAATGATAGCGATTCCATCGATGATAATGATGATGGGGGTTTTCTATTATATGTGGCGTCAGATCCGCCAGATGACAGAGTTAGAAACGGCTCAGATTCTGAAGACTGAAAGCTGATCCTAAGGCACGATTTAAAGATTAAAAGCCAGCACTCTTGCTGGCTTTTTATTTTTGCAGGCTAAACGTGACGATCTTTTGATATAATGCCGAGATAGTTCGATTTAAGGTAACACTATGGCTTCTACAGCAGCAGCGCTTCATATTTTAGTGAAGCACAAAGAACAAGCAGATGACATCCTAAAGCAATTAAAAAAGGGTGCAAAATTTCAAACGCTTGCAAAAAAATACTCCACTTGTCCTTCAGGTAAACGAGGTGGTGATTTGGGTGAATTCCGTAAAGGGGCAATGGTCCCGGCTTTTGATAAGGCCGTTTTTTCAGGGAAAGTACTTGAGCTTTTAGGTCCTGTCAAAACCAAGTTTGGATATCATATTATAAAAGTGCTTTATCGCACTTAGTACCGTCGGTGTTTGAATTGGTATGATACAAGAGCGCTTAGTGCGCTCTTTTTGTATCGGTGTCGAATAGGTAATGCACTGTATGGTCATTTTGTCGAGTGTCTGACCATGAGAGGATTGCACTATATTGGCGTTGAATAACAAATACCCATGTACATATTGCGATTGATATTGCCAATGTCCAAAGACCAATTCTTATACTAGGGTGGGACGATAGCAGGATAATAGAGATTCCAATACCGCCAAAGCACATTGCCAGCAGGAACGGGTAAGTCAGGTTGAAAAAAGAACGATAGTGAAAAAACAAAGCATAGATGCCTTGTTTTATAGCGTTGGTGATTTTATCCTTCATCGGCAATACCCCCTTACATTCCCATTAACAACAAGTTAACATTTGGGCGTTGGAGGTCAAGCATTAACCTGAGATTACTGCCTGTATTTATTCAGTGGGTTAGGGCATTGCTCTTCAGTCAACAGCATGACTTTTTCTTGTAGAGCTTGATCTTTATTTATCTCTGGGTATTTTACTTGCAGCCTTTCCATACAAAGCTCAGCTGTGTTTATGACATTCATGAGCTGATCTTGTGTTTGCGTTACAGTACTCAAATCACCAGATTGTTGGGCTTTAGAGAATGCACTAATAACATGTTCAGCTTGTTGGTAAGGCTCTTGTAAACACTGACAAACATCATCTGCAGCTTGCGAAGTATCGTCGTTAGCCATTGCTGTAAAATTAAATATAGAAAGACAGGAAAAAATGTAGAAAGTAGGTTTCATTTGAACAACCACTGTCAGCATGTTTGCTATCAGTGTATACCTATACCCAAACTCTCTCAAGGCGCTAGCTAGGTAGAATAAAGACACTTAAACTCAGGTACAACAGGAGCTAAGGCACAACAGGGTGATTTTTTTGCTCACAATTACTATTTAGGCCTAAGCCTATTGCATAGCAAGGAAAGGATTGGCCAAATAGTTCACTAAAACCTGAACCATTGTTATTTTCTTTTTGATACCAAATAAAGCCAAGATCTTCAGAAAACCAAAGCATGAGTTCTAACTGCGTATAAAGTAAGTGTGTAGTGATCTTTATTTCTTCTCTAAATAAATTAACTCCATGGCGTTCAATTTCACCTGGAGTATTAAGATCTAGTTTTTTTTGTTCATTTTCATTGAGCACCCAATAGAAGTATTCTGGTGTGGTTGTAATTGACGAAATAAAAGGTTTTTTCACCGAATCATTAAAGACTAAACTACCACCTCGAAAGCTAGTTGTTACAAATTCAGTACCTTTAGTGTTTAATTTAAAACCAATACTTGTGAATGACCAACTTTTATCTTTTTTCTGGTGAACAAAGTGTTGGGTCAAATTTTTAGAAAATAAACCATTATCTATAAAATGATGATAAGATTTAGCCCCAGATCGCGTTGCGGTATCTGCTTGCAATACAGGCATTGAACCCAAACTTTCTAGTTCTTTTTCAAATATAGGCCAGGATAGGTTTATATCATTATGCTTGAAGCTTACGGCATGAGATGTATTTTTTTTACAACCACTTTTTGTTTTGTCACAAACCGCGATTGAATAAAATTCATTAGATTTCGCAATGAAAAGTAGTTTGTTAGTAACGCTGGAGGAGGGCTTTATATAAGTATCGGTGTAGTTAATTAAGTAGCTAAGATCATCAGCATGTTGAGAAATCAATACAATGGTATTATTGTCATCGTCTAATTCAACGAGGTAGTTGTATGATGTTTCTTTATTTAAAATCAAAAAGTAAGAAATAAGAGCCAGAAAGGCAATAATAATGCCCCCGACCAAAAATAATGGTTTGTTTTTACTTGCTGAGAGAGCCTTTTTATTTTCTTTTATTGGGATATTAATATCTTGTTTATCAGCATAGCCATTAGTAATGATATGATAACCAAGCTTTGGAATTAGGACTATGGTATCACCTGTGTTTTGCTCTTTTAGCTTAATTCTGAGTGTACGAATGGTTTGGAATAATGATGTTGTTGCCACCTCTTTTCTTGCCCAGCCAGCACTGAGTAAAGCTTCTTTAGATACCATGGCTGGTGAAGCAACGATGAGTTCGTTTAGAACTTCACGCTCAGCTCTGTTTAGCTTTATGGTTTGCTTTAGAGTAAAAAGGCACTTTTTCTCAAGATCAAAGAAATGCGTATTACCAATCTTTACTATGTTTGTTGTACTTTTTTCTGTCATACGCGTGCCAATAACAATTCATTAATCGCCTCAATTTTGACATATATTTTATGTTTCTACTATCAAAGCTGTTACTTAGTGTATAGATTCTGGTTATTTTGCCATTCTGTACTTATTTGTTAACAAAAATAAGCCGTAATGATTATTTTTGCGACAAAATCCTGTTGCCTACCTTTCTATACTTAGTTCGTTGGTATAGCAATAAGCACTTTCATATTTTGATTATTAGAAGAAAGTGATATTTTGGGGGCGATATGCGTTTGTCATTAAAGCATTTATGTTGTGGTTTTTCATGTGTTTATGGTTTTTTTTGTTCATGTGCGTGGGCAAATGATGACTCTGCGAAAGATTCAATTTCTAGTCGACTTTCTAATGAAGTGTATGCGGCCGTCTCAGATTTGAAGCAAATGGCAAACAGCGTAAGAGGCGATAAGATAGGTAAAAAATTACAGCGTAAGCTAAAAAACGCTGATTCTACCTCTCTACGCTCTATTGCTGTAAATGAAAGGACTGCGAGTTATCGGTCATCGACAAAAACGAACTCATTTTTAACCAATGATGAAGTCCGATTCAACGATGGTCCTCTTATTAATGATTACTCTCGATTAGATACCTATATTCGAATGGATAACGCATCAATTAATGATAACGTCTCGCTACAGAAGGGCGCAGAACAAGAACAAAGTGGCTACTCATTAACATTAGGGGGAGATTACTTATTTAATGAACATTATTTATTTGGTTTAACGTTGGGGTTGCCATTTTATAAGCCATTGACAGAAAATAGTGAAAACGAAATTGATGGAATGATTGCATCAGGTTACTTTAGCTACTTTCGTAATGCTTGGTATGTTGATTTTACCGCCAGCTATGCGGTTATGGATACTGATATTGAGCGTCAAGTTACCCTCTACAGCGATACCGTAATTAATAATGCCAACGAGGTAGATTCAGATATTTGGGTGTTCTCATTAGGGAGTGGGTATGTATTTAATTATAATTATCTGAATGTCGCATTAGAAAGTAACCTTCAATATACATTATCGGATACCGATCGTTACTCCGAGCGTGTATCGTTATCGAATTCAAACTACTTAATCTCAAAAGTTGACAATATCAATGCACTTGAATCGACAATGTTAATTTCAGGTGTAAGTATCTCTCATCCTTTGAGGACGCCGTTCGGGGTGTTTCAACCTTATGCGAAAGCGTATGTACATTATGATATAGCAAGTGGAAATGAACGTATAATTTCACAATTAAAGTCGAATCACTCTGGAAGTATATTACCGATTGTTGTGGAATCGGATGATAATGTATATGGAAGAATGCATTTTGGTATATCGGGTGCCTTTAATCAAGATTGGTATGGGTATGCTGAAGCTAGCCAGTTAGTTGCTCATGACGATTTATCAGCCTATACGATATCTGTTGGTTTAAGCGTCGCTTTAGATTAATAATATAAATATTAACTTAAGATCTAAGGTGTTCTGTGACCAATGTAAAATACGGTGCACAACAGATAATAATAAATAGCATGTACATTTAGTGATGCGGTGCCAAATTTAGCATCTATTTCTGCTTTCTTATCAATCAAATAGCGTTTGATCACAGATTGTAGTCCAACAAGTTCAGTATTGTTCCTGCCATAAAAACAAACTCAAATTTTTCTACTTCCCCCTATTAAAATTATGAGTATTAAGGGAAACATCGTGAACTTTAAATTATCTGTGGTCGCTAAAGCCGTTATACCTCTTTGTTCTGTCGTTCTGTTCGTTGGTTGTAATAGTTCTTCTAACGATAATACGGGTGATGGCTATTTTGACACGACCAATCCACCATCAATTGATATTGAATTACCGGCAACCGATGGCCCTTCTGCTTCTATACCAGCGAGCGGCGCCGTTGATGAACCCGTAGTGGCTGGGGAGAATGAAACTGTCATTTATATGGTGGCTAAAAATGGTACGGAACGGAATCGTTCCGCAAGTTACGATCAGTACAGCTTACATGTTTGGAATAACGAAACATGTGATCGCGCGTTAGATACGAACTCTGGTTGGGATGATGACAGTATTAAGCCTGTAGGTGTTGATGAATACGGTCCTTATTGGAAGTTAAAGCTTAAAAATGGTGACACAGAATGCGTTAATTTTATTATTCGGGATGATAATTTAAGTAACCTGTCTGGTAGTGACGGGAAAGTGGACTTTGTCGAAATCCCTGATCGTACAGCGTCTTACCTACCTGGAAGTACGGCTTCTTACAATGAACGCGGTGACGCTTACGTGCAACTTTTTGGGGTTGCGAATGCGAGCGCTCATTTAGTCGAAGGGCACACGCTTATTTGGGATGAGGCAACCAATGCAGATGAAGTTCGCCTATATGTTGAGTTAGAGGGCGGCTTTGGCCCTGACAGTAATAATACGTATAACGCTGAGTATATAGTGTTAGAGCCAACAGTATTATCTGCTGACGTGAAAGCTAAATTTCCGCACTTAGCGAATAAACCTGCATTTGCTATTGATGCATCAATCGATATTCGACCGGTTATTAAAGCTGAGTTAGCCGTATTGGCGGTTGATGATAACGGTGTACTTATCGCTGGCACAAAAGTGCAGTCTGCGGGGGCGCTTGATCAGCTGTTTGCCGAAAATGCACAAACGGCAGAGTTAGGTGCTGTGATTAAAGGTAACGACACTCAATTTAAAGTGTGGTCACCGTCGGCACAAAATATTGTCGCAGTCTTGTTTAATAATGATAAAAAAGAACTTGGTCGCTTACAAATGGACTACGATGATCAATCCGGTATTTGGTCATTGTTAACCGATAAGGCACCGAGTGGTACTTATTTCCGCTATTTAATCGATGTATTCCATCCGGTGTCTGGCAAGATTGAGAGCTATCAAGTTACCGACCCATATTCATTAAGCTTATCCATGAACTCTGAATATAGTCAGGTTATTGACCTTAATGACACAAACCTTAAACCAACAGGGTGGGACGACCTTCAACGGCCCATTGACCAAACAAACCCAAGCCAGTTCGTGATATATGAATCACATGTACGTGACTTTTCAGCGTTAGATGCCTCGACGCCGGAAAATGCGAGAGGAAAGTTTAAGGCATTCAGTCAGCCAGATACTGTGCCTGTAGAACACCTTAAATCGTTAAGTGAAAGTGGTGTTACACACCTCCATTTATTACCTATTTTTGATATAGCGACAATTAATGAAAATCCAGATGAAGTGGCTGATATCGATGAACCATTTAGCAAACTGTGTAAAGTAAACAGTGGCGTTAATTCTTCAGAATTCAAGCAATATTGCGGTACAGATATGCTCATTTCTGAAGTATTAGCCGAAGTTAAAGAAAGTGACACAGCTGAAAATCCGGTAGTTCAAGAACTAAACCGCTATGTTTCAGATGTCGATTCATTTAACTGGGGCTATGACCCATTCCATTACACTGTGCCTGAAGGCTCGTACGCAACAGACGCAGAAGGACCTGTTCGAATTAAAGAATTGCGCGAAGCGATTATGTCGGTCAAAAATGATATTGGAATGAACGTGGTTATGGATGTGGTGTATAACCACACGAACTCGGCAGGCCCCGAAGCTCGTACTTCTGTACTCGATAAAATTGTGCCTTGGTATTACCAACGGCTAAACCCTGAGACAGGCAATGTTACGAATTCGACTTGTTGTTCGAATACTGCACCTGAACGCGCGATGTTTGAAAAAATGATCACCGACTCGTTAATTGTATGGTCGCGTGATTATAAAATTGATTCTTTCCGATTTGATTTAATGGGGCACCACCCACTCGATCAAATGGAACGTTCAYTATTAGCGGTGAAAAAAGTTGACCCTAATACCTATTTTTATGGTGAAGGTTGGGACTTTGGTGAAGTTGAAGGTAATGCATTGTTTACGCAAGCCACTCAACCCAATTTAGGTGGTACTGGTATCGGCAGTTTCTCTGATCGCCTGCGTGATGCGGTACGCGGTGGCAGCCCGTTTGACAGTGAGGAAAATCTTCGCAAAATGCAGGGCTTCGGTAATGGTATTTATGTGAAGCCTAATGACCTAGCAACACCTGATGCAGAGACACTTGAGTTAGCGCTTCACTACGCTGATTTAACTCGCTTAGGTATGGCGGGGAACTTAAAAGATTTCGTCATGGTTGATTCAAAAGGCGATACCGTTCGTGGGGATGAAATTGATTATAATGGTGTGCCTGCTGGGTATGCTGTGAATCCATCTGAGATTCAGAATTACGTATCTAAGCACGATAACCAAACCTTATGGGATAACAACCAATACAAAACGCCTTACGGTGTAACAGTAGAAGATCGTGTACGTATTCAGGCGGTGTCTTTAGCGACAGCAATGTTAGGGCAGGCTATGCCTTTTACTCACATGGGATCTGAACTACTTCGCTCGAAATCAATGCAGCGTGACTCATACGATTCTGGTGATTGGTATAACCTTGTCGATTTTACATTACAAGATAACAACTGGAATAAAGGCTTACCACGTAAAGATAAAGATGGCGATAACTACGATATCATCGAAGATGTTATTGAAGGCGCGGGCGTTAATGCTGAGGTAACAAATAAAGAAATGTCTCAGATGTTAGCTTTCTATAAAGAGCTCGCAAATTTACGTCAATCCTACCCATTAATGGCATTACCTAGTGGTGAAGAGGTTAAGAAGCGTGTTGATTTCCACAATACAGGCGCTCAACAGACACCGGGTTTAGTCGTAATGTCGATTGATAATGGTATAAGTGCAGGCCAAGATCTTGATAGTACGGTTGATGGATTAGTGATTGTCATTAATGCAACGCCAGACGAGATGAAGATTGATGCTCCAAAAGATGCAGAGTTAGCCTTAAGCAAGCTACACAGTGTTGAACTTGCGAACGGTGCGTCATTTGAAGACGGTCAGATGATAGTACCGGCATGGACGCCAGTCGTTTATGTCCAAGAACGTAACATTACGCGTGGTGTGGGTATCCCTGTTTCTCAGAAATAGCGCAATAAGAAGCTTAACTACACTGATGTAAGTTGTTTCTAAGCCCTCGTAAGAGGGCTTTTTTGCTTTAGATTAATGTACTGTTCATGGTTTGTTCATTTTCAGTGAGGTAAATTAAAGCCAAGTGATTAAGAAAGAGAAAAGAATACGATGAAAAATATCATTACTAGTGTTGTTGCTCTTGTGATTGGTTTCTTTACTGTGATTTTTGCAGCTGTTGTTGGACTGTTTATCGGCATTGCCGCATTGATAGCCAAGCCATTCGTGAAGAAAAAAATCCAAACAGCTTATGAAGAAGCCGCAAAGCAGCAAGCATATCAACAAAATGGTTCAACCATTGAAGGTGAGTTTGAAGATTTAACGTCGCAAGCATCACCTCGCACAAGCCAGAGTATGGCTTGAAAAGAGCATAAACGCCTGTAGCGGACTACTTCATGCTGCTTGTTGAAGAAAGCTTGAATGTCTGACTGCAAAAAGAAAATCCCTACCACTTTAGTTTCTTTCTAGTTGAAAGTGTATAAGGCGGTGGGGATTTTTTTGCCCACAGAATAAACCTCTAACGTAGAGTGCTTGATAATAATGAATTATCCAATAAGGCTGGCATCCTTTGCCAATGTTTGAACTGGAGCTGGAATTGAGCGCTGTTGCCACTTATCTATAACCAAAGACGCAACCAGATCGCCTTCTACATTCACAGCTGTCCGGAATGTATCGAGTGGACGCTCGATGATCAGTAGTATAGCAATAGCTTCTAGTGGAATACCGGCAGCAAGCAGTACTAATTGCATACCAGACATTGAACCTGATGGCATACCTGGTGCGCCAACCGATGAGACCATTGCCATAATGAAGATCATGATTAAGCCTGTGGTCGTTAAATCAACACCAAACAGTTGAGCTAAGAATATCGCCGCAACACCTTCGAATAGTGCAGTCCCATCCATATTCATAACAGCACCCAGTGGTAGTACCATACTACTTGTACTTTGTGACACGCCTAGTTCTTCCTCTGCACTTCGCATTGCCAAAGGTAGCGCTGCCGAGCTAGAAGATGTTGCAAAGGCCATCGCTAAGGGGGCTGATATTGCTTTAAACAGTGTTGTATATTTAATTCCGGTTGCCACTTTTGCAATCGTAGGTAATACAACTGCACCATGAATAGCAGTTAGTGCTAATACTAGCAAAGCGAATAACGCTAATTGTTCGAATAATGATTCACCGCCATTCACTGTAAAATCAAATACGATAGCGAAAATAGCGATTGGAGATAATCGAACAATGCCCCGCACGATGGAATTCACACCTTTACTTAACCCATCAAGCAGATCATATAAAGGATGCTTGGCTGGGAGTGATGAAAGCAAGGCGATCCCAAGCATAAACGAGAACACGACGACGGCCAGCAAATTGCCTTCAGCTAAAGCTGACACTGGATTAACTAATGCCATGTTTAATAGCTTAGTTATGATTGCGGTGCCACCCGCAGCATCTTCACTGATTAATTTTACGCCATCTGCAACAGGCGCAAATTCCGTTAATGGTTGCCAAGCTGGTAATAGTAGTGAAGCGCCCAGACCTAAGCTAATTGCAATAAAAGTGGTGAAACTATAAAACAGTAATGTTTGAAAGCCGATTTTCTTCAAACGTACAATCGAACCAATACTCGTTATGCCTTGTAATAATGAAAGCATGACGACAATGCCAACGATCATTTTCAGTAAACCAATATAAGTTGTTTTGCCCAGCATAAGTAATTGATACCAGCCTTGCTGAACAACATCGGTTGTGGTTGAGAACGCTAATGCGATTAGCCAAGCAGAAACGGCTGCCAGCATCAGCTGCAGAGGTAGAGAGCCACGAAGTTTAGACCACATGATTGTTGTTCCAATATATTAATTGTTTATATATGCGTTAATGCAAGAAGGAGCCTAAAGCTCCTCCCTTTGGTTCAATGGTTGGCTTAGGAAATATTTCTTTTATAGTATGGGTTTAATGCACATTTAATACGTTTGAGCAGTACAAGTGCGGTTACGCGTCCCCAGCCGAATAAAATTTGTTGGTGGAGGCGGAAAATGGTGTCGTAGAGATTACGAATTAATCGACCTCTCAATATTAGTTTTCCACTCATTAAGCTGCCAACGGCATAGTCGTGGCCAACTGCGATCACCATTCCGCCGTCTTTGAATATAAACGGCTTTAAAGACTTACCTTTTAGTAATCGTTTGAACTGTTTTGCCAAGTGGGCTGCAGCTTGATTTGCAGCTTGTGCACGAGGCGGTACAAACGAACCGTCAGGCTGTGGGCATTCAGCGCTATCACCCATAACGAATACCGCATCATCAATTGTTGATTGAAGGTTTTCGTCAACTTTAAGTTGGTTCAAACGATTTGTTTCTAGTCCATCGAGTTTCGTTAGCCATTCTGCACATTTTATACCAGCAGCCCATACTTGCAGATTAGCGTTAATAACCTCACCGTCGGATGTTATTAGTTTCCCTTCTTCTGCACGCTGTACTCGGGTATTGGTACGAACAGTAATCCCTTGTTTTTCTAGTTGGCTTTGTACTTTTGCTGACATACATTCTGGGCCAGCGGGTAATACACGCTCAGAAGCTTCAATCAGTGAAATCTTGAGTTCAGCGCCATGGCGATAGCGCTGTAACTTTGCACTTACTTTCGCTAGCTCTGCGGCTAATTCAACGCCTGTTGCACCAGCGCCAACGATGGATAAATGGTGTTGGCCTTCAGCTCTGAGTAAAGGGTTGATCTGTTGCCATGCTTTTTGAGCTTGAACGGAAGAATCAAGGAACAAGCAATGGTCACTTACACCTGGTGTTTTAAAATCATTGCTGATGGCCCCAACAGCAATGACCAAGTAATCGTAATCAAGTTCTGAGGTTGTGCCATTTTCAGAGCGTAATTGCAGCGTCTTGGTTTCACGGTTTAGATCTGTCATCGCTGCTTGTACAAATTGATATTTATTGCAGCGGGCGTGCTGAATGTAATTTACGGCATCAAGTTCATCATCAAAAGTCCCTGCAGCAATCTCATGTAGACGAGGCTTCCAATAATGATGGGTTGAAGGCTCAACCAAAATAACATGATGCTTATTGCTGCGACCAAAGCTTTTACCTAAACGAGTTACTAACTCTAAGCCTGCTGCACCGCCTCCAACAACAACAATCTTTGACATACTGTTTTCCACCTTGTCGCATTATTCACATTTAGAAATTCTGGTTACTCACCGTCTGAGCCAGTAACCTTGTTGGCGAGTATTATATTGATACGCAGAAGGATGATAATCGCGTAAAAACATAAATAACTTTTACTGGTGGGTAATAATCAAGTTTTTGAGTATGAAAGGACGAATAAAGATGTTTGGCTATATCTTATAGGAAGTGTTGAAGTAGGAGATTAATATATTAACTATTTACGTGTAACCAGTTGATTGATGCTGGAAGTTAAGCACCTTCAAGAAAGGCCATTAGGCCGTTTAGAATGGTTTGCACCGCAATTGAAGCAAGGATTAGCCCCATTACACGGCTTACAATACTCGCACCGCTTGTACCAATGACTCGTTGAATTTTGTTGGCGAGTAAGAAAAACAAATAAGTAAAGGTTAGGACAATGATCAAAGCAACGAAAGTGGTGAATTGATCGTGCAATGAATAACGGTACTTATCTGTCGCTAAGACCACGCCCGTCATTGCACCTGGACCAGCAATAGAAGGAACAGCTAAGGGGAAAACGGAAATATCAAGCGCATGCTCTTTACCGTCACACATTTCACTTTCTTTCTCAGGTTTACTGCTATCAGCAAAAATTAAAGAAAGCGCAAAGAGTAATAGTACTAATCCGCCTGCAATCTGGAACGCCTCGAGCTGAATATCGAGAGCTTCGAGCAGCAATTGGCCGCCGACCATGAACCCAAACAGCACCAAAAAGGCCATCAACACTGCACGTAACGCTACTTTGCGCTTAAGGGCTGCATTCATGCCTGCCGTAGCTGCAATGAAAACAGGGATCGACCCAACCGGATCGACCACTGCCCATAAAGAAACAATATTTTGGAATAAGCCCGCAGTTGTCATAATTCGTTAAGTGCCTGCTAAAAGTTTGTGTTCACAGTGGCGTCAATTGATCATGTTATTTGTCGAAGTGAATAACACTACGGATACTTTTACCTTCATGCATAAGATCAAACGCGTGATTAAGGTCTTCAAGCCCCATGGTATGGGTAATGAAATCATCTAAAGCAAACTCACCGGCCATATAACGTTCAACGATCTCAGGCAGCTCAGAACGCCCTTTAACGCCACCGAACGCAGAGCCGCGCCATACACGCCCAGTTACGAGCTGGAACGGGCGAGTGGAAATTTCTTGGCCTGCCCCGGCGACACCAATAATGACCGATTCTCCCCAACCTTTATGGCAGCACTCAAGGGCAGAGCGCATGACATTGACATTACCAATACACTCAAATGAGTAATCAACGCCACCATCGGTTAATTCAACAATGACATCCTGGATTGGCTTTTCATATTTTTGTGGGTTTATACAATCAGTCGCGCCAAGTTTGGTCGCTAGTTCATATTTTGTTTCGTTGAAATCAATGCCGATAATGCGACTGGCTCCAGCCATTTGGGCCCCTATGATGGCTGAAAGACCGATTCCGCCAAGACCAAATACTGCGACAGTGTCACCTTTTTGGACTTTGGCTGTATTTAATACTGCGCCCATACCCGTAGTGATACCACAGCCGAGTAAACAGACTTCTTCAAGCGGTGCTGCTTTATTGACTTTCGCTAAGGATATTTCAGGCAATACGGTGTATTCCGAGAATGTTGAACAGCCCATATAATGATAAATGGGTTTACCGTCTTTATAGAAGCGGGTCGTGCCATCTGGCATTAGGCCCTTACCTTGGGTTTCTCGTATTTTTTGGCAAAGGTTTGTTTTTCCGGATAGACAAAACTTACACTCGCCACACTCAGGGGTATAGAGGGGGATGACATGATCGCCAACCACAACGCTAGTAACGCCGTCACCGATCATTTCGACAATACCGCCGCCTTCATGCCCTAGGATCGCAGGAAAAATACCCTCAGGATCATCGCCTGAAAGTGTAAATGCATCAGTATGACATACCCCTGTGGCTATGATACGCACAAGTACCTCACCAGCACGAGGGAGCATAACATCCACTTCTTCCATAGATACAGGTTGACCTGCAGCCCATGCCACAGCAGCTTTCGATTTTATGAATTTATCAGTCATAGTCGTTCCTAGAGAGTCCAAATGTCAGTTACATGCTTAACCAGTATAGATGCTAGACAATTTTCGAAAGGAATTGTTGAAAAGGTTCAAACAGATAATAGTGCACGAGACTATTATCTGTTTGATATTGGAATGTAAATAGCAGGACATTGTTTGGGCTGGGTTGGGTAAAAAAGCACTTAATAAACTCTATAGACGAACTGACTATATTTCAATTGAAGAGCGATGAATATGACATGGTCGCGTGTTGTATTCTATTTTTCGTGCATATTTTAATGATGAAGGAATATTGATACGCCATTCTTCTTTATTAGTTTTAAGTTGTTGATTTTTAATGCTCATTTGATTGGTTCTATGTGAGTTAACATTAGCGCGATGGCTACTATCAGCAACATTTACCCAAGTGTTGCTACTGTTGTTATTAATATCAGCGAATATGGGAGTTGATAGTGTAATAAGAAGTGTAAACACGACCATATTTATAGCGTTCATAATGACCTTTCTATATTGCAGCTTCTTGAGCAAATTGATTGAATTAACTTAGGTGAGTACGAGTATTTTAAAAGTAGAGATGTATTATTCGTACTCATTCTGTATGGGTATTATCCTTTATCACACCTGTGTTGATAATCTGGCTTATGGTCAAATTACTTTTACTGAGTGGTAATAGTTATTCGAGAGGTTAGGTAGGTGCTTTGATGCATGTGCGCTTAGTTATTACTTTGGCTTGTTTAGTGTGTTTATTTATTATGTAAAGTGTCACTTATAGCAAACGGTCGATTTTGTTTTATATGAAAATCTTTTATAAATAAATAGATAAAATAAAAATATTGTTATATCTAGTAATAAATAATGATTGAATGGCTTTTGTTATATAACCGTCATATTTTTGTATTAGTTCCGTGACAACCTAAATATAGTTTACATCTTAACTACCTTCATTTGCATTTAATACTGATCTAATAAATACCATAGGGATATGTAATGATTACCAGTAATGCCTTTAACTTTTCAGATTTTTTAGATACGGGTGTAGACCCCAGAACAGGTACGTATTCTGCATCTATAAATACAATAACGTTAACAGGTAACGATTTATTAGGGCCTATTTTTTCAGGTGCACTGACGTATAGCTCATTTAATACGTTTGATTCAGGTTTTGGTGTGGGTTGGAGTATGCCTATTGGTCGTTTTAGATCAGCAACTTCAGAGTTAACATTATGTGATGGGTCAAACTTTAAGATTAGATGGAATAGCAGCCTTGGCCGCTACGAAATGCCATACCATAAGATCAAAAATATCCAAGTGCATTATAAAAATACGTCAGGAACGAAAAGTGGTGAGATATTTGTGTATCACTCTTCTGGCGATACTGAAGTGTATGATTATTCGAGTGGCTTGCTAGTTCGAAAAATATCACCGATAGGCCGAGTCCTTACATTCAGTTACTACAGTAGGTACAACGAACAGACGCTATATAGAGTTAGCGATGAAAATGGCCTGTTTATAAATATTGATACCTGGTCGGATAAATGGATTACGTCTGTGCAGCTATGGGATGACAGTAATCTTGTTTCTGAGGTAAAGCTATATTTAGCGCAGGAGGGGCACGGGAAAGCGCTGAAATATGCATGTATACCCAATGATACCTCTAAATATACGACGTTTAATTATAAGTATATCGGTTCAATGAGTGTCATGCTGATAGAGTCGTGCGTGTACCCTAGTGGCCTAGAAGAAAGGGTTCGTTATCGGGATTATGGCTTTAGTACTCCTTCCGGTACTCCTATGGAATATGTCCCTTATGTCACCGAATTACAACGCTTTCTTGGTGCTGATCAACCAACGGTTGTTCACAATTATGAGTACTCTCAAAAAAACTATTTAGGTGCGTTCGGGACTAGAGCTTATAAAGCAGGTGAAGATACTCTTTTTAAGGAAAATAAAGATTATCGATACGAATGCACTGAGTTCATTGGTAACAAGCGCATAGAAAGAACCTACAATAAGTATCACCTTGTAACTTCTGAGGTTGCGTATACCGATGGCAGCCCGTATCAGGAAACTGAATACGATTATTACTGTGACGAAAGCAGAGATATTTCGCAGCAAGTCCCACAGTATTCTTTTTTGAAAACAAAACGAGTAAAGCTTCATAATCGATCTGGTGAAACAAGAACGATGGACGAAAGTTTCTCATTTGATGAATGGGGTAACCAACTTGAATTCACTGGGTTAGATAATACGAAGGAGATAAGAGAATATTTTCATGAGAACGGCGATGGAGCAATAGAGCCGTCGCCATTTGGGTTTAGGAACAAACTTAAAAAACAATCGATAGTACCTAATGGAGGTGATATTGATGTAACTAATACTAAGCACTATGAATATGAAATGATAGAGGGGCTATCTGAGCATAAAGTTTGTCTACTAAAGAAAGAAACGTTTTCTAACGTCACGATTGACTATGAGCACTATACAGATCGAAGCGATAAAATACGATTTGGCCGCAAGAAAATAGAACGTGAAGCCTTAAATGGCAATGAGGTTGTTTACGATAGTCAATACACCCGCGACTCGTCCTGCTTTAAGATTCACCGTACAAACCGTTACTCCGATGGAACCGAAGTTAATAAATATGAAGAGTTCGACCTCATTAATCAGAAAGTGATTTCTACTTCGGTAAACGACACGATACAAATGAAAGTGGCGTGGGGAAGCGATAATAATATCAAAGAAGAAGTACTTGAGCTTCGAGGTATCGCTGTATCAGCAACGCAATATGAACAGCATGTTGGTGCTGAAGAGAACAAGGTTATTGAGATTAAGCCTGATGGGATCAAACTCATTACAGAACTCAATAATGAGGGCGCAGAGCGTCGACAGTATGCTGAAATAAATAGCGAACAGTTTATCTTGTCTGAGACGACTTATAACAATGTTGGTGAAAAAGACAGTTATACCGCTTATGACTATCTTCCTGATCGTCAGCTTAAGATGACGACCACATACGATTATGATGAGTGGGGAGAAGTGAGCAAAATAGTTCATCCTACAGGCATGGTGGAGAACTTTGATTATGATCCTGTCACTTTGTCAAAGAGTAAGTGGATTGATGGGTTGAATCGAACGACTCAGCGGTTCGATGAAGCTGACCGTTTGGTTTCTGAATCCCATTCTGATGCAAATGGCAGGCATTTATATACAACGGAAAATAGCTATAACGTTCAGGGGCTGCTTTCTAACGCGACCACTTCTTTAGGTGCAAAGATTGAGTATGAGTACGATGGTTTAGAGAGAGTGATTGAACGACGAATCCACGCCGATGGCGAGACGGTCACTGAACGTTTTGCTTATGATTCACGTTCTTCTGAATCACTTGTTACTACCATACATGTTAATGACGTGCTTATTGCCGAAAAGGAATATAACGATTTAGGAAGAGTGACAAGAAAACGCTATAACGGCTGTGAATATTCATACCAAGACTTTGATGTAAATGGGAATCCCCAAACAATCATATTGCCAAATGGCGCAACAAGAAATCTCACTTATGATGAAGTTACCGAGCAAGTATTAAGTGACTATATCGACGGTGACCCAAAGTCTACCGCTTATTATACCTATAACCAGTCAGGCGAACTGAAATCATGTCATAACGTTAATAGTGATATTGAATACGATAGGGATAGCGCGGGTAACTTAGCACGAGTCACTTCGTCGGTGATGAGTAAATCACCGTTGAGCATGTCGTTCTCAAATTCGATTGTAGGTACACTTTTCAACATCTCTGACTTTGCAGGAGCAAATATAGAGTTAAAACACGATGATTTTGGGCGTGTCATCAAAACCATCATGACTGTTGGTAGTGAGACTTTTACAGGTTCAACAGAATATGATGCCTATTCCCGTCCCGTATTTTACCGCTTTATTGGTAACGAGAACGACGTTGAATTAGTGGTTACTTATAACGATATTGGGCTTGAAAGCAAAAGGCAGTGGGCTGTTAATGGTCTAGAGACATTGAGTATTGCGACACACTATGACGATACCCTCAGGGTTAGCACTCGCATAAGCAATAATGGGAATAAGCAGACCGAAGAAACCTTTATCTATGATCAACTTGGAAGGGTAATCCATTATAAAGTTGAGGGAAATACATATCCGCTTGATCCGCATGAGAATGAAATTAAAGAACAGTTATTTAACTATGATGAATTTAATAACATTACGAAATGCGAAACCATTTTTGAAAACGATGAGCATAATATAGAACTCTACACGTACGATGCGACGAACCCAATGCGGATAATGTCTATCTATAATTCCCACTCGGCATATCTTAATCAACATTTTGAATATGATGAGTTTGGTAATCAAACTTTAGGCAGTAATGGCATCAAATATAGTTATAGCGGCAACAACCAGGTTGAAAAAATTCTTACCCCAGAAAATAAGCTTATTAAAGAGTATCGCTACAATGCGCTTGGCGAGCAAATATTTGCATTAAACGGAATTGACTCGAGTGAAATGTTTAATCACGACGGTGAATTAGTCGCGCTTAGAGCGGGCTCAAATTTAATGAGCTTAAGAAGCATTGATACCGGAGCCTCTATTACGGCATTAAATGCAAATGGGAAAGTTAACTTCGATATTAAATACAAAACGGTTAGTTCTGATCATGTCGGCAGCGTTAGCAGTAGTGCAGACCATAAAGTATTTACACCATTTGGATAATCATAGGATAAGAAAATGGACAATCTAAGCAGGCGACAATTTTTAAAATCGAGCAGCATGACTCTTGGTTTAAGTGCAGCGGCGACATCATTGCCAATCAATGCAATGATGTTTGATGATACTGTCGATTTAATCATTGATTTAACTCAATATGGATTCCACGGTCACCGTTTTGAGAGCACAGTTGGCGTTTATCATACGGGATTAGGTTACCGACTTTATGATCCAACTCAGCGGCGGTTTATGCAATACGACCATGAGATGGCACCATTTGAGAAAGGCGGTATCAATGGGTATACGTATGTATTAAACGATCCTGTAAACCAAGTGGACCCTGATGGTCGGTTTAACATAGGTGCATTTTTTAAAGCTCTGGTCTCTGTTGTGATTGGTATTGCCGTTGCGGTTGCTGCGGTCGTTACCGGAGGGGCTGCACTGGTCGTTGGCTTGGGAGTAGTTGCAGGTGTTGCTGGCGCAGTATCTGGAGCACTCGATATGGCATCAGCCTCTCTAGACGCAGATCATCCAGCTCAGAAAGGTTTGTCAATTGCGTCTGCTACGACGGGTCTTATCTCAGCAATTGCGAGTGGCGGTAAAGGTGCCGTATCTGCATTGGGTAATGGCTTTAAAACCGTGGGTAAAGCAGCTGGCGCCGCTACGAAGTTTACCAAAGTAACAGGGTTTGCCAGCAAAAACCTAGGCAAACAACTTTCGCATGCAAGTACATACAAGTTAACGGGGCTTACAGCCGATGTATACGGCGCTATCGGTTCAACAGTCGACCTCGCGGGTACGATAAAAGATGACAGTAAATTAAAACTGGCGGCAACAATTATTAAATTCACCTCCGGAATGGCAAAAGGAGGAATAAAAACGAAAGAGAACCTTAAAAAAACCACACCGATGTTTGGTAAGGGACATTATTATATTGACCCTAAAAAACGTGTCGATGTCAGAGTTGATTGGTCGAAAAGAAGTTTTAGTTTAAGCAAAGATCCTAAATCAATTGCAGACAAAGCGACTGATATTAAAAAGGATGGGGCGGATACGCCCAAAAGCACTGCTGGTTTTATTAATGCTACCGCTAAGCTGTCTTTGATTAGCCCTGAGAGTTTGAAGAGCGATGCGAATAATACAATGCAGCGCCTAATGGACTACGCTCGAAATACACAAGCTGGTACGAGTGCACAGTGGGGTGGTGAAAATATAGTGGGCGCGGCTTAATTTAGACCTGAAATATCGTCACGTTATTAAATAAGAAACGTATTAGTCAGCTTCAGATAGAGAAATATGAAATGACCATAAATATAGTTGCTCCAGTTATCATATGTTCTATGTTTAGTTCGGTAGTGCTAGCAAACGATCCACCTTTACCACCAGGAAATGAGATTAATGATTTGCGGATTATGCGCAACTCGGGTGATGACAGAATATACGCGAACGGAAGAATGCAGGCGGAAGTCTTTGTCCTGTTTGAATTGGGCGATGGTGAGGAGGTGTCATCAATAACGTTTAAAAGAAAATACACAAACAATAATATAGAGGACTACGACTGGCGAGTATCTAGTCAGTCGAATGGTTACCCTCATTTTATTAGCCCTAATGCTTACAGTACCTCTGCGGTCTCTGCCAGTAGTGACCTTGAGTCGGCGTTTTTCTATATTTCCACGGAGAAATCCCAGAATATGGATGTTTGTGTTGAGTTAACAACCAAGTCAGGTGCCGTGCAAGATACATGTTGGGGGGAGAATGCCAATGGCGTTGTCCCGATTAGCGCTGTGTTGCCACCAGCATTGAATTTCAATGAATTGTCCATTGAAGAGAGTAATAGCATCCAAAATAATGGCGCGAGTATTAAAAACTACAACCTAACTTACACTGGCAGTAGTGAAGAGATATCAAGGTTAGATTGGTCTGTAAGTCGAGGTACAGAGCACTCAGCCATACTTTTAAAAAATAATGATAATATTCTTTCTACGAATGTAGCAGCAAGATTAACTCGCTCTCCAGCGTCGTATAACTCAACCAATGTTGCGATTATAGACAGAGATACCACCACGGTTAAATACACAAACCAAAACAACCAGATAAATAGCTTTGGAAGTTTTGATTTAAAGAGTGAGGATGATACCTTCCTTTCGGTTTTGGAACTGAAATACAACTACGGCTTTCTATATACAGACCGATTATGTGTTGGTCCATTTAATCCATCATCGGCAAATCCAATACCATATAGATACTATACATGCCCAAATATATCGAATGTAGCGAGAGAAACGTCAGTTTCACCACACCTCTCAAATTTGTCTTCCTTCTACCTGTTAGGCTTGGATGTATATGGTAATGCACAGGCTACACTTTCCGTAAGTTTTAACAGTAGCGGTAATATTGAGCTTGAATGGGTTAAGCCCTAAATAGAAATTTTTGATACGAAGTAGAAGGCATCACGTTGTGTAATGCCTTCTATTTTATTTATTTGCTGCCTACTGGAAGTAATGCTGCGGGGAGGTTGGCGCGTCGGCCGACCGTTGTTGGGCCATAATTCTTCTCTAAATAATCCAAAATAGGCTTCTCATTAACAGAAAGTGGCCATAGCCCTTGAGTTTCTTGCATCCACCGAATACTCGCCAACCAACTTTCACGTGATAGTCGGTTTTGAACAATAATTTTCGCCGAATGGCACACCGTGCAATTTCCTTTAACCAATTCGTAGCCCGTATCAATGATAAGCCCTGTTTGCTCATCATGTCCTTTTGGGTCGGAGGCGTAACTCGTTGGAATAACGAAAAGGCAAGATAATAATATCCATTTATACATAAAATCCCTCTACACAACTTGAACCGCAATTCGGTGGCAGGCGTTATTTAAGTATCCTTTGGGATTCCAGCCGGGAAGTATCATGGGTTGCGATATATCATCGCTGTCTGTTGCTTTTGCCCACACTTCATAATAGCCTTTTTTAGGAAAAGTCAGCTCAGCCTCCCAGTGTTGCCACGCATTTTTATTGACTGGCTTTGTTATTTCAACTTCTTGCCATGTTTGCCCGAAATCAATGGAAACATGCATAACTTTCACACTCTTATCACCAGCCCAAGCGTGACCTTTTGCTATAAACTTATTTTTTATATTATGGCGCTCGCCGGATTTAGGGTAGGTAACTAAAGACTTCACTGGCATCTGTTCAATAATGCACATGTCTTCCTTGTCTACTTTTGCGCCTGGCGCTACGGGTGAGCAGGGAACTCGGTAGGCTGGAGCACCCATTTTGGTGCCATCGTGCACCTTATTGCGAATGGAAATACCTGTTAGCCACTTTCCTGATGTCGATGCAGGCCACCCGCCAAAGACCAAACGTAAAGGGGCACCATTTAACATCGGAATTGCTTCGCCATTCATTTCCCAAGCAATGAGAGCTTCATCCTCCAACGCTTTATTTATTGGTACACCACGGGATATTGGTGTCTTGGTTGGGTCTCTAGTTAGGTGAGAATCCGCAGCATGATAGCCAATATAGACCGCATCGTCTTTTATCCCACAATCTTCTAGTACATCTCGTAGCCTTACGCCTGTCCACTGAGGCGATCCAACAGCGCCAGTGGTCCATTGATTCCCTTTTGCTGGTGGATTAAATTCGGCACGACCATTACCGCCACATTCAATGGTTAATTGATAAGTATGATGCTCGAATTTATCTTTCAGTTCTTGAATCGTGAACGTTTTACTTTGTTTAGTTGACTCTCCATCTATAGTTAGCGTCCAACTTTTCGGGTCAACAGTTTCAGGGGGAAGTCCATTATTACGAACAAACAACTTATCAGCGGGAGTGATCCAGTCATTGAGCAAATGAGCGGGAACTTCTGCATTTATAGGGCGGTCATTGAGAACAATTAAACCGGAGTGCTTTCCCGTTAGTGCAAATTGTTCGGTTGTTTCAGCAAAAGCTGCTGGGATCATCCCTGCTGGCATAAATCGTCCGAAAACAACTTCAGCCCCTAAAATGGCACTCATTGTGCCAAGCCCAGTAAGAAATCCCCTGCGTGAAATGGGATCAGATGTTCTTCCAAAAACCTTTTTATCTGCGTTTATTGGATTTTCACGATAGAGCTCATGAATGCCTTTGTGGTTATTTTTATTTGTCATTTTTAATCCTTTTGACTGAATTTACCCACTGCTTTCTTGTTAATGACTTGTTAATTTTAATTGGTGATTATTGTATAGATAACAATGCAGTGTTTGTTTGGGTTGGCAAAATAAGCAATATTTCGGAAGTGAAATTGTAAGCAAGTGTTAATGGGTGTTTTTTGGGGAGGGGGATGCTAAAGGGGAAGGGGCACAATGCGTTGCCCCTATTTATTTAAAGATCCTGACAGCTTTCCACTCGAGCTTTATCAGGCTTAATCGAGTAACTCACGTTTAATCACGGTCATTACGCCAGCATCACGATGACTAGGTGCTGAAAAGCGCGCGGTTTG